>DASTGG010000085.1:0-6750 GCA_035719385.1 Usitatibacter sp.
ACCGTGGCGCGCGCCGACAAGGACGGCTACACGCTGGGACTCGCCACGCCGGTGTTCGTCATGACGCCGTCGCTCATGCGCACGCATCCCTACGACATCTTCAAGGACTTCACGCCGGTGGCGATGATCGGCTTCACGCCGCTGGTCCTCGTCGTGCACCCCGGCGTGCCGGCGAAGAGCGTGCAGGAGTTCATCGCGCTCGCGCGCTCGAAGCCCGGATCGCTCAACTACGCCTCGCTCGGGCAGGCGACCACCCAGGGGCTCGCCGGCTCCATGTTCAACTTCATGACCGGCATCGACGCGGTGCAGATCCCGTACAAGGGCAGCGCGCCCGGCACCACGGACCTCCTCGCGGGCAACGTGCAGTTCATGTTCAACGCCCTGCCCTCGATGCTGCCCCACATCCAGGCGGGCAGGATGCGCGCGCTCGGCGTGTCGAGCGCGAAGAAGTCGCCCTCGCTGCCCGACGTGCCGCCCATCAAGGACACCGTGCCGGGCTACGAGGTGACGACGTGGTACTCCTTCGTCGCGCCGGCCGGCACGCCCGCCGACATCGTGGCCAAGCTGAACAGGGAGATCTCGGCCATCGTCGAGTCGCCCGAGATCAAGGAGAAGCTCCACGGCCAGGGCGTCGAGCCCGATGCCATGACGCCCGCCGATCTCGGCGCGCTCATGAAGAGGGAGCACGACAAGTGGGCGAAGGTCATCAAGGACGCGAAGCTCAGCGCCGAGTGAGCGCGTCATCCCGGGCGGCGCCGTTGCGCGAAAAGCTCGACCCCGCGAAAACCTGCATCCTCGTCTTCGACCTGCTCGAAGGCCACGTGAACAAGGATGCCGCCTCGCGCGCGCGATTCGCGCCGGTCGTGGCCAACGCCGCGCGCATCCTCGAAGCGGCCCGCCGGCGCGGCGCGATGATCGCGTATGCGCAGGCCGACCATCGCGCCGACCGCGCCACCAGCGCGCGCACGCTGCGCGACACCGACAACCGGCTGCGCCCGATCGATCCGGCCGACCCGCACGCCCACGAGCCGCTGCTCACGGGTGGAACGGCCGGCACGCGCATCGTCGAGGCCCTCGCCCCACGGGACGGCGACCATCTCGTTCCCAAGCACCGCTGGAGCGCGTTCCACGGCACCTATCTCGACCTCGCGCTGCGCACGCGCAAGGCGGACACGATCGTGCTCATGGGCGGCTCGACCGACGTCGGCATCGCCGCGACCGCATTCGCCGCGCGCGACCTCGACTACAACCTGGTGATCGTCTCCGATGCGTGCACGTCGCCCGAGGGGGACAACCACGACCAGCTGATGCGGCGGATCTTCCCGCGCATGGCGCGCGTGCGCACGAGCGCGCAGGTCGTGGAGATGCTTCGCGACTGAGCCGCGCCGCGGCTACGCGGCCTTGCGCAGCGCGGTCCTCGGCATCATCACGTGGATGCCCTTGTGCTCGTTGACCAGCTGCGTCACGCGCACGTCCGCCACGAGGCTCATCAGCATGAAGGCGCGATGTCGCGACAGGGCCGTCTCGCGCACGACGCGGTCGATCATGCGTCGCAGCGCGTCCTTCGCCGCCGTGTCCAGGTCGGGGTCCATGCCCATGGTGATGAGATGCCCGGGCGTCTCCGCGGCCGGAAAGTCCAGCGGCAGGTCCCGGCGGACATGGATCTCGAAGGTGCCCGTGAGCGCCGTTTCGATCGCGGTCGTGCACACCTCGCCATCGCCCTGCGCCGCATGGCCGTCGCCCACCGAGAAGCCCGCGCCCTCGTTGAAGACCGGCAGGTACAGCGTCGAGCCGGGGACCAGCTCCTTGTTGTCGAGGTTGCCGCCGTGCGCCCGCGGCTGGATCGAGGAGATCGCGCCCCAGGCGCGCGGCGGCGCCACGCCCATGACGCCGAAGAACGGGCGCAAGGCAATCTCCAGGCCCCACGGCAGGCGGCCCACGTTCGCCTCGCGGTCCAGCCGGGTGACGATCTGCTCGAAAGCCTCCACGTCGTTGGGAAGCGCCCCGGCGAGCGGCCGCACGTAGGTGTAGCCCCAGTCCTGCCGCAGCGCGACCTCGACGATGCGGATCTCCAGCACGTCGCCGGGCCGGGCGCCGCGCACGCCCACGGGTCCCGTGAGCATGTGGCCCGGCATCCGGCGCTCGGACCGCGCATGCACGTCCAGCAGCTCGGGAGGCACGTGGAAGCCCTCGCCGGGCAGGTTCGCCGGCCCGCCCGAAAGGCTCTCGATGGTCACGCGGTCGCCGCTGTCGATCGTGAGCACGTGCGGCAGCGCGGCGTCGAACCAGCCCCAGTGGACCGTCTCCGGCGAGGACCGCAGGTGGTGGTGCATCGCGTGCGCGGCGGCGCGCCTCAGTTCCAGCGGCCGGTGGCGCCGCCCACGCTGTAGCGGCCCGCCCCGAGCAGCGCGATCGAAATCGCCGTGAAGAGATACATGCCCTGCAGCTCGAGCGCCCACCCGCCCGTCTTGCTGAGCTGCAGCAGCTGCGGCACGTGCACGAGGTATATCGCGACCAGCATGTTGATCGCGATGACGAGCGCCGCAGGCCGCGTCCAGAAGCCCACGATCACCAGCAAGGGCGCCAGGACCTCGCCGACATACACGAGGTAGCCGAAGGGCTGCGGCAAGCCGGCCTTCTCGACGGTGCCGAGTATGAAGGCGGGCCCGCTCATCACCTTGGCGATGCCGTGCAACAGGATCAGCACGCCCAGCGCCAGCCGCAGTAAAAGTTTCCCGGTGTCTGCCATGGTCGTTTCCTTCTCGTGGAAAAGCGCCCCTGCGGCGCGCGAGCCGGTATTATCTACGCCGTTCGCCGCGGACGAGGGGACGATGATGAACCTGGGCGTGGACGAGGTGAAGGCCGCCGTGATCGCGATCGACCTGCATCGCGGCCACCTGGACCCGCGCGTGGCCACGATGCCGCTCGCCGCGGACAAGGCGGCGCAGGTTGTCGCGGCCAACCGCCGGTTCCTCGATCGCTGCCGCGCCGCGCGCGTGCCGGTGATCCATCTCCTCACGCAATACCGCGACGCGGCGGAGATCCGCTGCAATCCCTTCTGGCGCACTCGCGCCGAGAACCCGGACAATCCGCGGCGCAACGTCCTGGCGCACAACCTCGAGGGCATGCCGGGCGTGACCGTGATGCCCGAGGTCCTGCGCGCGGGCGACCGGATCGTGGATACCAAGAAGCGCTACGACTGCTTCGTCGGCACGGACCTGGACTTCACCCTGCGCGCGCACGGCATCAACACGCTCCTCGTCACGGGCGTGAACACCAACAGCTGCGTGCTCTCGACCGTCACGGCGGCGTGCTCGCGCGATTACGCCGTGGTCGTGATCGAGGACTGCGTGGACACGATGGACGGCGCGGCGCTGCACGAGGCGGCGCTCGCCTGCATCCGCACCGCGTTCGGGTTCGTCATGAGCTCCGACGAGGCGTGCGCCGCGCTGCTCGCCGGCGCCGAGAGCGCGGCCGCATGACGCTCGCGGTGGTGCAGGCCCTGAACGGGCTCACCTTCGCCGCCCTGCTCTTCCTCGTCGCCAGCGGCTTCACGCTGATCTTCGGCCTCATGCGCATCGTGAACCTCGCCCATGGCGCGCTGTACCTCATGGGCGGCTACGTGGCGCTCTCGGTCGCCTCGAGATCCGCGAGCTTCGCGCTCGCCATCGGCGCGGCCGCCGTCGCGATCGCGCTGGCCGGCTTCCTCATCGACCGCTTCCTGCTCGGCTTCGTGAAGGGCTTCGAGCTGCGCCAGGTGCTGCTCACGCTCGGCATCGCGCTCTTCATGAACGACCTCGCGCTGGTCATCTGGGGCGGCGACACGTTCACGGTGCCCATGCCGGACGTGCTTCGCGGCGCCGCGAGCGTCGCCGGCGTGACCTATCCGCGCTATCGCCTCTTCGTGCTCGTGGTCGGCATCGTGGTCTTCATCCTGCTCTGGCTCCTCGTGAACCGCACGCGCCTGGGCGCGCTCATCCGCGCCGGCGTGGACGACGCGGAGACGGTCGAGGCGATCGGCATCGACATCAAGCGGGTGTTCGTCTACACGTTCATGCTCGGCGCCGCGCTCGCGGGCATGGGCGGCGCGCTCGGCGGCGCCTTCCTCTCGCTCTATCCCACGGCGGATTCGGAAATCCTCGTCTTCAGCCTCGCCGTCGTGATCATCGGCGGGCGCGGCAGCCTGTGGGGCGCCGCCGTCGGCAGCCTCTTCGTCGCCATGCTCGCGACGTATGGGCAGGTGTGGTTTCCCGAGCTGGCGTACTTCGTGATCTTCGGCCCCATGGCGCTGCTGCTCGCCTTCCGGCCGCTGGGACTCTTCGGGCGGGCGGCATGAAGGGCTCGACGAAGGCCACCATCGCGCTGGTCCTGCTCGCGGTGCTCGCGGCGGTGCCCTTCGTGGTCCCGGGCTATCCGACCACGATCGCCACCGAGGTGCTCATCTTCGCGACGCTCGCCATGTCGATCGACATCCTCGCGGGCTTCGCCGGCCGCACGCCGCTCTGCCACGGCGCGATCTTCGGCGTGTCGACATATGTGGTGCTGTACTACGTGACCGTCGCGGACGGCAACCCCTGGATCGGCGTGGCGCTCGGCGTGGCGGCGGCGACCGCCACCGCGATGATCTTCGCCCTCCTCGCCGTGCGGACCTCGGGCGTGTACTTCCTGCTGCTCACGCTCGCGCTCGGCATGATCGTGTGGGGAATCTGCCTGCGCTGGACCTCGGTCACGGGCGGCGAGAACGGGCTGCGCGGCAACGTGCGACCCGGCTGGCTCGCCGACCCGAAGGCGCTCTATTACTTCATCCTCGGCGCCACCACCGCGATGACGCTCGCGATGTGGCGCTTCGTGCGCTCGCCTTTCGGCCTCACGCTCGCCGGCTTGCGCGAGAACGAGGCGCGGATGCGCGCGCTGGGCTACGACGTATCGCTGCACCTCTTCGTGGCCTTCACCGTGTCCGGCTTCTTCGCGGGCCTCGCCGGGGCGCTCTACGCCTTCTTCAACAGCTTCGTCAGTCCCTCGACCGTGGGCCTCGCGCAGTCCGTGGAGGGATTGCTCATGGCGATCGTCGGCGGCGTCGGCACGCTCTTCGGCGGGCTCGCGGGCTCGGCCATCATCATCGCGCTCGAGAACCTCGTCTCGGCGTACACCGAACGCTGGATGATGGCGCTCGGGCTGCTGTTCATCTTCACCATGATCTTCGCGCCCTCGGGGCTGCTCGGGCGCGTGAACGCGCTGCTCGCGCGGCGCCGCGGGCGAACGTAGCTCCACACACCAGGAGGCCGCATGGATCGTCGCAACTTCATCAAGGCCACGGGCGCCGCCGCGATCGCCGCGAGCGGGCCCGCGTATCTTTCCGGCGCGCGCGCGCAGGCGGGCCCCATCCGGATCGGCGTGCTCGCGCCGCTCACCGGGGTCGTCGCCTCGGGCGGCAAGGAGATGGTGGAAGCGTTCAACTTCTACTGGGACCAGCACGGCCGCAAGATCGCCGGCCGCGAGGTGCAGGTCACGGTCGAGGACGACGCGTCGAACCCGGATACGGCGCTGCAGAAGGCGCGGCGGCTGGTCGAGCAGGGCAACGTGCACATGCTGATCGGCGACCTGCTCGCCAACACCGGGCTCGCCGTGGCCGAATACGTGAAGGGCAACGGCGTCCCCTACTTCATCCCGATCATCGCGGCCGACGACCTCACGCAGCGCAAGCGCATCCCGAACGTCGTGCGCATCGCCGGCTACGCCGCCAGCCAGAACCCCCGGCCGCTCGCCGACTGGCTCTTCAAGAAGAAGAACATCCGCAAGGTGGTCACCGTCTCGCAGGACTACACCTTCGGCCACGAGCAGTGCGGCGGCTTCGTGCAGGTGTTCACCGAGCTGGGCGGCAAGGTCCTCGCGCAGTACTGGCATCCGCTGAACACGCAGGATTTCAGCCCCTACCTCGCGCAGATCCAGGGCGCCAATCCCGATATCGTCTACGCGATGGAAACGGGCGCGGACGGCAACCGCTTCATCCAGCAGTACGCGAACTTCGGGCTGAAGGGCAAGATCCCGCTGTCCGGCTCGATGAACCTCACCGACCAGTCGATCATCCGCACGCTCGGCTCGGAGAGCGACGGCATCCTCTCGGCCGCGCACTTCTGCGAGGGCAGCGATTCCCCGGCGACGCGGAAGTTCGTGGACGAGTACGAGAAGGCCTTCAAGCACCTGCCGTCGCTCTACGGATTCTCGATGTACTCGGGCGCGATGTGGCTCGCCGAGGCGCTCAAGGCCGTCGGCGGCAAGGTCGAGGACCGCCCGCAATTCCTCGCGGCGGTGCGCAAGGTGGTGCTGAACGATTCGCCGCTGGGCCGCCCGGTGCGCCTGGACGACTACGGCAACCCGATCTACGACGTCTTCATCCGCGAGGTGAAGCGCCGCCCCGACGGCAAGTACTGGAACGTGCCGCTCGAGGTGTACCAGAACGTGTCGCAGTTCTGGTCCTACAAGCCGGACCAGTACATGAAGCAGCCGCCGTACTCGCGCACCTTCCAGGGCATCAAGGGCTAGGAGGCGCGCGATTGGGCGAGGCGATGCTGCGGCTCTCCGATGTGCGCGTGACGTTCGGCGCGCTCGCGGCCGTGGACGGCGTCTCGCTCGAGGTGGCGCGCGGCGAGCGGCGCGCGATCATCGGGCCGAATGGCGCGGGCAAGACGACGCTCTTCAACTCGATAGCGGGCGAGCAGCGCGTCACCTCGGGTGCGGTGTGGCTCGACG
>DASTGG010000086.1:0-2380 GCA_035719385.1 Usitatibacter sp.
AAATCCGGCGCGTCGTCGTAGATGCGCGGCACGGTCCTGGAAGGCGGCACGCGGTAGCGGAAGGTGGCCTCGAGGCCGGGGACGAGCGTGTCCTTCACGTCCTCACTCGCGCGGGCGGTGCGGGCACTGCGCCTTGATGCAATCGGCGTAGAGGTAGAGCTGGTGGTCGTGGATCTGGAAGCCGCGGTCGCGCGCGACCTTCTGCTGGCGCTTCTCGATCTCCGAATCGTAGAACTCCTCGACGCGCCCGCACTGGAGGCACACGAGGTGGTCGTGGTGGCCGCCCTCGTTCAGCTCGTAGACCGCCTTGCCGCCCTCGAAGTGGTGGCGCACGAGCAGGCCGGCCTGCTCGAACTGCGTGAGCACGCGATAGACCGTGGCCAGCCCGACGTCGGAGTGCTCCTCCAGCAGCTTGCGGTAGACGTCCTCCGCGGTGAGGTGCCGGTCGGGGCTGTGCTGGAAGAGGTCGAGCACCTTGAGGCGCGGGACCGTCACCTTGAGCCCGGTGCTCTTGAGTTCCTTGGGATCGCTCATGGGGCGAAGCGGTACGGATCGAGGGAAATCATACAGGGCGCATTGATATAATGCCCGGCTAATCGATCGCCGGCTCCTCCATGCGCCTCCTCATAGTGTTGCTCGCGTCGCTCGCCCTCTCGGGCTGCGGCCGCCTCGTCTACAAGATGGACGTCCAGCAGGGCAACTTCGTGACCTCCGACTTGCTCGCGCGCGTGAAGCCGGGCATGACGAAGGCCGAGGTGCGGCAGATCCTCGGCACGCCGCTGCTCGCGGACGTGTTCCACGCCAACCGGTGGGACTACTACTTCAGCTCGGAGAAGAACGGCAGGGCGCAGGACCGCAAGCTCCTCTCGATCTTCTTCGAGAACGACAAGGTCGCGTCCATCCAGGGCGACGCGCATCCGCCCGCGCCGCCGCCCGTGGGCCAGGCCTCGACATCGCCCGTGGGCCAGGGCTCGACGCCGCCCGTGGGCCAGGCCCCGACGCCGCCCGCCAAATGAACGCGGTGCGCGTCGCGGTCGCCGGCGCCGGCGGGCGCATGGGGCTCGCGCTGCTGGAGGCGGCCACGTCGACGCAAGGCGTGGTGCTCGGCGCGGCGCTCGACGTGGCCGGCAGCCGCATGGCCGGGCGCGATGCCGGGGATGTGGTGGCCAACGCCCGCGGCACCATCGTGGGCACCGATCCGGCGGGCGCGCTGCAGGCGAGCGACGTGCTGGTCGATTTCACGCGCCCCGAAGGCACGCTCGCGCACCTGCGCGCCTGCCGCGCCGCGCGCCGCGCGATGGTGATCGGCACGACAGGCTTCCAGCCCGCGCAGCTCGACGAGATCCGCGCCGCTGCGCGCGAGATCGCCATCGTGATGGCGCCCAACATGAGCATCGGCGTCAACGTGACGCTCAAGCTCGTCGAGATGGCCGCGAAGGCGCTCGGCCCCGACTACGACGTCGAAGTGTTCGAGATGCACCACAAGCTCAAGGTGGATGCGCCATCCGGCACCGCGCTCAAGCTGGGCGAGGTCGCGGCGCAGGCGCGCGGCACGACGCTCGGCAAGGACGGCGTGTTCGCGCGCCACGGCGTGACCGGCGAGCGCAAGCCGGGGACGATCGGCTTTTCCGTCGCCCGCGCCGGGGACATCGTGGGCGACCATACGGTCTTCTTCGCCGGCCCGGGCGAGCGCATCGAGATCACGCATCGCTCCGCCAGCCGCGCCACGTATGCGCAGGGCGCCATGCGCGCGGCGAAGTTCGTCGCTGCGAAAGGTGCAGGGCTCTACGACATGCAGGACGTGCTCGGGCTGAAGTAGCGAGCGCCCGTCATTCCCGCGGGCGGGCATCGTCATTCCCGCGCAGGCGGGAATCCAATCGCCCTGCAAGACATCGGCGAGGGGTCCGTTTTCGAGCGGCCTGTGACGACGTCTGCTACAGCGGAAGAATCTGGGCAGGATTTCAGCGGGGCTTCGATGAGAAACCACTGCTTCAGGGGCCCAATGAGCGCGAACCTTCATCAGAGCGTCGATTCTTCGGGCAACCACCTCGGGGCCGCTCGAGAAACGGACGGCCCTCGCCGATGTCCAGTCTCAAGGTTCGCCGCTACAGACTGCTTGCGCAGTCAACGCTGGCCGCCACCATCTCATTGCCGCGCCCATCCGTCATTCCCGCGCACATCCGTCATTCCCGCGCAGGCGGGAATCCAATCACCCAAAACCTCTCAAAGCCGCACCAGCGGTCCGCCAGGCTCGGTCGTGACGAGGGCCGTGCCTGTTGTGCGGGCCCCGAGGTGGTTGCCCGCAGAATCGACGCCCTCATGACGCTTTTCTGCTCGCTATGCCCCCGTAGCAGTGGTTCTATGCCGAAGCCCCGCTGAA
>DASTGG010000087.1:0-16353 GCA_035719385.1 Usitatibacter sp.
CTGCTGCGTGAAGCGCCCGCCGCGGCCGTGGCGGCGCCGCTCAAGCTCTCCCGCAGCGTGGAGACACCGCGCATTCCCGCCGACGTGAGCGCCGGATACCGCGCGCTGCAAGGCGGCGACCTGGGCGAAGCGCGCAGGCGCTACGACGCCGCGCTCGCCGCCGATCCCACGAACGTCGACGCGCGCCTGGGCATGGCGACGGTCGAGGCGCGCGGCGGCAATCGCAACCTCGCCGCCGTGCATTACCGGCGTGCGCTCGAGCTCGATCCGCGCAACGCCACCGCGCTCGCGGGCCTCGCCGCGCTCGCCGAGGGCGCCGCCGCCCCGCAGGCGGTCGAGGCGCAGCTGCGCGAGGACGTCGCGCGCTTCCCCGCCAGCGCCGCGCTGCAGTTCGCGCTCGGCAGCCACTACGCATCGCAGGGCCGCTGGGGCGAGGCGCAGGCCGCGTTCTACGAAGCGCATCGCCTCGATCCCGCGGGCGCGGACATCCTCTACAACCTCGCGGTGAGCCTGGACCACATGAACCAGCCGCGGCTCGCCGCGGATTTCTACCGCCGCGCGGTGGAAGCGGCGCGCGTGCAGCCCACGCAGTTCGACCCCGCGCCCGTCCAGCGGCGCATCGCCGAGCTTTCGGCGGCTCGCTGATGGGCAACTTCCCCGCCGCCCCGCTCGCCCAGGCGCCCCTCGGGCAGACGCTGCTCACCAAGGGCATCATCAGCCAGGACCAGCTGAACATCGCGCTCACCGAGCAGAAGCGCTTCAAGGCGCCGCTCGGCAAGGTCCTGGTGCAGCTGGGGTTCGTCACCGAGGCGACGATCCGCGACATCCTCTCGGAGACGCTCGGGCAGGTCTCGATCGACCTCGAGAACACCATCGTCGACCCGGCGGCCATCGCGCTGGTGCCCAAGGACATGGCACGCCGCTACCACGTCCTGCCGGTGAGCTACGACGCGGACCGCAAGGTGCTGCTGATCGCCGTGAGCGACCCGGCGAACGTCGTGGCGCTCGACCAGATCCGCGCGCTCGCCCGCGAGGACCTGCGCATCGAGCAGGTGCTCGCGCGCGAATCCGACATCACGATCGGCATCGAGCACCACTCCGGGTTCGAGCTGTCGATCGACGGCATCCTGAACGAGATCGAGACCGGCGAGATCGACTACCAGTCGCTCGCCGCGGACTTCGACGAGTACTCGCAGCCCGTCGTGCGCCTCGTGGACGCGCTGCTCAACGACGCGGTCAAGCGCGGCGCCTCCGACATCCACTTCGAGCCGGAGCAGGGCTTCCTGCGCATCCGCTACCGCGTCGACGGCGTGCTGCGCCAGATCCGCAGCCTGCACAAGAACTACTGGGCCGCCATGGTGGTGCGCCTGAAGGTCATGAGCGGCATGAACATCGCCGAGACGCGCGCGCCCCAGGACGGGCGCATCTCGCTCATGCTCTCGGGCCACCAGGTGGACTTCCGCGTGTCGTCGCAGCCGACCACGCACGGCGAGAACATCGTGCTGCGCATCCTCGACCGCGACAAGGGCATCGTGCCCCTCGAGGAGCTCGGGCTGCAGAGCGACGACCTGAAGACGCTCAAGCTCATGCTCGCGCGCCCCGAGGGCATCATCCTAGTGACGGGCCCCACCGGCAGCGGCAAGACGACGACCCTCTACTCGATCCTCAGCTACATCAACACCGAGGGCGTGAACATCATGACCCTCGAGGACCCGGTCGAATACCCGATGGCGATGATCCGCCAGACCTCCGTGAACGAGGTCGTGAAGCTCGACTTCGCCTCGGGCATCCGCTCGATGATGCGCCAGGACCCCGACGTGATCCTCGTGGGCGAGATCCGCGACCAGGAGACGGCCGAGATGGCCTTCCGCGCGGCGATGACCGGCCACCAGGTGTACTCGACGCTGCACACCAACTCCTCCATCGGCGCCGTGCCGCGGCTCATGGACCTGGGCGTGCTGCCCGACATCATGGCCGGCAACATCATCGGCGTGATCGCGCAGCGCCTGGTGCGCAAGCTCTGCGCGCATTGCAAGGCGCCCTATGCGCCCGACACCATGACGCAGCGCCTGCTCGGCATGGAGGCGGACGACACGCGGCCCATCTACCAGGCGGCCGGCTGCCAGCGCTGCGACAACGTGGGATACAAGGGCCGCGTGGCCATCATGGAGCTCTTCAAGCTCGATGCGGAGATCGACGAGCTCATCGCGCGGCGCGCCACCGGCCGCGAGATCCGCAGCGCGGCCACGGCGCGCGGCTTCCGCACGCTCGCCGACGACGCGATCTCGCGCGTGCTCCTCGGCCAGACGAGCCTCGAGGAGATCTCGCGCGTGGTGGACCTGACCGACCGCGTGATCTGAGATGGCGCTCTTCGCGTACCGCGCCGTCGATGTCGAGGGCCGCATCTCCAGCGGCAGCCTCGACGCCGTCAACGCGATCGACCTCGAGCTGCGGCTCAAGCGCCTCGGCCTCGACCTGCTCACCTTCGACGCCGTCAAGCGCGCGACCGCCGCGCGCACGCGCAGGATCACGCGCACGGAGCTGATCACCTTCTGCTTCCACCTGTCGCAGCTCCTGAAGGCCGGCGTGAACATCATCGACGCGCTCACGGACCTGCGCGACACCGTGGACAACCCGGGCTTCCGGCAGGTCATCGCGGGCGTGCTCGAGGACATCGAGGGCGGCCAGAAGCTCTCCGAGGCGATGGCCAACCACACGTACTGCTTCGACACGGTGTTCGTGGCGCTCGTGCGCGCCGGCGAGCAGAGCGGCCAGCTCACCGAGGTGCTCGACGAGCTCTCCGAGAACCTCAAGTGGCAGGACGAGATCGCGAGCCAGGCGCGCCGCGCGATGACCTATCCCCTCGTGGTGTTCGTCGTGATCGTCGCGGTGATCTTCGTCCTCATGATCGTGCTGGTGCCGCAGCTCGCCTCCGCCTTCAAGTCGCTGGTGCCGCGGCTGCCGCGCGAGACCGAGGCGCTGGTCGCGATCTCGAACGTGTTCGTGAGGTGGTGGTACCTGATCCTCGGCATACCCGCCGTCGGCGGCGCCGCCCTGTGGTTCGTCGCCCGCACCAACGACAACGTGCGGCGGAGGGTGGACGAGGCGTCGCTGCGAATGCCGCTGCTGGGCGAGCTGCGCCAGAAGATCATCCTCGCGCGCTTCTCCACGTATTTCGCGATGCTGTACCGCTCCGGCATCAGCGTGCTCGACTGCATCGGCATCTGCGAGAAGATCGTGGGCAACCGCGTGATGGAGGAAGGCCTGCAGCGCGTGGGCCGCAGCATCTCCGAGGGCCAGGGCATCTCGCAGGCCTTCGTGGCGACCAAGCTCTTCCCGCCGCTGGTGCTGCGCATGCTGCGGGTGGGCGAATCCACCGGCGGCCTCGACGCGGCGCTGATGAACGTGAGCTATTTCTACAACCGGCAGGTGCGCGAGAGCATCGCCCGCATGCAGCAGCTGCTGGGCCCGGCCACCACGATCGTCCTCGGCGTGCTGATCATCGCGATCCTCTACGCGATCTTCCTGCCGATCTACGACGTGATCTCGCACATCAAGTTCTAGCGCGTGTCGCAGCACTTCCTCTACCTCACCAACACGCGGCTCGTGAGCCTCGTCACCGGCCGCGGCCGCATCGTCGCGCGCCGCGAGTTCGCCATCTCGGGCGCCGGCGCCGCGCAGTTCGAGCGCCACCTCGCCACGCTCGCCACGGTACCCACGCACATGTTCACGGACCTCGCCGAGGAGGACTTCCGCCTCGACACGATCCCGCACGTGGGCAGCCGCGACCAGCAGGCGGTGGTCTCGCGCAAGCTGTCGCAGATCTTCCGCAACACGCCCTTCCGCTACGCGCACACGCAGGGCCGCGAGGCCGAGGGCCGCCGCGACGACCGCGTGATCTACACCGCGATCACGAATCCCGAGATGATCCGGCCGTGGCTCGACGCGATCGAGCGGCTCAAGGTGCCGCTCGCCGGCGTGCATTCGACCGCCGTCTTCAGCGCGACGCTGCTCGACGAGCTCGACCTCGTCTTCCCGCACACGCTGCTGGTGACGTTCACGCCCGGCGAAGCGATGCGCCAGACGTACTTCCGCGACCGCGAGATCAAGTTCAGCCGCCTCACGCCCATCGACCTGCAGGAAGGGCAGTCGCTCGGCACGATGGTGGCCGAGGAGACCACGCGCACGTGGCAGTACCTGGACAGCCTGCGCCATTTCACGCCCGAGGACCGGCTCGAGGTGTGCGTCCTCGTGCACGAGAACGACCGCCCGACGCTGCAGGCGAGCCTGCGCGACTTCGCGCAGATCCAGTACCGCCTCCTCGACATGGGCAACGTGGCGCGCAAGCTGGGCCTGAAGCCCCCGCCGCTGGGCTCGTCGGCGGAGGAAGTGCTGGTCCACCTGTACCTGCTGCGCCCCGCGGCCAACCATTACGCCTCGCCGGAGCAGCGGCGCCACTTCACGCTGCGCCGCGCGCAGCGCAAGCTCGTGCAGGCCTCCGCGGCCTTCCTCGTCGCGGGCGTCGCGTGGGGCGCATGGGACGTCTCGCGCGCGATGCAGGGCAGCGAGAAGGAACAGGGCCTCGGGCGGGAGATCTCGGCGCTCAATCGCGAGTACGACGACATCACGCGCGCCATGCCCTCGTTCGGCGTGGGCGGCGCCACGATGCGCGACGCGGTGAGCTTCTACAACGGCTCGATCCGCTCGTTCCCGAGGCTGGACGACTTCCTCCTGCCCGTGTCGCGCCTGCTCCAGGGCCGCGCCAACGTGCGCCTCATGCAGCTCGCGTGGCTCGCCTCCGACGACCCGAAGGCCGTGCCGCCGATGCAGTTCACCACCGCCGGCGGCGAGGCGCCGGTGCGCACGCTGGCGCGCGCCGAGCCGGGCGCGGCTCCTGCGCCGCAGCCGGGCGCGTCCGAGGAAGCGAACCCGCCGTTCGCCGGCGGCCGCTACGACATCGGGCTTCTCGAAGGCACGGTGCGCGTGGGGCGCAACGATTTTCGCGGCGCCGTCGAGGCGGTCGAGCGGCTGGCGAAGGACATCGAGCGCGTTCGCGGCTTCAGCGCCTCCGTCGTCGAAAGCCCCCTCGACGCGAGCCCCAAGCGGGGCCTGCAGGCACGCTACGACCGCAAGGAAGCCGAGACGATGGAGCTGCACTTCGTGCTGCGCGTCGTGCGCGACCGCGGGAGCGCGGGATGAAGCAGGTCTTCTCGCGCGAAGGCTGGCAGCTCCTCGCCGGGTCGTGGTTCGTGCTCGCCCTGAGCATCGCCGCCGCCGGCATCATCGTGGCCGCGAGCCACTGGTATCGCGAGCGCGAGGCCCTCGAGAACCGCGGCACCGCGCAACGCCTCGAGCAGGCGCGCGCCCGCGTGCAGGCGGCGCGGCGCGAGCGCGACAGCCTCGAGGAATCGGCCGACGTCTTCCGCACGCTGGTCGATCGCGGGCTGCTGCAGTCCGAGAAGCGCCTCGACCTCGTGGAGATGATGAACGAGCTGCGCACGAGCCACCAGCTCTTCTCCCTCGACTACGAGATCGCGCCGCAGCGCCCGCTCGTCATGGCCGGGGGGCGCGTGTATCCGTCGGTGGACGTGCTCGCGAGCCGCGTGCGCATCCGCACGCGCGCGCTGCACGAGGGCGACGTCCTCGGTTTCATCGACGACATCATGCGCAGCCACCAGGGCTTCTACACCGTGGACCGCTGCCGGATGCGCCGGCTGGACGCGCCGCTGCCCGACGCCCTGGTCCCGCGCGTCGAGGCCGAGTGCTCGCTCGAGTGGATCACGCTGAAGGAAAAACGTGAAGCGAATCGCCCGGCATAGCGCGCTGCTGCTGCTCGTCGCCTGCGCCTCGCTGCACGCGGCGGCGCAGCAGCTCGGCACGCTGTTCAACACGCCCGAGGAGCGCGCGCGCCTCGACGCCCTGCGCCGCGGCGAACCCGTGCACGCGGCCGATGCCGCCGGCAACGCGCTGCCCACGCGCAGGCCGGCGATCACCGGCTACGTGCAGCGCAGCGACGGGCGCAACACCGTGTGGATCGACGGGCGCCCGGTGCTCGTGGCCGCGCCCAAGGCGCGCCGCATCCTGGAGCCGCGCATGGTGCAGCCCGCGCCCTCGCCGCGCGAGCCCGCGCGGCCGCAGGTCGAAGAGCCGGACTGAGTCAAGCGAAGGCGCCTCGCGCCCGCGCGGGATTTCGGCGCGACGCCCGCTCGCAGGCGCGATAGAACAGGCCTTCGTTCCGGCGGAGGCTACCCATGCGACAGCCGCCGCGGGCGCACGGCGCCGCCGTGTGGCTCGCGCTCTTCACGATCGTCCTCGTGCTGCTCGGCGTCCTGCAGCTGCGCGCGGGCGCCGGCTCGATCCTGCGCGAACGCGACCGCCAGAGCGAACGCGTCCTCGCGTATGCCCGCGACGCGTTGATCGCCTACGCGGCCGACCATCCGGTGAACGCGTCGGTGGGGCCGGGCTACCTGCCGTGCCCCGACCTCGACAACGACGGCTGGGCCGAGGCCACCTGCGGCTCGCTCGCGGGCGACAGCGGGCAGGAGCAGCGCCTGGGGCGCCTGCCGTGGAAGACCCTCGGCCTTCCCGACCTTCGCGACGGGCACGGCGAGCGGCTCTGGTACGCGGTGTCCTCGAAGTACAAGGGGCTGCTCAACTGCGCCGCGAGCCGCGGCTGCGTGGACATGTCGCCGGCCGTCGCGCTCGGCACCATCACCGTTCGCGATCCGTCGGGGCTCGTGCTCCAGGACGCCACCGTGCGCGATCCGGCGCGGGCCGCGGCGGGCGGCGCGGTGGCAGTCGTCTTCGCGCCGGGCCCGCCGCTCGAGCGCGCGGCGTACGGCATGCGCGGCGCGTTCTTCCAGCGGCGCGATTGCTCGCTGCTCGATTGCGACGGCAACGCGCGCTGCACCGTCGAGCCGCCGCAGCGCGCCGCGATCTGCGATCCCGCCAATTACCTCGATGCCGCACCCGGCGTCGAGGACAACGCCGACTTCGTCGACCGCAACGACGCGGCGGGCCGCGCGCTGGACATGAACGGCTTCATCCAGGGACCGGTCGCGCGCGACGGTCGTATCGTCGTGAACGACCGGCTCGCCGTGGTCGCCTACGCGGACCTCATGCCGCGGATCATGCGCCGCGTCGCGCTGGAGGTGGCAGGCTGCCTGCGGTTCTATGCGTCGCGGCCCGAGAATCGCGGCCGCTACCCCTGGACCGGCGCGGCGTGCGCGGGCCCGTCGCAGCCCGTCGCCGACACGGCGGGGGCCACCGCGGGCCTCGTGCCGGACACGCCGTTCGATGCCTCGGGCGCGCACGGGCTGTTGCCGCAGTGGTGGCGCGCGCGGCCGAAGACGCCCGAGGCCTGGAGCGAGCTGCCCACGCGCGACGACGCGTGCCGCATCGCCATCGCGCCCGACGACGCGGGACCGGTTCGCAGCACGCCGCCGCCCATGCCGCGCGACGAGGCGGCCACCGCGGGCTCCGCATCGCCCTCGTGGTGGAACGCGTGGAAGCCGTACGTGACGCTCGCGGTCGGCAACGGCTACGCGCCCGATGCGATGCCCACGGGCGATTGCGCCGCGCAGGCGTGCCTCGACGTGACGGATGCGCAGGGTGGCGTGCTCGCCGCCGCGCGCAGCGCGGTCGTCGTCGTGCGCCGCGATGCCGCGAGCTGCGCCGCGCCGGTGAAGTCCTGCGACGCCGCGGGATGCCGAGTGAGGGTCCTCGACGGCGACGCGTTCGCCGCGCTGCCGCCGTGAGGCGCGCGCCGCGCGGCTTCACGCTGATCGAGCTCGCCGTGGCGATGCTCGTCATCGCGCTCCTCGTGAGCGGGCTCGCGCTGCCGCTCGCGGCGCAGGTGCACTTGCGGCGCCAGGAAGAGACACGGCGCCTGCTCGAGGAGGCGCGCGACGCGCTCATGGGCTTCGCCGCCGCCCACGGACGCCTGCCGTGCCCCGCGACCGAGGCGAGCGGCGGGCAGGAAGCGTTCTCGTCCACGGGCAATGCGGCGAACGGCGATTGCGCCGCGTTCTACGCGGGCTACCTGCCCGGCGCCACGCTCGGCTTGGCGCCGCTGGACGAGGCCGGGTTCGTGCGCGATCCGTGGCTCACGCCGCGCAGCCGCGTGCGTTACGCGGTGTTCGGCGGCGGTGCCGTGATCAATGGCGTCGCCAACCCGCTCACCCGCGCGAACGGCCTGCAGGCGGCGACCCTGCCCGCCATCGGGAACGCTTCGCACTTCCTGTTCATCTGTTCCGGTGGGTCGCAGGCCACGGCAAGCGGCTGCGGCCCGGCGACGAGCCAGCTCACGCGGCGCGCCGCCTTCGTCGTCTTCTCCCTGGGGCCCAACGGCACGGCCGAGCCCCCGGCCGGGAGCGACGAGGCGCGCAACCTGGATGGCGATGCCGTCTTCGTGCATCGCGAGCCGTCCACGGCGGCGGGGCGGGAATTCGACGACCAGCTGCTGTGGGTGCCGATCCACCTCGTGGTGAACCGCCTGATGGCCGCGGGGCGCCTGCCGTGAGCGGGAAACCGCGGGTTTATAATCGGACACTTGAGGAACATCATGAACCAGCGCGACATCCCGATCCCCGACGTCCAGGCCACCCCCGACACACGGCGCCTGGCCATCGACCGCGTGGGCATCAAGTCCATCCGCCATCCCGTGCGCATCCGGGAGCGGGCGGGCGGCATCCAGCACACCGTGGCGTACTTCAACATGTACGTGGGCCTGCCGCACCACTTCAAGGGCACGCACATGTCGCGCTTCGTGGAGATCCTCAACGCCTACGAACGCGAGATCTCGCCCGACACGTTCCGCGTGATGCTGCGCGAGATGGTGAAGAAGCTCGAGGCGGAGAGCGGGCACATCGAGATGACGTTCCCGTACTTCGTGCAGAAGAAGGCGCCGGTGTCGGGCGTGCAGAGCCTGATGGACTACGAGGTGACCTTCGTCGGCGAGATCCTCGACGGCCGCGAGTCGTTCACGCTCAAGGTCCTGGTGCCGGTCACGAGCCTGTGCCCGTGCTCGAAGAAGATCTCCGAGCGCGGCGCGCACAACCAGCGCTCGCACGTGACGATCTCGGCGCAGATCAAGTCGTTCGTGTGGATCGAGGAGGTCATCGACCACGTCGAGAGCGAGGCCTCCAGCGAGCTCTGGGGCCTGCTCAAGCGCCCGGACGAGAAGTTCGTCACCGAGCACGCGTACGACAACCCGAAGTTCGTCGAGGACATGGTGCGCGACATCGCCACGCGCCTCAACAAGGACCCGCGCATCGAGCGCTACGTGATCGAGTCGGAGAACTTCGAGTCGATCCACAACCACTCGGCCTACGCGATGATCGCGGGACCGCAGCCCGGGCCCTGAGGCGGCGCTCGACTCGCCTCGCAAGCGGGCGTACCGTGGTCCTCTCGCATCCCGGGAGCGCCCGCCATGAAACTTGCCGTCTTTGCGTTCGGGGCCGTCGCACTCTCGGCCATCGTGCTCCAGCCGGTCCACGCGACGAGCTTCACCGATGCCTTCAGTCCTTATGGAGTGACTCACGGCTGCTTCAGGCCGGAAGGGGCACCCGCGACCCTGCCCTTCGGCGGCAACACGTGGCGCGCGCAGACCTTCATGGTCCGGACGTCGGGCAAGCTCGTGGGAGTGCTCCTGCCGGTGTCCTGCACAGGCGGCAACCTCCTCGTGGCCATCACGGACCTGAACGGCGGAGCGCCGGGGCAGAACGTGCTGACGTGGACCTACCTCGCGGCGTCGAAGGTTGCGGGAACCCCGCGTGTATACACCCTCCTGGGCCTCCCGGCCGTCGACGTCACGGCCGGCGCCACGCTCGCGCTCGTGCTCGCCAACCCGCAGGCGGCAAACGGCGCATGCACGCTCGCCGTCGCTGCCGACCCGCAATGCTTGAACCCTTGCTCCGACCTGAATCCCTATCCGGACGGCAGCATGTATTGGTACGACGGGACCCAGAGCGGCTGGGTCCGGACGGCCCCGAACGGCAACGGCGTCGACGACATGGGCTTCCAGGTCGTGGTTGACAACTAGGCTCGCACCGTCGCCACCGACGGAAAGCTCGAAGGGGAAGAGTAGGCCTCCCGGAGGCGGCGCTCGACTCGCCGCACAAGCGGGCGTACCGTGGCCTCTCGCATCCAGGCCTCTCGCATCCAGGAGCGCCCGCCATGAAACTCGCAGTCTTCCCGTTAGTCGTCGCACTCTCGGGCGCGGTGCTCCCGGGTTCCGCTCACGGCGTCACGTTCGTTGATGCCTTCGCGCCAGTGGAACAGGACTGCGCCGATTGCACGTTTTTCTTCTTCGGCAACTTCTTGCTCGCCCAGACCTTCACCGTCGCCACCGACGGAAAGCTCGAGGGGGTCATCCTCCCGCTGTCCTGCACCGGGGGCAAACTCCTCGTCGCCATCACGGACTCGAACGCGCAGGGGCCGGTCCAGAACGTCCTGAGCTGGACGTACATGGACACGGCGAAGCTGGCCCAATCGCCGCGGCTGACGCTCGTTCGCCTGCCCCGCGTCCAGGTCACGGCCGGCAGGAACCTCGCCATCGTCCTCGGCAATCCGGAAGGGCATTGCGGCGTCACGTGGGCCCACACCCTTACGTTTCCACCCGTTGAAGGCGGCCTCCAGAGGACGGATGCATACCCGAACGGACACCTGTATTGGTTGGCCGCTGACGGGAATTGGCGCCCGGTCAACAATGGACTGTCTGGCGGGCCCGTCGACGACATGGGCTTCGAGGTGCTGCTTTCGTCGCCTGGGTCGGACGAAGAGTAGGCCTCCCGGTAGCGTCCGTCGATCGCCTCGGACGAAGGGACTAGTACCGCTTCTCCAGCACCAGGTTCGGTCCGTCCGCGCGCATCTGCGTGCGGTTGAGGAAGCTCATGCCGAGGAGCGCCATGCCCATGTCGCCGCCCTCGTTCACCACGGCCTCCACGTTGTAGAGCGTGATGTCGCCCACCTTCACGCTCTCCAGCAGCACGCGCTTGACGGGCACCGCGCCGTTGGCCGTCTGCGACACGCCGCGCGTGCCGCGGGAAAGGTCGACGTGCAGGCGCCTCGCCTCCGACGACGGCAGCGTCACGAACGTCGCGCCCGTGTCCACCAGGAAGCGCACGGCCGAGCCGTTCACCTGGCCCTCGGTCATGAAGTGCCCGCGCGAATCGGGCGGCAGGGTCGCGCGCGAGCCCGCCGCGGACTGCGACGGCTGCTCGAAGTGGCGGCCCATCTCCAGCGTCTCGCGCCGGCCGTCGACCTCGAGCGTGGCCGAGCGGGAATCGGCCGACAGGAGCAAAACGCCTTCCGGCGTGCGTTGTCCTACGGCGAGCGTGCGGGGCGCGCCGCGGTCGATGACCACGACGGCCTTGCCCGGGAACAGGCCGATCACGTTCACGTCGGTCGCCCATGCGGGGCCGGCGGCGGCGATCAGGACTGCGGCGACGAGGCGGCCATTCATCGAGGAGGCACGTGAAACCGGTTGGGATCTTTCGCTATGCGCGCACCGAGGGGCCGGGCCATTTTGCCACGTTTCTCTCGGAGCACGGCCTGCTCTGGCGGCTCATCCGCCTCGACGAGGGCGAGCCGGTGCCGCAGTCGTGCGAGGACTTCTCCGGCCTGGGCTTCATGGGCGGCCCGATGAGCGCGAACGACGAATTCCCGTGGACGCAGCCGGTGCTGGAGCTCATGCGCTGCGCGGTCTCCGAAGGCGTGCCGGTGATCGGCCACTGCCTCGGCGGCCAGATGCTCGCGCGCGCGCTCGGCGGCGCGGTGTCGCGCAATCCCGTGAAGGAAATCGGCTGGGTGCCCGTCACCATCGAGCCCACGCCGCTCGCCGAGGCGTGGTTCGGCAACGCCCACGCCGGCTTCACCACGTTCCAGTGGCACCAGGACACGTTCAGCATCCCGCCCGGCGGCGAGCGCATCCTCACCGGGCGCCATTGCGCGAACCAGGCCTACGTGGTGGGCGACCGGCACCTCGGCATGCAATGCCATGTCGAGGTGACCGCCGAGATGATCGACACGTGGTGCGACGTGGGCATCGGCGACATCGACGAGGCGATGGCCATCGGCAAGAGCCCCGCGGTGCAGGATGCGCTGACCATCCGCACCGAGATCCCGAAGAACCTGCCGCAGCTCACCTCGACGGCCAACCGCCTGTACGCACGCTGGATCCGCAACCTCCGCGCGTAGCTAGTGCGGGTGTCCCTGCCCCATCGACTTGGGCAGCGGGAAGATCACGTTCTCGTTGATGCCTTCGAGCTCGCGCACGCGCCGCGCGCCCAGCTCGCGCAGGCGCTCGATGACCTCGTTCACGAGCACCTCGGGAGCGGATGCCCCGGCCGTCACGCCCACCGTGCGCTTGCCCGCGACCCATTCGGGCCTGAGCTCATCGGCGTTGTCGACGAGGTAGGCATCGCGGCCCAGGTTGCGCGCGACCTCGCGCAGCCGGTTCGAGTTCGAGCTGTTGGGCGAGCCCACCACGATCACCACGTCGCACATCGGCGCCATGACCTTCACGGCATCCTGGCGGTTCTGCGTGGCGTAGCAGATGTCGTCCTTCTTGGGGCCGACGATCGCGGGAAAGCGCGCCTTGAGAGCTGCGACGATGCGCGCGCAGTCGTCGATCGAGAGCGTGGTCTGCGTGACGTACGCGAGCTTGTCCGGATCCTTCACCTGCAGCCTCGCGACGTCGTCCTCGGTCTCCACGAGGTACATGCCGCTATCGGACTGTCCCATCGTCCCCTCGGCCTCGGGGTGGCCCTCGTGGCCGATCATGATCACCTCGCGGCCGCTGTCGCGCAT
Source organism: Usitatibacter sp. (assembly GCA_035719385.1). GTDB lineage: Bacteria > Pseudomonadota > Gammaproteobacteria > Burkholderiales > Usitatibacteraceae > Usitatibacter. Next base: position 12,811 of record DASTGG010000087.1, read on the forward strand.
GCGGGCGACCTCGACATGCACCTTGGTGACGAGCGGGCACGTCGCGTCGAACACGCGCAGCCCGCGCGCCTGCGCCTCGCGGCGCACGTCCTGCGCCACGCCGTGCGCCGAGAAGATGACCGTGCCGCCGGGCGGCACCTCGTCCAGCTCCTCGACGAAGACCGCGCCCTTGGCGCGCAGGTCCTCGACGACCGACTTGTTGTGCACGATCTCGTGGCGCACGTAGATCGGGGCGCCGTGCAGCTGCAGGGCGCGCTCGACGATGGTGATCGCGCGATCGACGCCCGCGCAGAACCCGCGGGGGTTGGCGAGCAGGATGTCGGCCTCGCCGTCGCGGGCGTCGTCGCTCATGGCTTTTCCTGGCGCGCGGCCGCGGCGGGCAGCGCGCGCGAAGCGGGACGGATGCCGTCCCACAGCAGCAGCGCAACGCCGATGGTGATGGCGGAATCCGCCACGTTGAAGGCGGGGAAATGCGAGCCCGCCCAATGGAAATCGAGGAAGTCGACGACGTAGCCCAGCGTGAGCCGGTCGTAGAGGTTGCCCAGCGCGCCCCCCAGCACGAGGGCGAAGGCGGTCGAGAGCAGCGCGTTGCGCGCGTTTCGCCGCAGCATCACCACGAGGGCGGCGGAGATGACGACCGTGATGATCGTGAAGAGCCAACGCTGCCAGCCGCCCGCGCCCGCGAGGAAGCTGAAGGCCGCGCCCGTGTTGTGGGCGAGCACGAGGTTGAAGAAGGGCGTCACCTCGCGCGCTTCGCCCAGCCGGAACGCGGCGCTGATCCAGCTCTTCGTCGCGAGGTCGAGCGCGATCACGCCCGCGCTCAGGGCGAGCCAGCGCATCCAGCCCGCGCCGCCGCGTTCACGCATGCCGCCGCACCTCGCCTGCGCCCTCGAGGTTTGCCACGCAGCGCCCGCAGATCGTGGGATGCTGCGGCTCCGCGCCCACGTCCTTGCGCCAGTGCCAGCAGCGCTCGCACTTGCGGTGCGGGCTCGGTTTCACCTCGACGACCAGCTCGCCGCTCCCGGGCGCCTCGCGGACCGCGGCCTGCGACGTGATCAGCACGAACTTGAGGTCGTCGCCGAGCGAGCGCAGCAGCTGCAGGTCCTCGCCGGCCGCGCCCAGGATGACCTCGGCCTGCAGCGACGAGCCGATCTGGCCCGCCACGCGGCTTTCCTCGAGCGCCTTCACCACGGCGGCGCGAAGCTGGCGGATGCGCGTCCAGCGCGCCACGAGCTCCTTCTCGCCCTCCTGCGGCGGCAGGATGTCCTTCCACGTGTGGAAGAAGATGCTCTCGTCCTTGCCCGGGTGGAGCACCGACCACGCCTCCTCGGCGGTGAACGAGAGGATCGGCGCCATGAGCCGCAGCACCATGTGCGTCGCGTGGTGGAGCGCCGACTGCGCCGAGCGCCGCGCCGCGGACGACTTGCCCGAGGTGTACAGGCGGTCCTTGAGGATGTCGAGCCAGAAGCCGCCGAGGTCCTCGGAGCAGAACGTCTGCAGCCGTTGCGCGACGAGGTGGAACTCGAACTTGCCGTAGTCGGCGATGCATGCATTGGCCATCTCGCGGGTCATCGCGAGCGCGTAGCGGTCGATCTCGACCCACTGCGCGACGGGCAGCATGTCCCTGGCCGGATCGAAGTCGGCGATGTTCGCGAGCAGGAAGCGCAGCGTGTTGCGCAGCCGCCGATAGCTCTCGACCACGCGCTTCAGGATCTCCTCGGAGATCGACAGCTCGCCCGAGTAGTCGGTCGCCGCCACCCACAGGCGGATCACCTCGGCGCCCAGCGAATCGGCCACCTTGCGCGGCGCGATCACGTTGCCGAGCGACTTCGACATCTTGCGCCCCTCGCCGTCCACGACGAAGCCGTGGGTGAGCAGCGCGTTGTACGGCGCGCGCCCGTCGATGGCGCATCCCGTGAGCAGGCTCGACTGGAACCAGCCGCGGTGCTGGTCGGAGCCTTCCAGGTACATGTCGGCCGGGTACTTCTGGTCCTCCAGCGAGCGCAGCACGGTGAAGTGCGTCGTGCCCGAGTCGAACCAGACGTCCACGGTGTCCGTGAGCTTGCGGTACGTCTTCGGGTCGACGCCGAAATCCTCGCAGCTCGCGGCGAACCACGCCTCGATGCCGCCCGACTCCACCTTGACGGCGGCGCGCTCGATCAGCAGCTCGGTATCCGGATGCAGCTCCTCGGTCTCGCGGTCGAGGAAGAACGGCAGCGGCACGCCCCAGTTGCGCTGGCGCGACAGCGTCCAGTCCGGGCGGTTGTCGATCATGGCGGTGATGCGCGAGCGGCCCCACGCGGGATAGAAGCGCGTGTTGTTGATCGCATGGCGCGCGAGCTCGCGGAGCGTCCGTCCCTCGGTCCCGGGCTTGCCCACGTTCGAGGGCTTGTCCATGCCGATGAACCACTGCGTGGTGGCGCGGAAGATGATCGGCGTCTTGTGGCGCCAGCAGTGCGGATAGCTGTGGCGCAGCGATTCCTTCCTGAGCAGCGCGCCATTCTGCGCGAGGAGCTCGAGGATCGGCGTCTCCGCGTCGCGCACGCTCATCCCGGCGAAGTGCGGCACGCTCGACTTGAAGCGGCCCGTGTCGTCCACCGGCTGGTCGAGCGGCAGCTTGTACTTCACGCCCGACTCGAAGTCCTCGACGCCGTGGGCCGGCGCCGTGTGCACGAGGCCGGTGCCGGCATCGAGCGTGACATGCCCGGCGAGCACCATGGGGACGGCACGGTCCTCGAAGGGATGCCGGAACTCGAGGCCCTCGAGCGCCACGCCGGTCGCCCGCCCGAGCACGCCGCGCGCGGTGAGGCCATAGCGCTTCAGCGCCGCTTCCTTCAGCTCCGCCGCGAGGATCAGCGCGCCGCGGTCGGTATCGACCAGCTCGTATTCGAAATCGGGATGCGCGGCGATGGCCTGGTTGCCGGGCAGGGTCCACGGGGTCGTCGTCCAGATCACGGCCGCGGCGCGCGTCACGTCCCTGGCGTCGAACGCCTCGGCCACGGCGCCCACGTCGAGCGCCTCGAACGCCACGTCGATCGCGGCCGAGGTCTTGTCCTCGTACTCCACCTCCGCCTCGGCGAGCGCGGAGCCGCAGTCGATGCACCAGTTCACGGGCTTGAGGCCCCGGTAGAGCAGGCCGTTCTTCCAGATGCGGCCCAGGGCGCGGATCTCCGCCGCCTCGGTCGCGAAGTTCATCGTCTTGTACGGGTGCGACCAGTCGCCCAGCACGCCCAGGCGCTGGAAGTCGGCCATCTGCTTCTGGATCTGCTCGGCGGCGTACTCGCGGCAGAGGCTGCGCGCCTTGTTCGGCTCGAGGTTGCGGCCGTACTTCTTCTCGATCTGGTGCTCGATCGGCAGGCCGTGGCAGTCCCAGCCCGGCGTGTAGGGCGCGTCGAAGCCCGCCATCGTCTTCGACTTCACGACGACGTCCTTCAGCACCTTGTTGACCGCGTGCCCGATGTGGATGTCGTTGTTGGCGTAGGGCGGGCCGTCGTGCAGGACGTATTTCGGCCGCCCCTTGCAGCGCGCGCGGATGCGCTCGTA
>DASTGG010000088.1:0-8940 GCA_035719385.1 Usitatibacter sp.
GGCCCGCGTCCGGCAGGATGCGTCCTTCCACGTTAGGTCAATGGCGCAGGACCGGCTTGATCCCGCGCAACGCCTGCCGTCAACCCTCCCCTTCCCGGCCGCGGACCGCCGCGGCGTAGCAGGCGGCGCCGGCGATGACGAATACGACCAGGATCGCCAGCGCGTGGTTGCGCGTGAGCCCCGCGGCGAACAGGCCCGAGAAGCACGCCGGCGCGAGGGCGCGCGCGAAGAGCGTCGCGCGCGACAGCTGCCCGAGCACGGCGCCCAGCCCCTCCTTGCCGAAGAGCTCCGCCGGCGCCGTGCCGCGCACGATCGTGAGCACGCCGTTGCCCACGCCGTAGGCCGTGATGAAGACGAAGGCGGCAGCGCCGAAGCCGTCCACCGCGATCAACGCGGCGAGCGCCACCACCATCAACGCGAACGGCGCGAAGCCGCTGGTGACCGCGCTCACGCGGCGCGCCACGCTCATCTCGAGCACGCGCCCGGCGACCTGGACGGGCCCGAACAGCGTCGAGATGAGCACCGCCTGCTCGAGCGTCATCCCGGCGGTGGTGAGCAGCGGGATCACGTGCACGGCCATCACGCCGACGACGAAGGTCGCGAGGGCGAGGCTGGCGGTGAGCCAGCGAAGGCGCGGCCCGTGCGCGCCGGCGCCTTTCGCCGGCACGGGCGCCACGGCGGGCGCGGCACGCCGTTCCACGCGCGGCACGATGAGCGCATGGATCGGCAGGCACAGGAAGAGATGCAGGCCGGCATAGATGAGCCAGGTTTCGCGCCAGCCGACCGCATCCAGCAGCACCTTCGACAGCGGCCAGAACACCGTGCTCGCGAAGCCGCCCCAGAGCGTGAGGATGGTGACGGAGCGCCGGTATCTTTCGCCCGTGTGCTGCGACAGGGTGGCGAACGCGGGATCGTAGAGGCACGCGGCCATCGCCGCGCCGGCGATCGCCCACCCCAGCGCCATTACCGCAGGGTGCGTGGCAAGCGCGAGCACGAGCATGGCGGCAGTCCCGAGGATCGAGCCCGCGGACAGCACGACGCGCCCGCCCATGCGATCGACGAGGCGTCCCGACAGCGGCGCCAACGCCGCCGAGATCAGCAGGCCCGCGGTGAACGAGCCGAAGAGGAAGATTTCCGAGGCGCCGAGGTCGGCACGCATCGGCGCGCCGAGCACGCCGATGGCGTAGAAGAGCGTTCCCCAGGAAACGATCTGCGCCGCGCCCAGCGCCGTGACGAGCATCGCGGCAGTCTCGGGCCGCCGCGCGTTTCCGTCAATGCGGGCTCACGCCGTCGCGAGCAATCCCGCCACCGGCACCGGCGCCGGCTCTTCGGCCTCGCGGGCCGCCGCCGGCTCGTCCTGCACGCTGAAGCGGCTGACGGTCTCCGCGAGGCCGCGGGCGTCGCGCCGCATGTCCTCGGAGGCGCGCGCGTTGCGATGCACCACCGCCGCGTTTTCCTGCACCGTGCGATCCATCTCCGTCACGGTGGCCGAGAGCTGCTCGATGCCGCGCGATTGCTCGAGGCTCGCGCCCGCGATCTGCTTCATGAGCTGCACCGCGCGTTCCACGTCGGCGGCGAGCCGCTCGATGGCGCCGCTCGCCTCGTCGCCCTGGTGCGCGCCCGACTCGATCTTGCCGAGCGAAGCGCCGACGAGGTCCTTGATCTGCCGTGCCGCCTCGGCGCTGCGCTGCGCGAGGCTGCGCACCTCGGAGGCGACGACCGCGAAGCCGCGCCCCTCGGCACCCGCGCGCGCGGCCTCGACCGCCGCGTTGAGCGCGAGGATGTTGGTCTGGAACGCGATGCCGTCGATGAGGCCCACGATGTCGCGCACGTCGCGCGAGCTGGCCGAGATCTCCTGCATCGTGGCGACGAGCCGCTTCACCTCGTCGCTGCCCTTGAGCGCCGCCGCGGCCGCGCCGGCGGCGAGCTCGTTGGCGGCCTGCGCGCTGCGCGTGTTCTCGGTGACCGTGCTGGCGAGCTCCTCCATGCTGGCTGCGGCCTGCTCGAGGCTCGCGGCCTGCTGCTCGGAGCGCCGCGACAGGTCCTGCGTTTCCGCGGATACCGCCTCGGAGGCGGCGGCCACGGATACGGCGCCCGCGCGCACGGAGCGCACGATCGACGAAAGGCTGTCCTGCATCGAACGCATGGCGCCCAGGAGCTGCGCGATCTCGTCGTTGCCGTGGGCGACGATGTCGTTGTCCAGGCGCCCGTCGGCGATGCGGTGGGCCACCGTCACGCAGTGTGCCAGCGGCTGGGTGATTCGCCGCACCAGCAGCCGCATGAGGATCGCGATGAGCAGGAGCGTGGCGAGCGCGGCCGCGAGCGTGAAGCGCTGCTGGCGCTGCGCGCGCGCGTCCTCCTCGTTCACGAGCTTCGTGACCGCCTCGCGATGCTCGTCCACGCAGGTGGCGATGGCAGCGCGCAGCGACTGCAGCTCGCCGTTGACCGCCATGAGCGTCTGCAGGGAGGGATCGGCGGCAATGCGCGCGAGCAGCTTGTCCGCGCGCTCGGCGAGCGGCGCCTCGTCGGGGTCCGATATCGCGAGCGCCTTCAGGCTGCTGGAGGCGAGCTTCATGGCCTCGAGGCTCTTGCGGCCCAGGCGGCCGGAGTCCACCGCGTCGACCGCGCCGGCGAGCAATTCCTTGAAGCCGTTGCTGGCGTCGAGCGCCTGGTCGTACGCCTTCATGGCGCTGGTCACCTTCTGCGGCAGGTCGCTCGTGGCAAGCCCCTGGTAGAGCATCAGGGCGGCGAGCGGCAGCACCGCGGCCGCGAGGCCCGCATACATGCGGCGGGCGATGGTCCACCGGCTGCGCGAAGTCTCCATGGCCGCGTGCTCCTCAGTATTTCCGGATGACGTTCACGCCCGGCGCGGGCGCGGAGACGTATCCCACGGCGCCGGGCGTCGAGCGCACGATGCGCAGCACCTCGAGGTCGTTGCCGCGCACGGGCGGCGCGTTGAGCCCGTCGCGGAACGCCTTCTTGGCCCAGAGCGTGCTGTACTTGGCGCCGTTCATGTGCAGCGCCTTGGCGAGGAACTCTTCCTGCAGCGCGGCGTTGTCCATGGGCGCGAGCTTCACGCCGCCGGCGAGCTGCTTCTCGCCGGTGAACACGTCCGCCGCCTCCTCGGCCGTGAGCTGCAGCCCGGGGTGCGAGATGAGGTACACGTCCGCATGGGCGGCGCCGTTGAAGAGCAGGGAAGCGGCGATGAGGATGGCGCGTTTCATCGTGGTTCCCTCCTAGAAGCGGATCGCGAACTGCGCGCGCGCTTCGGTGTACGACTCCCGCAGGTCGTGGTCGCGCGTGCGCCCCGCCTCGAGCTTCACCGCGGCCTTCGGGTTGATGTTGTAGCGGATGCCGAGCACGTTGCGGGCGTACGAGCGCGCGCTCTCGAGGCTCGCGAAATACGGATCCGCCTTGTCCAGCGCCGCCTTCTCCCAGCGATAGTAGGGAGTCCAGCGCTCGTCCCAGGTGCGCGCGATCTGCCAGAAGCCCGCCCAGCTCGTGCGCGTTCCGGCATCGCCCAGCCGGTCGTCGTTGCGGAAGCGGTAGTACTCGGCGATGCTCTCCCAGTCGTTCGCCTCGTAAACGCCGAAAGCGCCGAGCATGCGCAGGCGCGAGCGCGCGACCGCCGTGTCTGCGGCGAACGCGGTGATGTCGTCGCCGAGCGCGTGGGCGCCGAGCGTGAGCCCGTCGAGCGGGCCGCCGCCGAAGCGATAGCCCACGCGCCCGCCCACCGCCTTGTGCGAGTTGTCGTCATGGAAGGCGTTGAAATCGAGCACGCCGTCCGCGATGCGGCTGCCGTTGGCGAGATAAGCGTCGTATTCGATGCGCCCGCGCGCGGCGGGCACGCGGCCCGTGAGCCAGAGGCCCACCGAGTGCGCCGGCAGGATGCCGCCGCGGTCCTCGAACTCGATGAAACCGGGGCGCGTGGCGCTCGTCTGGATCTGCTGGCCGTGGTGGAAGGCGGTGTTCCAGTAACCGTAGGGCGTGTGGAAGCGTCCGACCCATGCGGTCAGCGCGTCGCTCACCGTATAGCCCACCTGCAGTCGCTCGAGGTCGGTGGCCACGCCGCCGGCCTGGTCGATCTCGAAATTGAGCTCCGCCAGCGCCTTCACGCGGTCGCCGAAGCTGGGCGTGAGGTAGAAGTCGAGGTTGCCGAGCGCGAAGCCCGAGCGCCGGTTTCCCGCCGAGCTGCGCGTCGAGTGGTCGTAATCGACGTCGGCGAAGCCGTGAAGCGGCAGGCCGAAATCGCGCGACTCGGTGCTCGCCGACACCTGCGACAGGTTGCGCTCGAGCGCCTCGATGCGCTGCTCGTATTGCGCGGCCTGTGCCGTGGGCAGCGGCGCGGCGGCGGCTGCCGCGGGCGCCGGCGCGCGCGAGCGCTCGAGCTCGTTCACGCGCGCGGTAAGCTGCTCGATGAGCTGGACGCTCTTCTCGAGGCGCTTCTCCAGCTCGCGGATGCGCTCCGCCTCGCCCTGCGCATGGGCGCCGGTCGCGAAGGTGCCCGCTACGGCCGCCACGAGCACCGAGCGGATGAACAAGCGGTTCGTCCCTGGCATGGTTCGTTCTTGTCGTTGGAGTTGACGAGACGCATGCTAAGGACGCGGCGGGAAAAGCCTGTGTGAACCATTCCACAGCCGAACATTGCGCATGAAATGAGCCGCGAGCCGGCTCCATTTGACGCAGATCAAATGGCGGCATGGACGCCATGGGCGCCGGCTGGTACGAGGGGCCGGCGCTACCGCGGTGACGGCGCCTCGCGCAGCACCTTCGCGAGCGCATCCTTGTAGAACCTCGCGCTCGAGCCGGTGGTGCCGTGGCCCGACGTCTGGTCGCTCGCCGGGATGATGAACACGCTGCCGTGCTTCACCCGCTTGATCTCGCGATCGAGGATGCCGAGCTCGGGCGGGTTGCGCTCGTCGTCCGCCGAATTGATCGCGAGCAGCGTCGCCTCGATGCGGTCGAGCGCCGGCGACGGATCATAGTCGCTCGACGATTCCCATTGGTAGATGTGGTCGTTCGCGTCGCCGTTGAACGGTCCCGTCATGCGCTGCTTCACGATCTCGTCGGCCTTCTCGCGATCGGGCGCGAGCTTGTAGAGCCCCTGGTTGCCGCCGTTGGTGCCCGTCGCGAAGAAAGCGGTGGCGATCTGCAGGCTGCGCGGCTGCTTCGTGTAGTTGCCGCCCATGTACTCGGGATCGGCGCGGATCGTCTCGATCAGCAGGCGCCGCATCATCCAGTTGCGCCCCGACATGCCGGTGGGCAGCGAGGCCATCGGCACCGCGACGTCCATCATCCCCGGATGCTTGCCGGCCCAGATCCACGTCTGCATCCCGCCCATGGAGTTGCCCATGACGAGCCGCAGGTGCCTGATGCCGAGCCCCTCGGTGACGAGGCGGTACTGCGCGTCCACCATGTCGTCGTAGTTGTAGCGCGGGAACTTCGTGCGCAGGCCGTCCGACGGCTTCGTCGATCGCCCCGTGCCGATCGCATCCGGAATGATGATGAAATAGCGGCTAGCGTCCAGCGGCTGCCCCGGCCCGAAGAGCTCGCCGGCGAACCCCGGCGCCAGCATGCTGGCGCTCGAGCCCGTCGTGCCGTGCAGGATCAGCACCGGCTCGCCGCCCGGCGCGCCGATCGTCTTGTAGTGGATCCTGAGCTCCGGCATCACTTCACCGGTATGGAAGCGGAAGTCGCGCGCGATCCAGTCGGCGTCGCGCGGCGCGGGATAATCGGCGGCGGCCGCCGCGATCGCGACCAGGCTGGCGGCGAGGCTCGCGGCGATGCGCAAGAGCGTTTGTGTCAAAGCCATGCGTCTGTCTCCTGTCCGTGGGGGAAGCGCCGCGCCATTGTTGCCGCGGCGCGCGAGGAAGACAACAGCGCCCCGGGCCGCATCCATCCGGCGTACGATCTCACGCGGCCGCGCGGCGGATCGTCGCACCCGGAAGGACCTCGCCGCGGCGGCTGTTCGTCCCCGCGTTTGCTTCGGAGAAAGAGGGAGAATGGACCAGGCACGCCGCGATTTCCTCGGGATGGCCGCCGCCGGCCTCGCCACGGCCGCGCTGCCGGCGCTCGCGCAGCCGGCCGAGGCGTCGGGCGGCGCGCAGGATCGCGTCTTCGTCACCAACGAGGACTCCAACACCATCGCCGTCATCGACCCGCGCACCAACAAGGTCGAGGCGACCATCAACCTCACCAGCTTCGACGAGGACAAGCGGCAGCCCTTCCGCTTCGTGACCTCGGGCGCCGTGCCCACCCACGCCGCCATGGTGCAGAAACCGCTCTACCGCGGCTGCATCGGCGCGCGCGGCGCGGCCGTCTCTCCCGATACGAGCCTTCTCGCCATCGCGGGCCGCGGCTCGGGCAACGTGTACCTGGTCGATGCGCGCCACCGCAGCGTCGTCGGCAACCAGCCGAATCCGCACGCCGATCCCTCGGTGAACCCCGACCGCATCTCCGCCGGCGTGCTGGTGGGGCGCGAGCCCCACGATCCCGCCTTCACGCGCAACGGCCGCGAGCTCTGGGTGCCGGTGCGCGGCGAGAACCGCATCGCCATCATCGACGCCGGGCGCGCGTTGAAGCAGGTGGCCGGCGAAGACGCGCAGGCCGTGCGCCTGTACCTGCCGACGCTCGATGGGCCCTCGCAGGTGTGTTTCGACGACACGGGAGAAACCGCCTTCGTCGCGGGGCAGAGGGAAGCGAAGGTCGACGTGTTCAGCCTGGATTTCGGCGCGGACGGCCGTTCGCGGCCCGACCGCGTGGTGACCCTCGACATCTCCGGCGAGGACAAGGGCGCTTTCACCTCGCACCTCAAGGTGTCGGCGGACGGCAAGGAAGTGTGGCTCGCCCACAAGCTGGGCGACGCGCTCTCTTCCCGCTCGACGCAGGCCCCCTTCCGCCTGCTCGACGCGATCGCGCTGGGCAAGGACGCGCGCCCGAGCCACGTCGAGTTCGTGCGCAACAACAAGGGCAGCGTCGTGTACGCGAGCTTCGCGCGCGTGGACGACAAGGGGCCGGGCGGCATCGCATCGAGCCGCATCGCGATCATCGACCACTCGGCCGCTCCGGGCGCCCGCAAGGTGGTGGACCTCTTCTCCTCGCACGGCCGCGAGGCGAGCGCGCTGTGGACCAATCCCGCGAACGACCGACTCTACGTGGCGCACGAGCAGGACGAGCTGCTGCACACGCCGAACCCCGCGCAGACCTGCTGCACGGTGTTCGACGTGTCCGACCCGTTCGCACCGAGGTTCATCACGCAGGTCCCCCTGGGTGCGCTGCGGCTGCCTTCGGGCGAGCTGCGCAACAAGAGGAGCGTGAGCCTCGTGTACGTGCGGCCGGCGCTTTCGCGCGCCAACGGCGTGACGATCAGTCCGAGCTGACGATCGGGCAGTTCACGATGAAGCCCGCGGGACCGAAAGCCGCGCCGCCGGGCCCGGTGATCGCGCCCTTGTCCGCGAGCTCGCTCACGTCGCCCCACGACCATTGCCGCACGTTCTGCCCGGCTGCCACCGCAGCCGCGCTCCATTGCGCGGGATGCACGTCCCAGAGCGGGCTGTAGCGTCCCTGGTTCGGCGTCCAGCGCAGCACGTTGAGCGGGTCGAGGCCGTCGAGCAGCGCCGAGTTGAGCCCCTGGCGCTGCGGATTCGCGGCGCCGGTCTGCCCGTTCACGAACGCCGCGAGGCTGGTCCTCGCGGAGTCGGTGCCGTCGACGCCCACGAACGGCGCGGCATTCAGCGCCGGCGCGTATGTGGAGCCCTCGAGCGCCGCGGCGCCCGGATCCGACGAGTCGGTGGAGATGTACTTCACCGCGCGGCCGTTGGCGACGCCGTCGGTTTCACGCAGCGTGACGCGCATGTTCACCGTGTCGATCGAGACGACCTTGTCGTGGCTGCCGCTATCGTTCGCCACCTGCGGCGCGTTGCGCACCACTCCGTTCGGCAATTGGATGAGCGGGCTGTATCCCGGCTCGCCGACGGAGCCCGGCTCGGCCGCAGCCGGCGGGAATCCCGTGGGCCCCGGCGAGACCACGCGGTTCGCCGAGAAATCGACGCTCGCCGGGAAGTCGATCATCCCGTTCACGACTACCGCGCGTTGCACCGCCGCCGTGCCGCGGGCGTTCGCGAGCTTCGACGACTCGTTCACGCCGAGGGCATCGGCGTCGCTGCCGTCGGACGAATCGAGGATCACGTAATACACGGTGCGGCCGTGGCTGGTGCCGCGATACAGCGGCAGCGTGGCGGTGCCGTTGCCGTTTTCCACGGCGCTGCCGACGAAAAGGGTGCGGCCATCCGCGAGCGCCGGCACCGACAGGGCCGCCGACACGGCGATCGCGCCGGCGAGGAGAAACACGCGTCGCCGCGAAACATTCCGAATCTTCATGACATTCTCCGATAGGAAATTCGTTGGGGGGTTGGCGGAGCGCCCGGGGCCCTCGGGCTGTCCGCGCCCTTTGTCGGAGAAGGCCGACGCCGCCTTACGCGGCGGAACTCGATTCGCGCGCGCGCCCTCCAAATGCACGGTGGAAACTTCCCGCTGGTCCCGGGCGTTCAGGGCCGCGCTCCTGTCCGGCAGCGCGGCGAGCGTCGCTTCGACTTTCGCCCTGCTGTGGTGCGGGCGGCGCGAGGTGAACGACGGCGCGGCGCCGCTCAACGGCCCGAGCCAATGGATCTGGGGCACGCACGCGCCCTACTGCAGCGGCTTCAGCGTGCGGCACACCGTGGTGGGTTATGCGATCCACCACCTCGCGTCGATCTTCTGGGCGGTGGCCTTCGAGCGCTTCCGCCCGAAGGGATGGGAAGCGATGCCCGCCGTGGCCGCGGCCGCGTTGACCTCGGTCACGGCGAGCATCGTGGACTACCAGTTCACGCCGCGGCGCTTTCGCCCCGGATTCGAGAAGCGCCTGTCGCGTTCCTCCCTGACGCTGGTCTATGCGGCGTTCGC
>DASTGG010000089.1:0-9354 GCA_035719385.1 Usitatibacter sp.
CGGGCCCGTCGCGGCCGGCGAGCGCGTGCTCGGCGTGCTCACGGTGCAGAGCCGGCGGCAACACGCCTATGGGGAGGCCGAGAAGCGCTTCTTCCGCGCCTTCGCCGATTACGTCGCGCTGGCGCTCGCCCGTGCCGAGCTTCAGGAGGAGCTCGCCGCGCAGCGCTCGCAACGCATAGAGCTCGAGGAGCAGATGCACCGGCTCGCCACCATCGACCGCCTCACGGGGCTCGCCACGCGCGCGCATTTCTTCGCCCTCGCGCGCGAGCGGCTCGAGCGCGCGCGGCGGCACGGCGGCCCGTGCGGGCTGATCGTGTGCGACGTGGACGGGTTCAAGTCCATCAACGACACGCGCGGCCAGGATGCCGGCGATCGCGTCCTCGCCGCCCTCGGCCGCGACCTCGCCGCGCATTGCGCGGGCGAGGACGTCGCCGGGCGCATCGGCGGCGAGGAGTTCGCGCTGCTGCTCTCGGGCGCGAGCCTCGGAGCGACCTTCGACGTGGCCGAGCGCATCCGCGTGGCCGTCGAACGGCTCGCCCTGAGCTGCGGCGGGCGGCCGATGTCGATCACCATGAGCGTCGGCTGCACCGCCATCGCCGACGCCACGGCGGAGATAGCCGATGCGCCGGTCGATGCGACGCTCGAACGGCTCGTGCGCGAGGCCGATGCGGGCCTGTACGAGGCGCAGGGCACGGGCGGCAATCGCACGATCGCCTGGCCCGCGTACCAGGCGCTGCGCGCGCTGCGCACGGGCGAGGCCGTCGCGCGGCCGCCTCAGAGCTTCGCGTAATCCTCCGCCATCCTGCGGCGCAGTGCGGCGTCCGGAAGCGGCCCGCGCAACGCGCGCACGTTCTCGCGCAGGTGCGCGAGCTGCGAGGTCGCCGGGATGGCGCAGCTCACGGCCGGATGCGCCACGATCCACTTGAGGAACGCCTCGGCCCACGAACCGCACCGCAGCTCGGCCGCCCAGCCCGGGAGCGCCGCGCGTGTCTTCGCGCCGAAGAGGTCGCCGCCGTCGAAGGGACGATTGACGATCACCGCCGTGCCGCGGTCCGCCGCGAGCGGCAGCAGCACCCGCTCGACCTGCCGGTCGGCGAGGTTGTACGTGAACTGCACGAAGTCCATCCGCTCGCGCCGCAGCAGCGCCTCGAGCTCGTCGTGGCGGCGGCCATGGGAGGTCGTCATGCCGATGTGGCGGGCGCGCCCCTCGGCCTTCCATGCCTGGAGCGTGGGCCAGTGCGCCTCCCAGTCGAGCAGGTTGTGCACCTGCATGAGGTCGAAGCGCTGCAGGCGCCAGAGCGCGAGCGAATGCTCCATCTGCCGCCTGCCGGCGAGATGGCCCACGGTCCACACCTTCGTCGCGGAAAACAGCGCCGATCGCGCCGGGCGCTCCGCGCCGATCACGGCCTCGGAGCTCGCGTACATCGGCGACGAATCGACGAGCCGGCCGCCCGAATCGAGGAATGCGCGCAGGATGTCGCCGCGCGCGCGGCGCGCCGGCGAATCGGCGGCGCCCACGTCGAACGTGATCCACGTCCCCAGCCCGATCACCGGGATCGCCTCGCCGCCCGACGGGACCGCGCGGGCGAGGGCGGCGTCCGCCTGCGCGCGCACCGGCAGCGCCGACAGCGCGGCCGACGCGCCGAGGAACCGCAATGCTTCACGCCGGTCCATGCAACCTCCGTGTCGCCTCGAGCGCCGATGCTAGACTGCCCGCGATGGAATCGCTCCCGCTGCTGAACGCGTTCATCCTTGGAGTGGTCGAGGGGCTCACGGAGTTCCTGCCCATTTCCTCGACCGGGCACCTGATCCTCGTCTCCGACGTCATGGGCGTCAACGACGAGAAGGGCAAGGTGTTCGAGATCGTGATCCAGCTGGGCGCCATCCTCGCCGTGTGCTGGGAATACCGCGAGCGGTTCGCGCGCGCCTTCTCGGGGCTCGCGCGCGACCCTACGCAGCAGCGCTTCGCGGCGAACCTGTTCGTCGCGTTCCTGCCTGCGGCCATCGTGGGGCTCGCCTTCCAGTCGCAGATCAAGCGATACCTCTTCAACCCCGTGAGCGTGGCCATCGCGCTCGTCGTGGGCGGCCTCTTGATCTTCGCCATCGAGCGCTGGTACGAGCGCCATGGCAAGCCGCGCGTGACGAGCGTCGATTCGATGACATGGCAGGACGCGCTGAAGGTCGGGCTCGCGCAGTGCTTCTCGCTCATCCCCGGAACGTCACGCTCGGGCGCGACCATCATGGGCGGCATGGTCTTCGGGCTGTCGCGCCAGGTCGCCACGGAATTCTCGTTCTTCCTCGCCGTGCCCATCATGTTCGCCGCGACGGGCTACGAGATCGTGAAGTACCGCGCGCTCTTCACGCGCGAGGACCTCGCGCCCTTCGCGGTGGGCTTCGTGGTGAGCTTCGTGTTCGCGCTGCTCGCGGTGAAGGGCCTCATCCGCTACGTGGCGCACCACGATTTCCGCGTGTTCGCGTGGTACCGCATCGCCCTCGGCGCGGCGGTGCTCGCGTATTTCCTGCGCTAGGCGAACGCCGACTCGGCGGTGTAGCGGCGGATGAGCTCCAGGAGCTGGTCTTCCTGGTACGGCTTGCCCATGTACTCGTTCACGCCGATCTCCATCGCGCGGTTGCGGTGCTTGTCCGCGGTGCGCGAGGTGATCATGATGATCGGGATCGATTTCGTATTCTCGTCCGCGCGCACGTTGCGCGCGAATTCGAAGCCGTCCATGCGCGGCATCTCCACGTCGAGCAGGATGCAGTCCGGCCGGATGTCCTGCAGCTGCTGCAGCGCGTCGACCCCGTCCTTGGCGGTCGCCACCTCGAAGCCCTCGCGCGTCAGCATGCGGCTCGTGATCTTGCGCACCGTGAGCGAATCGTCCACGACCATCACGAGCGGGTTGCCGGACTTCTCCTCGATCACCAGCTCCGGCTCGGCGGCGCGCGGCGAGGCGTCGGCGATGCGCTCGAACGCCGGGCGCTCGCGATGCACGAGCTGCACGGGGTTGAGGATCAGCACCACCTGCCCGTTGCCGAGCACGGTGGCTCCGGCGATGCCCGCCAGGCGCGACAGCTGCGGGCCGATGGTCTTCACCACGATCTCGCGGTTGCCGATGATCTCGTCGACGCGGATGGCGGCGCGTTGCAGGCCGCTCTTCAGCAGCAGCACCGGGATCTGGCGCGCCGGAGTGGGCGTGTCGATCTCGCCCAGCAGCGGAAGCAGCGAGCGCAATGCGTACTTGTTGCCCTTCCACTCCATCTCGGACCTTGCCGAGACCTCCGCGTATTCCGCAGCCTTCATCTCGAAGACCTGCTCGATCATGACCGAGGGGATCGCGTAGATCGTATGCCCGGCGCGCAGCATCACGGCCTGCGTGACGGCGAGGGTGAGGGGCAGGGTGATGGTGAAGATCGTGCCGCGGCCCGGCGTCGAGGCGATCTCGATGCGGCCGCCCAGCGAGGTGATCTCGTTCCTGACCACGTCCATGCCGACGCCACGGCCGGCGATCTGGCTCACTTCCGTCGCGGTGGAGAAGCCGGGCATGAAGATGAACTGCGCGAGCTGCGCCTCGGGCAGCTCGACGTCCGGCGCGAGCAACCCGGCCTCGATCGCCTTGTCGCGGATGCGAGGGAAGTTCAGGCCGGCGCCGTCGTCCGAAACCGTCAGCACCACCTCGTTGCCGCGCTGCACGGCGTCGATCGCGATCTCGCCGATCTCGTTCTTGCCGGCGCGCGCGCGCTCCGCGGGCTTCTCGACGCCGTGCGCGATCGCATTGCGCAGCAAGTGCTCGAAGGGCGCGGTGATCTTCTCGAGCACCGAGCGGTCGAGCTCCGTGCGCGTGCCCTTGAGCTCGAGGTTCGCCTTCTTCTCGAGCTCCTTGGCGGTCTGCCGGACGATCCGGTAGAAGCGGTCCGACAGGTTGCCCAGCGGCACCAGGCGCACGCCCATGAGCCCCTGCTGCAATTCGCGGTTGAGCCGCGCCTGCGCGTTGATCGCGAGCTCGGTCTCGTCGAGGTTCTTCTGCAGGCCCTGGTGCAGCGTGATCACGTCGCCCAGCGACTCCGCGAGGAAGCGCGTGAGCTCCTGCATGCGCGAGAAGCGGTCGAACTCGAGCGGGTCGAACTGCTCGCCCGCCTCCTCCTTCGCCTTGATCGTGCTCTGCATCTGCGACTCGGCAGCGATCTCGATCTCGCGCAGCTGGGCGCGCATCCGGGCGATGTTGTCGGTGAGGTCCGTCATGGCGCGCTTGAAGGCGACCATCTCGCCCTCGATGCGCGAGCGCGCGATGGACAGCTCGCCCGCCTCGTTCACGAAGCGGTCGATCATGTCCGCGTTCACGCGCAGCAGCGCGGCGCGCTGCTCGCGAAGCTCGGGCGGCATCGCCTCGCGCTGCGCGATCTCCTGCGCCGCCGCCGCGACCACCGCGAGCGCCCCGGGCTTGTCCTTCTGGTGCTCGAAGACCGCCGCGACCGGCACCTGCACCGGCTCGACCTCGACGATGTCCTCGCCGCGCGCCAGCCGCTCGAGCGACATGGAGAAGCGGTCGACCCGCTCCTCGATCTCCTCGAACTCGGCCGCCGCCGGGGACTCCATCTCGTCGATGGCGTTCACGCGCGCCTCGATCACGTGCGCGAGCTCGCCCAGGCGCATGAGACCGGTCATGCGCGCGCTGCCCTTCAGCGTGTGGAGGTGGCGCTGCAACGCGGAGGCGTGCGAATGGTCCGTGGGCGCCGACTTCCAGCGCCGCACCCCCTCGCTCACCTGCGGGATGAGCTCCTTCGCTTCCTCGATGAAGATGGGCAGCAGGTCGCGGTCGACGTCGTCCTTGATCTTGCGCTGTTCCTTGCCCGCCTCGAACGGCCTGGCCGCCTCGAGCGGCGCCTCGGCGACCGGCTCGATGGCCGGCGCAGCTTCAGCCGCCGGGGCGATCTCGACAGGCGCGATGACGGGCGCCGCCTCGGCAACGGGCTCGGCGTGCGGTTGCGCGGGTGGCGCTTCCGGTGCGGGTTCGGGTTCGGATTCGGCCACCGGCGACAGCGATGCGAAATCGAGCGCGTGGGCCGGCTCTTCGGCCGGGACTGCGGGCGGGGGCGGCTCCGCGGCCTGCGCGGCCTCGAGCGCCGCGCGCACGATGCCCGGCATCTTGATGTGCGTGCCTTCGCCGGTCTCGCGCGCGGCGCGCAGCTCCTCGCGCAAGGCGACGAGGTCGGCGACGATGTCGTCGCGCGGATACGGCATGGCGCTGCCGCGGATCGACTGCACCATCGCGGTCAATGCGTCGACGGCCTCGCGCGTGATGGCGAGCCGACGCGCGTCGAATTCGGGCGGCAGATCGATCGCATCCGCGAGCCACTTCTCGAGCGTCGAGGAGACGGCGGCGACGGCATCGAATCCCGTCGTGCGCGAGCTGCTCGCGAGCGTGTGCGCGGCACGCATGAACGCGGGCGACACGGGGATGAGCGGGTCGGCTTCGATGGCCGCCATCTCGCGGTCCATCGAGGCGACGTGCTCCTCGGCCTCGCCGATGTAGATGGAGAAGAGCGTCGCCGGCACCGCCACGTCGCCGATGACGACGTCGGCCGGCTCGGCAGGCTGCGGCTCCTCCTGCGCTGCGATTGCCGGCGGCTCGCGCGGAGCCTCGAACGGCGGCGCATGCGCTGCGGCCGGCACGAGATCGGGCGGCTCGAACGTGAAGGCGGGCGGCGCTTCGGCGCTTGCGGGCTCGGGCGCCTCGACGACGTGCGGCGGCTCCGGCGCTTCGGCGACCACTGCGGGCTCGGCTGGCCGTTCCTCGAGCAGCGTGGCCTCGGCATCGAACACCTCGGCGACGGGCGCGACCGGCTGGTCGCTCTTGAGCAGCTCGGCACGGCGCGTGAGCTCCGCGCCCTCGATCACCGCGCTGCCGTCGCGCTTCAGCTGCCCGACCCAGCCCGCGAACGCGCCGCGCGCGAGCTCGATGAAATCCAGCAGCGCCGCGGTGGCCGGCTTCTCGTCCTTCAGCCACTTGTTCATGACCTGCTCGCACTGCCAGGCCATCTCGCCCAGCTCGGCGAGGCCGACCATGCGGCCGCTGCCCTTCAGCGTGTGGAAGCCGCGGCGGATCGTCGTGAGGGCCTCGCGGTCGTCGCGCGCGTCGCGGCACACTTCGAGGTTCGCGGCGATGGTTTCCACCACCTCGCCCGCCTCCTCGAGGAAGATCTCGAGCAGCTCGCGATCGATCTCCGCGCCGGGCGCGTCGACGAGCTGCACCACCTGCGGCGCCGGCGCCTCGGGAGGCTTCTGCGGCGCGAGCTCCTGCATGGCGCGGTACACGCCGGTGGCGTCCGGATCGGCGCCCTGCTTGATCGCCTGGAGGGCCTGCTCGCTCTGGCGTGCCGCCGCGGAATCCGCGGCCACGGCCGCGTCGCGCTGCAGGTCGCCGACGGCCTTCTCGAGGCTCTCGCGCTTCTGCTCCCCGGGCGCTTCCTTCCAGTCCTCGTAGAGGGCCTGGACCTTCTGCTTCTGGACCTCGATGTCGCCCGGGGACACGGTGCCCGTGCGGCGGACCTCGCTCTCGGCGGCTGTCTCCGCCTCGGCCAGTCCGAAGCGGCGCAGCGCCGGCAGCAGCGCTTCGCGCGGGTTGGATGCGCCCTGCTGCAAGGCGGTGATGTACAGGCCGAGCGCCGACAGGCCATCGGCCACCATGTCCGCCGCCTCGCCCTTGCCGTCGGCCGATCCCTCGGCGAATTCGTGCACGCGCGCCATGACCGCGGCGTTGAGCGCGGCCGCGTCCATGAGCTCCATGATCATCAGCGCGCCCTGGACCTGCGCGAACTGGCCGGTAAGCGCCGCGAGCTCGCCGCGCCGCGAGCTGTCGCGGAAGAAGCCGTCGAGGACCTGCTCGATGTTCTGCAGGTTCACCTGGACTTCCTGGCCGACCTGGAAGACGAGCAGCCGCTCCTGCGCGCGCCGCGTCATCTCGTCGAGCAGCCCGCCGGCGATCGTCTCGACCGGCGCGAGCGACTCGCCCGCCATCGCGGCGCGCACCCGTTGCGCCACGGTCTGCGCCTGGCGCGAGAAATCGGCGCCGAGGTTCAGGTAGTTCTCGAGGGCCGATTCCACGAAGAGCAGCGCGGTCGCGACCTCCAGCGCCTGCGCCTCGGAGGGCGGGATGGCCTTGGCCTTCAGCGGCGGCGCGACCTCGGTCAGGCGCGCGAAGAGCGCCGCGATGTCGGCATTGGGCAGCGCTGCCGCGCGCTCGGCGAGCACCGCGGCCTGCTTCGCGAACGGCTCGAGCGCGGCGCGGTTGCCCGACGTGTACTTGAGCCACGTGTCCTTCTGCTGTGCCGTGAGCTCGCGCAGCTCGCGCACGAGGCCGGCCAGCGCCTCGTCGTCCGCTCCCGCCGTCGCGGCGGGAACCGCGAGGAGCTGCTCGAGGCGGTAGACATCCTTGAGGAGCGTAATGCGCTCCGACACCTGGCCGGAGCGCCCGATCTGCAGCAGCACATCGCGGAACAGGCGCTCGGCGACCTTGCCCGAGCCTTCGATGAGGTGCTTGACCTGCTGGTCGACCTTGGCGAAGAGCGGCTTGGTCGCCGCGCCCACCTCGAGGCCGCCGAACACCAGCGCATCGAAGAACGCGCTCGCGGCGGTCCAGAACGGCCGGTTCGGCGTGGCGAGCTGCAGCGATTCGATCGCGCAGACGGCCGCGTGCATCTGGCGCAGCGCCTCGGACACGTCGCCGCCCTTGAGCATCCTGAGCAGGCCCTGCTGGTACTGCGAGCGCTGGTGCGAAAGCGCCTTGGCGAGCACGGTGTCGTCGAGCGCGGGCCCGCCGGGCACCGCGGGCAGCGGCGCCGAAAGGTTGGGGTAGAAGAGGTCGTTCTCGGTCGCGTCGTTGGTGCCGCGCGCATGGTTGAGCGCGAGGTACGCGGACACGAGCCGCATCGGATGGTCGGGCTGCCCCGCCAGCAGCAGGTCCAGGTACGACGACAGCGCGGCGATGGCCTTCTTCGCCACGGCGATGCATTCCGGAAGGCGCGCGGCGTCCTCGGTCTCGAGGAACGCCACCAGCTTCTCGAGCTCCTCGTTGAAGCGCGTGGCGGCGCCCAGGCCCACCATCGCGAGCGCGCCCGTGGCCTGGTGCAGGTGCGTGAGGATGTACTTGACCGGGGCGCGGTCCGCCGCATTGGCGGCGAGCTTGTCGAGGCTCGCCCGCGCCTGGTCGAGCGAATGGTCGATCTCCGTCTTGACCCAGGTCAGCGGTCCGAGATCGAGATCGGTACTGGGAAGGGCCGCCATCGCTCGCTCGCCTTGCGCCGGTCGATTACAGCTTGAAGCCCGAGACGGAGCTCTTCAGCTCCTGCGCCACGGAGGCGAGGTCGCGAATCGAGCCCGCCGTCTGCTGCGTGCCTCGCGTCGTCTGCCGCGTGATCTCGAGGATGTCCTGCATGTTCTGCGCGACCTTGTTCGTCGCCGCCGCCTGCGTGTGCGTGGCCTGCGAGATGGTCTGGATCAGCTGCGCGAGGTTCTTCGTCACGTAGTCGATCTCGGACAGCGCCTGGCCCGCGGCGTCGGACAGCTTCGCGCCCTCCACCACGCCCATCGTCGATTTCTCCATGGCCGCCACGGCGTCCTGCGTGTCCGCCTGAATGGTCTTCACGATCGCGCCGATCTGCTTCGTCGCCTCGCCCGAGCGTTCGGCCAGCCGCTGCACCTCCTCGGCCACCACCGAGAAGCCGCGTCCCGCTTCACCGGCCGATGCGGCCTGGATGGCGGCGTTCAGCGCGAGCACGTTCGTCTGCTCGGTAATGTCGGAAATCAGCTCCACGATCTCGCCGATCTCCTGCGAGCTTTCGCCCAGGCGCTTGATCCGCTTCGACGTCTCCTGGATCTGCTCGCGGATGTCGTTCATGCCCGAGATGGAGTTCTGCACCGCGAGCCTTCCCTTGTCGGCCGCCGCGAGGGAGCGCTGCGCGACGCGCGCGCCTTCCTCGGCCGTGGACGACACCTCGGAGATGGAGCGCGATACCTGCAGCACCTGCGCGGTCGTGTCCTCGATCTCCTTGGACTGGCGCTCGGCGGCGCCGAGCAGCTCGGCCGAGATCGACTGCGCCTGCGCCGTCTTCTGCGTCACCTGCTGCGCCGCGTTGTTGACGCCCGTGACGAGGGTCCGCAGCTCCTCGACCGTGTAGTTCATCGAGTCCGCGATGGCGCCCGTGATGTCCTCGGTCACCTGCGCGCGGATGGTGAGGTCGCCGTCGGCGAGGTCGCCCATCTCGTTCAGCAGCCGCAGAATGGCTTCCTGGTTGCGCTTGTTTTCCGCCTCGGCCTCCGCCGCGCGGCGCCGCGTGTCGGCGAGGAACACGATGGCG
>DASTGG010000090.1:0-19473 GCA_035719385.1 Usitatibacter sp.
AACCCAAGCCGCGAGCGCAAGCGGCAGCGCCGAAGGCAAGTCGGTGTACGACCAGACTTGTCACGTGTGTCACGGGACCGGTCTTGCGGGGTCGCCCAAGTTCGGCGACAAGGCCGCGTGGGCGCCGCGCGTCAAGGGCGGCAAGGACGCGCTCTACAACAGCGCGCTGCACGGCAAGGGCGCCATGCCCGCCAAGGGCGGCAATGCGAGCCTGCCCGATGCCGACGTGAAGGCCGCGGTCGATTACATGGTGTCCGCGGCGCAGTAGCGCCGGATGGCCACCTACGCCATCGGCGACCTGCAGGGCTGTTTCGCGCCGCTCGAGTCGCTGCTTTCGGACGTCGGCTTCGATGCCGCGCGCGACCGCGCGTGGTTCGTGGGCGACCTCGTCAATCGCGGTCCCGATTCGCTGCGATGCCTGCGTTTCGTGAAGTCGCTGGGCGATGCGGCCATCACGGTGCTCGGCAACCATGACCTGCATCTGGTCTGCATGGCCGAGGGCATCCAGCCGAGCCGCCCGCGAGACACGCTCGACGAGGTGCTCGCCGCCCCGGATCGCGAGGAGCTGGTGGCGTGGCTCAGGCACCGGCCGCTCTTCCATGCCGAGGGATCGCACGCGCTCGTGCATGCGGGCCTCCTGCCCGAATGGACGGTGGGCCGCGCGCTCGAGCTCGCGCACGAAGTCGAGGCGGCGCTGCGTGCGCCGGATTATCGTGGCTTCCTCGAGCGCATGTACGGCGACGAGCCGCATGCCTGGGACGACGCCCTGCGAGGCATCGAGCGCCTGCGCGTGATCGTGAACGCCATGACGCGCCTGCGCGTCTGCGATGCGAGCGGCGCGATGGTGCTGCGCTTCAAGGGCGAGCCCGGCGAGGCCAACGAAGGCTGGATACCGTGGTTCGACGTTCCCGGCCGCCGCAGCGCGGGCCACACGATCGTTTGCGGGCACTGGTCGGCGCTCGGGCTGGAGATCCGCCCCGGCCTCATGAGCCTCGACAGCGGTTGCGTGTGGGGGCGCTCCCTTACCGCGGTGCGGCTGGAGGATCGGCGCGTTTTCCAGGTGCCGTGTCCAGCGGATCCAGGCCGAGAAGGCCGGCAATCCGCTCGCGCGTGAGCCGCGCCGCCTCGCGGCGGTCGGCGACGGCGGCGCAATCGACGCGCGTGCCGAACATCACGCGCACGACGACGCCGCGCGCGGCGATGACGCGCACCATCGACTGCATGAACGAGAGCTCGTCCACGTAGGCCATCTCGGTCGCGAGCCGGCCGTCCGCGTGCTCGTAGCGGATGGCGACGGGATGCAGATGCGCGCCGTTCGCCACCGCCGGCTCGAAGAGCGAGGTGTGGAACTTGAGCAGGCGGTCGCCTTCGCTGGTGGTGCCTTCGGGGAAAATGCCGACGCAATAGCCTTCGCCCAGCACGGCGTGCACCTGCTCGTTCATCCGCGCCGTATCGCGGCGGCGGTCGCGGCGGATGAACAGCGTGCCCGCGCGCTCGGCGATCCAGCCGGCGACGGGCCAGTCGCGGATCTCGCTCTTCGCCACGAATCGCGTGGGCCACACCGCCATGACGGCGAAGATGTCCAGCCAGGAAACGTGGTTGGCGGCGATCATCACCGCCTTCTCGGACTGCTTCGGGGGGTGGCCCTCGACTCGCAACGTGACGCCGACGATGCGGACCAGCGCGTTGGCCCACGCGTAGGCCTGGCGCCGGCGCTCGGCCGCGTCGGCGCGGGGAAAGACGAAACGCAGGATCAGCGCGCCGTGGAGCGCGTGCAGCGCGAGGCGCGCCCAGCGCAGGCCGCGCCGGGCGCGGCCTGCGTGCCGGTCAATGCGTCACTCGCGTCGTGCCGCGGCCGGTGAGCACGCGCACCCGGTCGCCGGGGCGGAACTGCTCGTCGGCATCCTGCACGATCGCGACGTACTTGCCCGAATCGAGCTGCACCGTGATCTCGACGCCGGCGCGCTGGTTGCCCGAGCGCTCGATGTTCGAGCCGAGGATGCCGCCCAGGATCGCGCCGCCGACGGCGCCCGCGACCTGGCCGCTGCCCTGGCCGATCTGGCTGCCCGCCAGCCCGCCCAGCACCGCGCCGCCCGCGGTGCCGACGCCGGTCTCGCGCGGCGAGATGTTCACGCCGCGCACCGATTCCACCACGCCGAAGCGCACGCTCTGCTCGCCCATCACCTGGTAGCCGCGATAGTCGCGGCTGCCCGCGTTGTAGGCGCAGCCGCCCAGGAGCAGGGCCGACAGGGCCGCCGCGGTGATCATCGTGTGTCTCGTCATCTTCATTCTCCTCAAAGCGCCTCGCCGTAAGCTTGGCCGAGCATCTCGGCGATCTGGTTCCTCTGCGGACGGTGGTTCTGCCCGCCGCGATGCGCGATCTTGAGGCAGCCCATCACCGATGCCAGGCGTGCCGAGCGGCGCCATTCCCAGCGCCGCGCCATGCCATAGAGCAGGCCCGAGCGGTAGGCATCGCCGCAGCCCGTCGGATCCTCAACGCGCGTGGGCTCGACCGCGTGCACATCGATCCTGCCATCCCGCGTATAAACGCTCGAGCCTTCGGCGCCGCGGGTCACGATGACGGCGCCGATCTGGCCGGCGATCTCCTCGACGCTGAGGCCGGTCCTCTGTTCGACGACGCGGGCCTCGTAATCGTTCACGGTAAGGGCGGCCGCGCCCTTCATCAATTGTTTCAGGTCATCTCCCGAGAACATGGGCAGGCCCTGCCCCGGGTCGAACACGTACGGGATGCCCTGCGCGGCGAAGTCGCGGCAATGCTCGATCATCCCCTGGCGGCCGTCCGGCGAGACGATGCCCAGATTCGCCCCGGACGCGTCGTCCACGCGGTTCAGGTGCGCGAACGACATGGCGCCCGGATGGAAGGCCGTGATCTGGTTGTCGTCCATGTCCGTGGTGATGAAGGCCTGCGCGGTGAACTGGTCGGGCACCTCGCGCACGTGCGTGTCGCGCAGGCCGAGTTGCGCGAGCCGCTGCCCGTAAGGCGCGAAATCGTGGCCCACGGTGGCCATGATCGTCGGGTCGTCGCCGAGCAGCTTCAGGTTGTAGGCGATGTTGCCCGCGGTGCCCCCGAATTCCCGCCGCATCGTCGGCACCATGAAGGACACGTTGAGGATGTGGATCTGGTCGGGAAGGATGTGGTTCTTGAACTGGTCCGGGAACACCATGATGGTGTCGTAGGCCATCGAGCCGCAGATGAGGGTGGTCATGGCGAAAGTATAGCGGTGTGCGTTGCGTCACTTTTTCGCTGCGGAATTTGCGTGATGCGCGGGGCCCTCCCCACAATTGACTTACAAATGTAACGGTCGCATTCTCGCGCGTATCGAGGGCCCGCTTTCCGACCCCCCCGGCACATATTTCTGAATCCAAGGGCAAACCCACCGAAAGGTGGGGACGCAAAGTCTCCGGTCTAAAGGGCCTCGCGCCCTACGACAGCGGGGCTGCCAGAAAGGTGGTGCTGCATGGCTCAAGCGGCGAACGGCAACGTGGTCGCGCTCGGCGACCATCCGCGTGCGAAGGCACGGCTCACGCCACAGGAATCGGCGAGTCTTCTCAGCGACTGCCGCGATCTCGCGCTCGACCGCATGTCCGGCGCGTTGCGCGGCATGCTCGACCGCGTCGAGGACGAGCTCTTCGAGCTCGCCGAGAAGGCGAAGGACCGTGACGCGCAGAACGTCTATCTCGATGCGCGCGCGCAGGCGCGCGAGAACCGCCGCGGCATCGAGACGACCTTCCGGCAGCACTTCCTCGACTGCTTCAATCGCAAGGTGCGCGGCGAGCGCCCGAAGCCCGGGCCGAAGGCGGGCGAGCTCACGCTCCTCGGCGACGAGGACCTCGAGGAGGATCTCGCGGTCTCCGAGATGTCGCGCAAGCTCAAGGCGGCGTGCGAGGGGGAGCTCGGCGCGCTCAGCGAGCGCATGGGCTTCCTGCTCGAGCGCCCCGACCTCGAGGACGATGCGAACCCGATCAGCCCCAACATGGTGTGCAGCGCGCTCAAGCACGCGTTCGACCAGGTGCAGTCCGGATTCAAGGTGCGCATGGCGCTCTTCCGCCAGCTCGAGCACCACGCCGAGGCCGAGCTGCAGCGCGTCTACCACGAGCTGAACGTGCACCTCGTCGAGCGCCGCGTGCTGCCCGAGGTGCAGGGCCGGCGCGCGACCGTCGCTTCCGCGCGGCGCGAGGAGCCGCGTGGCGCCGCCCAGCCGTCGCCGGCGAAGGAGCCGCCGTCGCAGGCGGACCTCTTCGGATCGCTGGTGCAGCTGCTCGGCACTTCCCTCGGCGCTCCGGGTGCGGGCGCCGCCGCGGCGCCGTGGCCGACGTCGGCCGGCGCGAGCATGCCGCCGCCGTCGCCGGTGCTGATGGAGGAGCTCACGCGGATGCACCGCGAGGTCGCCGCGATGCCCGCGACACCCGAGGCGCTGGTCAACATCGTGAAGAGCGTCAAGGCCACGGCGGGCGGCGCCTCCCTCGGCACCGTGGACGCGATGACGATCGACATCGTCGCGATGCTCTTCGACTACATCTTCGACGACCGCAACATCCCCGCGACGGTGAAGGCGCTGCTCGGGCGGCTGCAGATCCCGACGCTCAAGGTCGCGCTCATGGACAAGAGCTTCTTCTCGTCCAAGGCGCACCCGTCGCGCCGCCTGATCGACCTGCTCGCCGAGGCGTCCATGGGACTCGACGCCTCGACGCCCGGCGGCAGCGCCGCGCTCGGCATGGTCGAGGCCGTCGTCACGCGCGTGCTGAACGAGTTCGACAACGACCTCGCGCTCTTCGAGTCCGCCGTCGCGGACGTGGAGAAGTTCCTGGAGGAGCAGAAGCGCGCCGAGGAGCAGATCATCGAGCGCTCGGCGCGGCTCATCGAGGCGCGCGAGCGCGAAGAGCTGGGCCGCATGGTCGCCGAGGAGGAGATCGCGCGGCGGCTCGCGGCGCGCCAGTGGGTCCCTGCGGCGGTGCGCACGATGCTCGAGCAGCAATGGAGCCGCGCGCTCGCCGACGTGCACGCGACCGACGGCGAAGGCTCGCCCGCGTGGCAGGGCTTCATGCTCACGATGGACGACCTGCTGTGGAGCGTCGAGCCCAAGACCACGCCCGAAGACCGCAAGCGGCTGGTCACGATGCTGCCCGCGATGCTGCGCCACCTGCACGACGGGCTCAATCGCGGGCGCACTTCCGAGGAGGTGCGTGGCGCGTTCTTCGGCGAGCTGGTCGATTGCCACGCCGCGGCGGTGAAAGCCGGGCTGCGCGGCATGGCGCTGGTTCCGGAGGCGCCGCCGCGCCCGCCGCCGATCGAGCCGGTGTCGATCGAGTCCGAGGTGATCCCCGCCGGCGACATCCGCGTCGAGGAGATCCGCCTGAAGACCTCGCGCGGCTCGCAGGTGCGCAACGTCTTCACGCGCACCGGCATCTGGACCAACCTGCAGCGCGGCACGTGGGTCGAGTTCACGCGCCCGTCGCACGACGCCATGCGCGCGCGGCTCACGTGGATCAGCCCGAACAAGGGCGTCTACCTCTTCACGAATCCTCTCTCGGACTCGAGCGCGCTGTCGATCTCGCCCGAGGCGCTCGCCGAGCAGATGCGGCTCGGACACGCGCGCGTGCTGCGCGATGCGCCGCTCGTGGAGCGCGCGGTGGACTCGATGATCGCGACGCTGAAGCGCGCCTAGGGATAGAAGAGCAGCAGCTCGTAGCCCGTCGCCCGCACGCGCGGCGTCTCGAGCCGCAGCTGGATCGCGAGGTCGCCCCCGGCGGCGAGGGCCTCGCCGGCGTTCGGCGCGCGCCCGAGGTAATCCGGCGGGCGCAGCACGCGGCGCACCGCCGGCTGGCCGCTGGTGTCGGTGAGCGTGAGCTCGATGTACGGATACTCCTGCGCGAACGTCGCGAGGTTGCGGATGCGCGCGCCCAGAGCGATCTCGTTGGGGCGGCCGGGCACCTCGAGCAGCTCCGAGTCCTCGAGCTTGAGCAGCCCGTCCTCGTGCGGCCACGGCACGCTGCAGCCGGCCCGGGCGCAGGCGGCCTCGAGCCACGGCCGCAACACCGGGTAGCGCTGCGCGAGCGTGGCGCGAAAGCCGAACGCGAGCTCCAGGATCAGCACGAGGAAGAGCAGCGCGGCACCGAACGCCCACGCCCGCGAGGGCGGCTCGCGCGCCGGCGGCTCGGTCTCCAGGACGGGCCTGGGCCTCGGCGGCAGCGGCCGCGATGGCGTCGGTCCGGGCGGCTCCACCATCGTCTTCGACGGCGTGGGCGCCGCAGGCTCGACCATCCCGCGCGAGGGCAGCGTCGAGGCGGGCTCCGCCATCGTCTGCGATGGCGTGGGTGCCGGCGGCTCCACGAACGGCGGCGGCTCCTCGATGTCCGCGAGCGTGCCGGCCTGCTCGCCCGTTTCCGACTCGCGGGCGGCGAGCATGCGCGTGCCCGTGTCGTCGTCGGGGAAGCGCTCGAGCGCCTCGAAGCCGCTGAACACCTTGCGGCAGCGGCCGCAGCGCACCTGCCCCTGCTTCTCGTTCAATTGCTGCGGCGTCACGCGAAACCGCGCGAGGCAATGCGTGCACGTGGTGATCAGCATCGGTTCAGGCCCGGCGCGCGCCGGCGAGGAGCACCCAGCCCGAGTCGCGACCCGCGGCGGCGAGGTTGGCCCATGGGGCATACGCGGCGATGACGCCGTCGGCCTGCTCTTCGAGGATGCCGGAAAGCGCGATGGACCCGCCGGCCCGGGTGTGCGCGGCGATCAGCGGTGCGAGCATGCGCAGCGGATTGGCGAGGATGTTGGCCACGGTGATGCGAGCCGTTGCCGGCAACGGCGCGGCCGCGTCGAATACGGCGAGCCGCACATGGTTCCTTTCCGCATTGTACTGGGCGGCCTGCAGCGCGAGCGGGTCCACGTCCACGCCGAACGCCTCGGCCGCGCCCAGCTTGAGCGCCGCGATCGCGAGGATCCCCGAGCCGCAACCGTAGTCGAGCACGACGTCGCCCGGCCGCACCGTGCGCTCGAGCCAGGCGAGGCAAAGGCGCGTCGTGGGATGCGTGCCCGTGCCGAAGGCGGCGCCGGGATCGAGCACGATGTTGACGGCATCGGGCTCGGGCGGCTCGTGCCAGGTCGGGACGATCCAGAGGCGGTGCCCGGCGTGGATGGGCTCGAACTGGCGCTGCGTGAGCGTCACCCAGTCGGCATCCTCGAGCCGGTCGATGGACGCCGCGGCGAGCGGGCGCGCGCCGCAATCGCGCAGCGACTCCTCCAGCGCGGCATCGAGCGCCGCCGCCTCCGGGAAGAGGGCCGTCACGCGGCATCGCGGCCAGAGGCTCGCCTCCGCGCCCGGCTCGGCGAAGACCGCGCGCTCCGCGGCGCTGCCCGCGTCCGCGTCGGCGATCTCCGTGGAGACGG
Source organism: Usitatibacter sp. (assembly GCA_035719385.1). Classification (GTDB taxonomy): domain Bacteria; phylum Pseudomonadota; class Gammaproteobacteria; order Burkholderiales; family Usitatibacteraceae; genus Usitatibacter. The sequence goes on from DASTGG010000090.1 coordinate 7,403, forward strand.
CGCCGGCTTCCTCGAGGCGCTCGGCGAGCGCCTCGGCGTCCTCGCCCGCGACGACGAGGCTCACGCGCTGCCAGGCCACGCGCTCGCCCTCAGCTTTCCGCGATCGCCTTCAGCGCCGCCATCTTTTCCTCGAGGTAATGGATGCTCACTCCGCCGCGCACGAACGCGGCGTCGTTCATGAGCTCCTGGTGCAGCGGGATGTTGGTCTGGATGCCCTCGATCACCATCTCGGAGAGGGCGACCCGCATGCGCGCGATGGCCTGCTCGCGCGTGTCGCCATAGGCGATGAGCTTGCCCACGAGCGAGTCGTAGTGCGGCGGCACGTAGTAGTTGGCGTACACGTGCGAGTCGTAGCGGATGCCCGGGCCGCCCGCGACGTGGTATTGCGTGATGCGCCCGGGCGAAGGCACGAAGGTGTACGGATTCTCCGCGTTGATGCGGCACTCGATCGCGTGGCCCTTCTTGACGATGTCGCGCTGCCGGTACTTGAGCTTCATGCCGGCGGCCACGCGGATCTGCTCCTGCACGATGTCCACGCCGGTGATGAGCTCCGTGACCGGGTGCTCCACCTGCACGCGCGTGTTCATCTCGATGAAGTAGAACTCCTCGTTCTCGTAGAGGAACTCGAACGTGCCGGCCCCGCGGTAGCCCATCTTGCGGCAGGCCTCGGCGCACTTCTCGCCGATGCGCTCGATGAGCCGCGCCTTCACGTTGGGCGCCGGCGCCTCCTCGATGATCTTCTGGTGGCGCCGCTGCATGGAGCAGTCGCGCTCGCCGAGGTAGATGGCCTGCTTGTGCTCGTCGGCCAGGATCTGGATTTCGATGTGGCGCGGGTTCTCGAGGAACTTCTCGAGGTAGACGACCGGGTTGTTGAACGCGTTCTGCGCCTCGGCGCGCGTCATGTTCACGGCGTTCACGAGCGCCGCCTCGGTGTGCACGACGCGCATGCCGCGCCCGCCGCCGCCGCCCGCCGCCTTGATGATGACGGGATAGCCGACCGCGGCCGCCAGCCGCCGGATCTCCTTCGGGTCGTCGGGCAGCGGCCCCTCGGAGCCCGGCACGCACGGGATTCCCGCGCGCTTCATGGCCGCCTTGGCCTGGATCTTGTCGCCCATCATGCGGATCGACTCCGCCCGCGGGCCGATGAAGACGAAGCCCGAGTTCTCGACGCGCTCGGCGAAGTCGGCGTTCTCGGAGAGGAAGCCGTAGCCGGGGTGGATGGCCTGCGCGTCCGTGACCTCGGCGGCGCTGATGATCGCGGGAATGTTGAGGTAGCTGTCGCGCGACGGCGGCGGCCCGATGCACACCGACTCGTCGGCGAGCATCACGTACTTCGCGTCGGCGTCGGCTTCCGAGTGGATGGCGACGGTCTTGATGCCCATCTCGCGGCATGCGCGCTGGATGCGCAGGGCGATCTCGCCGCGGTTGGCGATGAGGATCTTCTCGAACACGGTGCTACTCGATGAGGAACAGGGGCTGCCCGTACTCCACCGGCTGGCCGTTCTCGACCAGGATCGCCTTGATGGTGCCGGCGACGTCCGACTCGATCTCGTTCAGCAGCTTCATCGCCTCGATGATGCAGAGCGTCTGTCCCTTGGTGACGGCCTGGCCGATCTCGACGAAGGCGGGGGCGCCGGGCGAGGGCGCGCGGTAGAAGGTGCCCACCATGGGCGACTTGAGCGCATGGCCCTTGGGCTCCTCGGGCGCCGGGGTCATGACCGGGGCCGCGGTGCCGGCCCCGGGCCCGGAAAGCGCCTGGCCGGGCATCGCCATGGGCGACATCGGCGAAGCCATGATGACGGACGGGGAGCTCCCCTGGCGGCTGATCCGGACCTTTTCCTCGCCTTCGGTGATCTCGATCTCGCCGATGCCCGATTCCTGGACGAGGTCGATGAGCTTCTTCAGCTTGCGAAGATCCATGGTTGTTCTTTCCTACGGACGCGCGGGATCGGCGGTCCGCGGCTGGGCGAGCGCGCGCAGGGCGGCCTGCAGCGCCAGCTCGTAGCCGAACGCGCCGAGGCCGGCGATCACGCCGACGGCGATGTCCGAGAAGTACGAGTGCTGGCGGAACGGCTCGCGCGCATGCACGTTGGAGAGGTGCACCTCGATGAACGGGATGGCCACGCCGGCGAGCGCGTCCCTGAGCGCCACGCTGGTATGCGTGAAGGCGGCCGGATTGATGATGATGAAGTCCGTTTCCTCGCTTTTCGCCGCATGGATGCGCTCGATGAGCGGCCCTTCCGAGTTGCTCTGGAAGGTGGCGACGGTGGCGCCGGCGGCACGTCCGGCCTCGACCAGCCGCCTGTCGATCGATTGCAGCGTGTCGTGCCCGTAATGGTGGGTCTCGCGCTGCCCGAGCAGGTTCAGGTTCGGGCCGTGAAGAACGAGAATCTGGGGCATGGCCGGCGAGTTTGCCGCAATTCCCTGCACGATGTCCAGTTATGGCGGAAGTTGGCGCGGCCTCCAGGCCTTCGGCACGCCGGCGGGCACGAAATCCGCTTGGCAGGGGTGAGCATGAAACGATATTCCATCGAAATCCGGTTTTTTCGCCGGAGTTAGTCGCTTTTCGATACGACGCGGGACAGTTCGCGATCCAGCTCGTCTTCGGAGTAGGGGCCCACTTTCACGCTGGCCACACGCCCAGCACGGTCGACCAGCGCGGTAAAGGGAAGCACGCCCAGACGGTTGCCGAGCCGCCGCGAAAGCTCATCCGCGGCCTCGCCGCCGCTCCACAATGGGTAGTCGATCGCGAGCTCCCGGCCGAAGCGCTCGAGCAGCTCGGGGGCTTCGCTGGAAACGCCGACGAAGGCGACGCGCTCGCCCCAGCGGCGGTGCAGGCGCACGAACGCCGGCATCTCCTCGCGGCAGGGCGCGCACCAGGTGGCCCAGAAGTTGAGCACCACGACGCGTCCCTGGAACTGCCCGAGCGATTGCGGCCGGCCGGCGGTGTCGCGGAAGGTCGCGGCGTACAGCGCGGCCCCGGATATGGTCGGCGCGCTGGTCCTGGGCGGCGGCCGCCCGGTCCACCACAGCGCCGCTCCCGCCGCCACGGCCGCCACGGCGACGCCGGCATACAGGAAGCGCGGCTTCACCCGGCGCGGCTCTCCTGCTCGACCCAGTCGAGGTACGCGGGCAGCCCGCGCTCGACCGGCCACGAAATCACCTCGGGCAGCGAATAGGGGTGGCGCTCGCGGATCGCCGCTTCGAGCGCGGCATAGCGATCTTGCGTCGTCTTGATCAGCAGCGGGTACTCCACCGCCTGTTCTTCCTTACCCTCCCATCTGTAGAAGGATGTGGCGGGCGCGAGAACATTCACGCACGCGGCCAGTCTGAGGTGGACCAGTTCGCGGGCGAGATTGAAAGCGGACGCGGAGTCGGGTAGGTTTGTGAGAACGGCGATGACGGCCACGTGCGGGCTCCCGCGGCTGGCGCCAGGCAATGGATACGGTGGGGCGATGCGGCTTGTACTGATCGGAATACTACTGGGTTTCCCGCTGCTCGAAGCGGTGGTGCTGGTGCGGCTCACGCAGATGTTCGGGTGGTGGATGCTGGCCTGGGTCGTGGCCTCCGCCTGTGCCGGCATGGTGCTCATCAAGGAGGCGCGCTTCGCGCTGCTCGCGCGGCTCGCCGCCGGCGTGGCGCAGGGCCGCTTCTCGATCAACGCGCTCACGGACAGCGCACGCATGGTGCTCGCCGGATTGTTCCTGATCTTCCCGGGCGTGCTCTCGGACGTCATCGCGCTCATGCTGCTGCTGCTCCCCGGCCCGCGCGCGCTGAGCGAAGTGCCGCGCGCCCATCGCGGCGGCAGCGGCGCGTTCATCGAGGGCGAGTTCCGCCGCACGCGTTGAACCGCGGCGCGCTCCGGCGCCTTCGGCCCATACGGTAGAATTCCAGTCGCGCCCGAGAGGGCCGGCGCGTTTTCCCGCGCGCCGCCGATTTTCCATGGGACTCCCGATTGGCTGATCCTTCCGCGCCCGGCCGACTCGTCCGGCTCGAGCCGAGCGGCCACACGTTTACCGTCGCACCGGGCGAGACGCTGCTCGAGGCGGCGCTGCGCCAGAACGTCGGCCTGCCGTACGGCTGCCGCAACGGCGCCTGCGGCTCGTGCAAGGGCATCCTGCGCTCGGGCGAGCTCGAATACGGCGAATACCAGGAGCGGGCGCTGCACGACAGCGAGCGCGCCGCCGGCAAGGCGCTCACGTGCTGCACGCGGCCGCTCACGGACATCGTGTTCGAGGTGCGCGAGCTCTCCGGGGCGAAGGATCTCGCCATCCGCACGATGCCCTGCCGCGTCGAGAAGGTGGAGAAGCCCGCCGACGACGTGGCGATCCTCCTGCTCAAGCTGCCCACGGGCGAGCGCCTGCAGTTCCTCGCCGGGCAGTACATCGACATCCTGCTCAAGGACGGCAAGCGCCGCAGCTTCTCGCTCGCGAACCCGCCGCACGACGACCAGTTCCTCGAGCTGCACGTGCGCAAGTCGCCGGGCGGCGCGTTCTCGAACTACGTCTTCGAGCAGATGAAGGAGCGCGCGATCCTGCGCTTCGAGGGGCCGCTCGGCACCTTCTACCTGCGCGAGGACTCGGACAAGCCGATGATCTTCGTCGCCGGCGGCACCGGCTTCGCACCCATCAAGGCGCAGCTCGAGCACCTGTTCCACCAGGGCGACGACCGGCCCAAGGTGCTCTACTGGGGCGCGCGCTCGCGCAAGGACCTCTACCTGCCCGACCTGCCGGTGCAATGGCAGCGCGAGCATCCCGGGTTCAGCTTCGTGCCCGTGATCTCCGATCCGCTGCCGGGCGACGAGTGGCCGGGACGCACGGGCCTCGTGCACCAGGCGGTGCTCGACGACTTCGCGGACCTGTCCGGCTACCAGGTGTACGCGTGCGGCGCGCCCGCGATGACCGACATCGCGAAGCAGAGCTTCGTCGAGCAGCGCGGCCTTCCCGAGGACGAGTTCTACTGCGACGCCTTCACGCCCTCCGTCGATCCGAAGAAGTGACGACGCGTCGGAGTGCCGAAAGCTTCGTCATCCCCGCGTAGGCGGGGATCCAATCCACCGCAATCCCCCTGCGGTTCTTTGTCGCTCGACGCGCACTCGCGCCGCGAACCGCGTTAGATTGGCTCCATCGCCGACGGCGATACTTAAGGCGTCGAACGACGCCGTGGTGTCAACGGCACCCGTCCGGAACCCATGTTCCGCGCGTGCCCGCAGTCGAAGCAGCAGGGAATCACTGCAGGCTGTTCGCCAGCTCGAACACCGGCAGGTAGAGCAGTACCACGAGCACGCCGATCACGATGCCGATCACGGCCATCAGGATCGGCTCGAAGAGACGTGTGGCGAGCTCGATGCGGCGCGCGAGCTCGGCGTCGTGGAACATCGCCACGCGCTCCATCATCGCGCCCAGCTGGCCGCCACGCTCGCCCACGCGCATGAGGCTGAGCGACACCGGCGTGGCGAGCCCGCATTCGTTGAGCGCGACCGAGGCGGGAATGCCTTCGGCGATGCGCGCCTTGGCCGCATCGACGCTCGGGCGCATCGCCTGCGAGAGCAGGTCGCGCGCGAGGCCGAGCGAAGCGACCACCGGCATGCCGCCCTTCAGCAGCATTCCCATGGAGCGGTAGAACTGCGCGAGGTGGTAGAGCCGGATGGCCTCGCCGATGCGCGGCGCGCGCCACGCCGCACGCGTCAGGCGCTCGCGAACCGACGGCCGCGCGGCGAGCCGCGCCCCCGCCACGACGAGCGCGGCGAGCGCGACGAGCAACAGGATCGCGTGCTGCGACAGCAGCTCGCCCGTCTTCATGAGCACGCGCGAGAGCACGGGCAGGTCGCGGCCCATGTCGTCGTAGATGCGGCCGAAGCGCGGCACGACGTAGACCACGAGGAAGGCGCTCACCGCCACGCCCATCAACGCGAGCATCGCGGGATAGATGAGCGCGCTCACGACCTTGCCGCGCAGCTTGTCGGCCTGCGCGAGGTACTCCCCGTAGCGCGCGAGCGCGAGCTGCATGTCGCCGGTGCGCTCGCTTGCGCGCACGGTCGCCACGAAAAGCGGCGGGAAATGCGCGCCGGCGCGCTCGAACGCCTGCGACAGCGTGAGGCCGGTGGAGACGTCCGCCAGCACCGCGCGCAGGATCGTGGCGGTCTCGTCACCCGACTTTCCCGCGAGCGCCTCGAGCGCTTCGGTGGCGCCGAGCCCGGCCTCCAGGAGCGAGACGAACTGCTGCGTGAACAGGAGCAGCGAGAATTTCGAGCGCGACGGCAGCAACCGCGGCATCGCCGCGCGCTCGCGCGCCACGGAAAGCACGCTCAGGCCCTGGTCGGCCGCATTTTGCCGCGCGGCCGACGCGGTCTCCGCGTCGATCGCGAGCATCGCCAGCTCCCCGCCGCTACGCAACCCGCGCACGCGATAGCGCGCCATGGGTCACCAGTTCCCGATGTCGGCCGCGTCGCCGGTTCCACCCGGCGCGCCGTCGCGCCCCAGCGTGAAGATGTCGAAGTCGCCGTGCTCGCCGGGCGACTTGTACTGGTACGGCCGGCCCCACGGATCCATCGGGACCGCGCGCTTGAGGTACGGCCCGTCCCAGCGCGCCTCGCCGCCGGGCCTGGTCACCAGCGCGGCGAGGCCCTGCTCCGTGCTCGGGTAGCGCGAGGTATCCGCGCGGTACTGGTCGAGCGCCTTCTCGAACGCGTCGATCTGCGCGCGCGCCACCTTCGCCTCGGACTTGCCGACCTGGCTGAAGTAGCGCGGCGCGACGTAGGAGGCGAGCAGGCCGATGATCACCATCACGACCATCAGCTCGAGCAGGGTGAAACCCCGCTGCATCAACGCTCCACGGGATGCTTGTTCAGCTTGCGTTGCAGCGTGCGGCGATGCCACCCGAGGATGCGGGCCGATGCGGAAATGTTGCCGTTGGTGTCGGCCAGCACGCGGTTCACGTGCTCCCACTCGAGGCGGTTGAGCGACGGCGGCAGCGGCGCGGCCTGCGCGTCCTCCTGCGGTTCCTCGCGATGCAGCGCGGCGATCACGTCGTCGGCGGTGGCCGGCTTCGTGAGGTAGTAGATCGCGCCCAGCTTGATCGCCTCGATCGTGGTCGCGATGCTGCCGTAGCCCGTGAGGATCACGATGCGCGTGTTCGGCGACATCGTGCGCAGCTCCTTCACGAGCCTCAGCCCGGAGGTGCGCGCGAGCTTGAGGTCGATGACCGCGAAGTTCGGCAGGCGGTTGAGCGCGATGCCGATGGCGGTCTCGTGGTCCGGCGCCACGCGCACCTTGTAGCCGCGGCGCTCGAGCGAGCGCGACAGCACCGATGCGAAGGTCTCGTCGTCGTCGACGACGAGGATGTACGGTGAATCGGCCGATGGTGTCTTCTGCATGTCCATGACGATGCCTCCCTGTTATTGGGTGTTGGTCGAAAACGCGTCCGCGTACGGCAGGCGGGCGACGATGCGCTCGCCGGGACCGGTCGTGAGCGTGCCGGCCTGGCGCTCGAGGATCGCGGCGAGGACGGCGAGCCGTTCCTGGCGGCGCGGGTTGAGGGCGCGCTTGCCCTTCGCGCCGCCGCGTTTGACCTCGATGGCCACGCCGCAGCTGTCCCAGGCCGTGCTGAGCTCGGCCAGGTGCGGCGGCTCGCGCACGAAATCCTTGACGATTCCCGCGAGGGCGTTGAAGAGCGAGATCTCCATGAGCGTGTCGAGCGGCTCGCCCTGCGTGTCGGGCCGCAGGATCTCGACCGATCCGTTGGGGTAGTGCAGCAGGCACTCCTCGCGGATCTCGTTCAGGATCTCGAAGACGTTGGTGCGATAGGCGCCCTCGGCGCGATCGACGCCGGCGGACTTGAGCAGGCCGGAAAGCTGCAGCTTGCAGTTGGCGATCTGCTTGGCGAGCGTATCCAGCGCGACGTCGTGCTCCTCCTGCGGGATGCGTCCCTCGCGCAGGTCCGCGACGATGACCGCCATCGTGCCCAGCGGCGTGCTGAGCGCATGCGCCGCCTGCGTGGCGACCATGCCCTTGGCTTCCAGGCCGAGCGCGGTGATCGCGCGCTCGCGGTGGCCGGAGAGGATGCGCTCGTGCTTGCGCGTGAGGCGCGCGACGGCGAAGACGAAGAAGCCCACCAGCGCCCCGATGACGATGTGCTCGATCACCTCGTTCGAGTAGCCGATCGGCAGGTCGTCGTCGAAGATGTGGATCGTGATCCAGCCGGCCGCCGCCATGACGAAGAGAAGCACGAGCCGCCATCCGGTGAAGGCGACCGCCCCGAAGACCAGCGGAAGCAGGTACAGGAAGTCGAACGGCGTGTTCAGCCCCACGATGGACAGCACCACGGTGAGCAGCACGATGTCGAACGAGAGCTCCAGCAGCAGGTGTCCCTCGGTGGGGTGGCTGCGGGCGCCCAGGTGGACGATGCCGGACCAGGAGATGAGCACGAGGCACGCGATCACGCCCGCGAAGGCGAGCGGCGAGATGACGAGCCCGTGGTGCATCGCGAGCCCGATGGCCACGATGCCCATCACCACGACCATCACGCGCGCCAGCGTGATGAGCCTCAGCAGGCGCTCGTTGAGGTACGCCGTGCTCTCCGCGAAGTGCATGTGATTCTCGCCCCAAAGCGCGTGATGCAGCCCGGTGAGGCGCGACCACAGGATCCCGACGAGCGGAGGCATGGCGCGCGAGCTCATTGCCGGCAGCCCCCGCGCTCGAGTCGCACGGCTTCCGAGACGGGAAGCACGATTTCGGCGATGGCGCCGCAATCGGCGGCATTGCTGAGCGAGAGGCTGCCGCCGAAGCGCGAGACCGCGGTGTTCGCGAGGTACAGGCCGAGGCCGTTGCCCTTGCCGCTCTCCTTGGTCGTGATGAACATCAGCTTGCCGAGCGCGTCCATGACGTCGGCGCAGATGCCGGGGCCGTGGTCGCGGACGCGGATGCGTAGCCACTGCGCGTCCCAGCCGATGGAAACCTCGACTTGCTGGGGAGAGGCGTCCGCGGCGTTGTCGAGGATGCTGGTGAGCGCCTGGCGCAGCGCGCGGTTGGCGAGCATGGTGGGCGGCTCCCCGTGCGACTCGACCTTGAAGCTGATCGAGCAGTCCGGCCGCCGCACGGCGAAGGACTCGACGCACATGCGGATGAAATCGTCGGACTTCACCTGCTCCGGCGACGAGCACAGCGTGCTGTTGCCGTACGAAAGCAGCCCGCAAAGCGTCTCGCGGCAGTTCGCCAGCAGGCGCGAGACGAGCTCCAGGCTCTTGTCCACCTCGCCGGCGGGCAGCGGCTCGCGGCGCAGGTCTTCGACGATCATCGCGATGGAGGCGAGCGGCGAGCTCAGCTCGTGGGCGGCGCCGGCGGCGAGCGCGCCGATGCGCTCGATGTGCGCGTCGAACACTTCCTTGCGGCGCGCTTCCTCGATGATCTGCTCGTCGCGGCGCAGCGCGTAGGTCACGCGCAGCAGCACGCCGACGATCACGACGGCGGTGAGGCAATAGCTCACCCACATGCCGGCCGAGAGCATGAGCATGCCGTCGACCTCGGGCGCGTGGATGAGCAGCGGATGCGAGGTCCACAGCAGCAGCGAGTAGCACACCATGCTCGCCGCGCCGAGCGTCCATGCGGCGCGCCACGAAAGCAGCGTCGCGCCCGTGGCGAGCGGCAGTAGCACGATGCCGCCGAAGGGATTCGCGGCTCCGCCCGACAGCGCCAGCACGGCGGTGAGGGCCACCATGTCGACGATGAGCTGCAGCAGCAGCTCGAGGTCGGTCACGGGGCGCCGGGCGCGGAGCCGGTAGCAGGCCCAGCCGTTGAACAGGGCGAGCGCCGTGAGCACCGCGAAGATGCGGCGAATGGGCAGCTCGACATCGAGCACCTCCACCGCCGCGAGCACGAGGCACACCTGGGCGACGATCGCGACCGTGCGCAGGCCGACGAGCTGGCGCAGTGCCGCGCGGGGGCGATCCGGCTCCCGGGTTGCCGGAGGAACTCCGGGCACCGGGGCCTCCGACCAGGCGGAGACCGATCGCATCGTGGGTGTTGCGGACATCCAGTCGACTCCTTCGGCTTGTGCGACTCGCGGGCGATCCGATCGGCCTGGACACCGCCGGTCGCCTTTTTCAAAGGCCGAACGCGAGTTTTGTTGGAATTGTTTGTTCTTGGGCCCCACCCGGGCCCCCGTATGGAACGCAGTAAACCGATTCGCTCCCCCGCCGCGCAACCGTTTTCCGGGGTGTCAATTGATCCAGATCACATGGCGTTCTCGCGACGGGCGAATGACCCGTGGCGGTTTGTCGCACCCCTGCGGCAATCGGTCGCGCGACAACTGACCACATTTGGCACGGGAACGCCGCCGCATACAGTCGCGTAGACAAGGGCCCGCGATGACGGACCCGTTCGGCGCCCAAAAGAAAAGGGCGCGCGCCAAACGGAGGCAGCAAATGACTGGACCAAAAGCGAAGCATGCAAGAGCATGCGCGCCGCGCCACGCCCCCGTGACGTCGGGAGTCCTCTTCCCCGCGCTCATGGGAATCGTCGCCGCGGTCGCGCCTTCAGGCGCGGGGGCCGCGATCACCTGCGCGCGCAACCTCGTCGCCGACATCGTGGTGATCGACCAGCCGCTCATGTACAACCGCATCGGCGCAGCCAACGTGAACGGCGAGATATTCGCCCTGCGACGCGATGTCATCAACAGCTCCACGAAGGCCCCGCTCACGGTCGAGCCGGCGGGCGCGGTGGCCGGACAGGTCGAGCTGCGGCCCGATCGCCGGCCGCGTCCGCTCGTGCTGCGCACCTCGGCGGGTGATTGCCTCGAGGTACGGTTGCAGAACCTCCTCACCCCGGCCGCCAACCCGAACAACATCCCGAAGATCACGGCGGCAGGTCAACAGATCACGACGTTCATCGACGAGCAGGTGAAGAGCCGGTACGTGGGCTTCCAGGCCTCGGGCACGGAGCTGCTCACCAGCATCAACGATGACGGCAGCAACGTGGGCCGCAACTACCTCGCGGCGGGCGCGGGCGCCTTCGGCAGCCTCATCGCCCCGGGCGAGAGCCGCGTCTACCGGCTGCATACGCCGAAGGAAGGGGCGTTCGTCATCCGCAGCAACGGCGCGACCGTCGGCTCCGACGGCAACGAGGGCGCCATCTCCAACGGCCTGTTCGGCGCGCTGCTCGTGGAAGCGAAGGGCGCGCGCAGCTATCGCGGGCAGGTGCACGAAGAGGAGATGCGGCTCGCCACGACGGGCACGACGCCCACGGGACAGCCCGCGCTCAACTACGAGGCGACCTACCCGTTGACCGAGCCGTGGCTCAGCGAGGGCAAGGCCGGGCTGCCGGTCTTGAGCGTCACGTGCAACTCCGCTGCGGCCGCCACGGGCAAGTGCCAGCTGAACGAGATCGTGCATTCGGAGATCAACGGCGTGAACGTGGGTCCCAATGCCGACGGCTCGTTCCCGCCGAGCACCTACCCGCTGGAGGGCACGGGCAAGCGCAATCCCACGATCCCGAACCGGCTCGAGCCCTACCGCGACTGGGCCTCGGTCTTCCATGACGAGACCGCGAACGCGCAGGCGTTCCCCGGCTTCTACCGGCACCCGCAGTTCAAGTACGTGCTGGAAGGCGTCAAGGACGCGTTCATGATCAATTACGGATCGGGCGGCATCGGATCCGAGATCATCGCCAACCGCCTCGGCGTGGGCCCGATGCACGACTGCCTGTCGTGCGCGTACGAGGAGTTCTTCCTCACCTCGTTCGCGGTCGCCGACCCGGCCATGCTCGTGGACATTCCCGCGAACGTGGGCCTGGAGACGCTCGCGCCCGGCCAGGCGCCGAATCCGGCGAACGTGGGCCCGAAGGCGAACTACGCCATCGGCGCGGAAGACCCGGCGAACATCCACCACAGCTACACGGGGGACTTCGTCAAGTTCCGCAACGTGCACGTGGGCAAGGAGCAGCACGTGTTCCACCTGCACAACCACCAGTGGCTCTACAACCCGAACGACGACAACTCGAACTATCTCGACGCGCAGGGCATCGGCCCGGGCGCGGGATATACGTACGAGATCAACTTCGGCGGCTCGGGCAACCGCA
>DASTGG010000091.1:0-11526 GCA_035719385.1 Usitatibacter sp.
TTCGGTTCCTTCCCCGTTTCGGTGAATCCCGTCGGCAGCGCCACCTTCACGTTCACGGATGCGAACAACGGCACGTTCGCGTACACCGTGAACGGCGTCTCGCAGTCGAAGCCGATCACGCGCCAGGTGTTCGCCCAGCCGGGAAGCGTCTGCCACTGAGGCCGAGGGCCTCGCTGATAGAATTGACGCTTCGTGAAATACGTCTCCACCCGCGGCCACGCCGCCGCGCAAAGCTTCACCGACATCCTCCTCGAGGGCCTGGGCCCCGATGGCGGGCTCATGGTCCCCGAGCAGTGGCCGCGGCTCACGCGCCCGAAGCTGGATGCGATGCGGGACCTCGCGTACCCGGCGCTCGCGTTCGAGGTCCTGCGCTTCTTCGCCGACGACTTTCCGGGCGCGGAACTGAAGCGGATCGTGGAGGCGACGTACACGGCGCAGGTCTTCGGCTCGCCGGAGGTCACGCCGCTGCGCACGCTCGAGCCCAACCTGCACATCCTCGGGCTTTCGAACGGCCCCACGCTCGCGTTCAAGGACGTGGCGATGCAGCTGCTGGGCGGGCTGTTCGAGAGCGTGCTCGACAAGCAGGGGCGCAGGCTCAACATCCTCGGCGCGACCAGCGGCGACACCGGCTCGGCTGCGGAGCACGCGTTGCGCGGCAAGCATCGGGTGAACGTCTTCATGCTTTCGCCGCAAGGGCGCATGAGCCCGTTCCAGCGCGCGCAGATGTACTCGCTGCAGGACCCGAACGTCTTCAACATCGCCGTCGAGGGCGTGTTCGACGACTGCCAGGACATCGTGAAGGCCGTGAATGCCGACCGCGCGTTCAAGGAGAAGCACGCCATCGGCGCCGTCAACTCGATCAACTGGGCGCGCGTGGTGGCGCAGGTGGTGTACTACTTCAAGGGCTACTTCGCCGCCACCGCGTCCAACGACGAGGCCGTGTCGTTCGCGGTGCCCTCGGGCAACTTCGGCAACATCTTCGCCGGCTACGTCGCCAGGCGCATGGGCCTGCCGATCCGCCGGCTCGTGCTCGCGACCAACGAGAACGACGTGCTCGACGAGTTCTTCCGCACCGGCCGTTACCGCCCGCGCAGGACCTCGGAGACGCACGCCACTTCCAGCCCCTCGATGGACATCTCGAAGGCCTCCAACTTCGAGCGTTTCATCTGGGACGCCGTGGAGCAGGACGGCGACAAGGTGAAGTGGCTGTGGCGGCAAGTGGACGAGCAGGGCGGGTTCGACCTCTCCACGGACCGCGCCTGGGAGCGCATCGAGGAGGAGTCGGGCTTCGCCTCGGGCCGGAGCACGCACGCGGACCGCGTCGAGACCATCCGCCTCGTGAAGCGCAAGTACGGGCAGGTCATCGACCCGCACACCGCCGACGGCGTGAAGATCGCGCTGCGCCTGCGCGAGCCGCGCTACCCGATGATCTGCCTGGAGACGGCGCTGCCGGTGAAATTCGACGCCACCATCGTCGAGGCGCTCGGCGAGCACGCGCCGCGCCCGGCCGCCTTCGAGGGCATCGAGGAGCTGCCGCAACGTTTCGAGGTGATGAAGGCCGACCCCGGGGCGGTGAAGCGCTTCATCGAGGCGCGCGCCTAGCTATTCCACTTTCACCGCGTCGCCGGAAAGGGTGACGCGCGCCTGCCCGAGATCGACGCGCCAGCCGCCGGGAACGCGGGAGGCGGCGGCCGAGGGCTTGCCGTCGTGCGCGCAGCTGGCACCGACGCGCATGAGCGCCACGAACTCGGCATCCTTCGCGGGGGACGCCGCCTGGAAGACGCCGTGCCACTGGTCGCGTGGCGGCGGGTTGCCCTGCGGCGGCGCCGTGAAGCGATTCGACTGCTCGAACGCCACCTCCGGAGCCGCCAGCATCTCGAGGCACAGCCGCGCCGGCCCGTTGCGCAGCTCCACCGTGCGCTCGCCCACGCGTTCCATGCGCTCGGCGGCGTGGATGTTCCACTCCCACGCGTGAGGCTCGGGCGCGGCGACGATGTCGTGCACGAGGACCACATCGGGGCGCAGGTACACGATCGTGCGCTGCGCCTTCGTGAGCGCGCCGTCGTAGGCTTTCTCCGCGTGGCCGATCGCGTAGTCGTAGCGTCGCGTGCTCTCGAAACGCGTGATCTCGCCCGCGAAGCGCCGGTCGTTGAGGCCCTGGCCGCGGCCGCCGTCGAACGTGATCGCGTTGGCCGCGCGCGTCTGGTGGTACCACTCGTTCCAGTGCGCCGTCTTGTAGCCGTCGTAGTAGCCCGAGGCGAAGGCGAGGCGCCGCCCCTTGTCGTGGATCACGAAGCTGTTCTGGTCGGCGTGCGAATGGTTGTACGAGCCGTACGGGCTCGACTTGAAGTAAACCGAGACACGCTTCGGGTCCTGCAGGTCGCTGTGCATCGCCGCCCATCCGATGGACGGAAACACCGCGGCGCCGGGCGAGCCTGCGGGAAACGGCGCGGCGCCGCCATCGCGCTGCGCGGACATCAACAGCTCGAACCGCGCCTCGTCCTCGCCGCGCTGCGAATGCGCGTACCAGCGCGCGAGCGGCGACGGCGCGAAGCGCGCATAGGCCTTGCCCACGCGAGCCCATACCTCGTGCAGGTCGAGCTCGAGGCCGTCGCCGAAGACACCCGAGGGCGAGCCGGGCGGCACGAAGTAGGCGAGGAAGCGGCCGTGGTTGCGGACCCAGTCCTTCTTCGAAAGATCGAGCCCGGTGGCGCTGCGGATCACCTGCCATGCCGGCAGGTTGCTGCCCGTATCCCAGAAGGCCTGCGCGGTGCCGTTGCCGAAGCCGCCGTCCTCCCATCCCCACGGGCTCGTCCAGGCGACGGCGAGCGGCAGCGCCTGCGTCACCCACGCGTCGGCCTCGGGAATGTCGCCCGCCATGAGCGCGCCGATGGCGCCCACGATCGTGAGCGAGATATTGCCGTGGGAGTCGTACGGATAGGCGGCGAGCTTGAGCACTTCCTCGTACATGGGCTGCACGCGCTCGCGGATGGCGGCGGCGACCACGGCCTTCTGCGACGGATGCAGGTAGTCGTGCAGCCAGTCGTAGGCGAGCGCGAGCGTCCAGGCGACCGTGCGGCTCGCCATGTCGTTGGTCTTGTAGGCGAGCGTGCCCTGCGTGTTCCAGCGCGCTTGCGCCATCACGCGGCGGAATGCGTCGTCGCCGTAGCGCCGCTCGTGCGTCACGGCCCATGCGAGCGCCGCCGAGAGCGTGCGCTTCTGCTCGGCGACGGTATCCTCGTAGTTCGACTCGATGGAACCCGAGGACGGCTCGGGCTGCACTTCGGCGGGGAACTTGTTCTGCACTTCCTCCAGCATGCTGCGAAAGGCGGCGTCGCGCGACGATTTGAGGTGCTTGAGCGCGTCGTCCCCGGCGCGCCATGTCCGCGGCCGCGGCGTTTGTTTCGCGCGCTGCAGCAGCGCCTCCGGCGGCGGCACCACGAAGGGCACGGCGTCGCGGGCGATGGTGAAGCTGCGCGGATCGCTCGTCTGCGTCGATGCGCCGCTCGACTTGATGCGCCAGCTGTAGCGGCCGGGCGCAAGCGCATGGTCCCAGAGCAGCCAGTTCGCCTTCGTCGTCCGCGATTCGGTCTTCCCGTCCGGGCGCGTGAGCGTGAGCGTGTAGGTGTTGTCGCCATCCTGCGGCGGCCACGTGAATTCGGGAGGGGTCTGGCCGACGCTCGCGCACTCGGCCGGCCGCACCGGCGCGAGCGTGGTATCGGAGCGCACCAGCATGTCGGAATGCGGCCCGCACGCGGTGTCGGCGCGCGCGGCGAGCACGGCGAGCGGCGTGAGCGCCGCGGCGAGGAGCCAGCAGCGGAGGAAGTCGCGGGCGTTCATGCGTCACAAAGGGGACCCCCGAACGAGTGCCGAAGTTCACTTGCCGGACTGGCACGCTCCTGTAAGATTCGCGCAAGCCTCCCTCTGAAGGAGGCAGGAGCAAGCAAAATGAAGGCGCCCGGGAGGTGGGGATGGCTGCTGGCAGCCGTGGTCCTTTGGCTGCCCTTCACAGCCGTGGGAGAGACGCTGTACGCGGCCACGGTGCGCACCGGCACCGGCGGCTCCGATGCCGTCACGGGCAGCCTCTATCTGGTCAACCTGGGAAGCGGCTCCGCCACGTTCGTGGCGCCGATCCGCCTGAACGGCAACACGCCGCTCGGCATCACCGGGATGGCGGCGCATCCCGCGACCGGTGTCATGTACGGCATCACCTCGCCGATGTCGGGCGGGCATCCGCAAAGTCTCGTCATCGTGGACCCGAACAGCGGCAACGCGACCCTCGTGGGCGACCTGCGCTTCCCGGGCTCGGATATCGCCTTCAACAAGGCGGGCATCCTCTTCACGTGGCTGCCCGGGACGAGCCAGCTCGGCATCGTGAACCTGAATACGGGCGCCGTCACGCCGATCGGCAACGCGGGCGCGGCGGGCACCATCGCCGGCCTCGCGATCGACGAGCGCGGAACCGCGTACATCACGCCATCGGGCGCTGCCGGCACTCTCGATACCGTGGACACCGCGACGGGCGCGGTGAAGAAGGGACCGCAATTGAACGGGGCGCCATTCGCCAGCGCGATCAACTCCATGACGTTCACGCCGTCGGGCCTGTTGCTGGCCGTGAACTCGAACGCGGGGTCGCCCGCCGCCACGAGGCTGGTGACCGTCAACACCGCCTCCGGCGCCGTCTCCAACATCGGCACGCTGCCGGACGACACGGACGCGCTCGCGTTCGTGCAAACGCAATACCGCGAGCCGCTCATCACCGGGCAGACGCTCGCGCTGCTGGTGCTCGGCGTCATCGCGCTGGTGCTCGGCCTCATCGGCTGGGCCGTCGGCCGGCGGCCTCGGCCGCCCGAGGGGTAAAGCGGAAAACGGAGTTGAACGAAGTACCAACGAAGTTGAACGGAGCGGATGGGTCGATTCGTGCGATTGCGGGCTTGGGCACGAAACATACAAAGCCTCCGCTATCTCCGTTCGTACTTCGTTCAACTCCGTTTTCCGCTTTAACCCGTCGCCGGCAGGCGACGCGCGCGCCTAGAGAAAGACGATCCAGGCGACGAGGAGCGTGAGGAACATGCCGCCGAAGATCGCGCCGAAGATCACCACGAGCACGCGCCCGTCGGAGGCCTGCTGCGCGGCGAGGTCGTCGGAGGGGATGGATTTGCCGCGCCGGCGCTCGCGGAACGCCATCGCGATCACGATGGACAGGATGGCGACGAACGCGGCCAGGACGATCGCGAGCTTGTAGCCGAGGGTCATCCCCCCATTCTATCGGCAGGCGGTGGTCGGGCTCGCGAAGACCTGGCGGGTGATGGCCTTCTCGACGGTGGCGCCGTTCACGGTCGCGGTGAGGGTGCCTTTGCTCATGTCGTCGAACATGAGCATGATCGTGCCGACGGGCGTGGCCTTCACCTTCGCCGAATCCCAGGCCGGCGCGCTGAATGCCGGGCCGGACGTGCTGAACAATGTGCCCATCCACATGCCGGGGGCGCTCTCGCGGACGTCGGAGGCCACGAACCACGTTCCCTTGCCGTCCGCGCCGTAGGTGAACCAGGTCGCGAACATCACCGCGCCCTGCTGGGCGATGTTCAGGCCCCAGCCGGATTCGGATCCGGCCGGCGCGCGCCACCAGAGGTCCTGGAAATTCGCCGGCGTGCCATCCCAGTCGCACGTGGGCGGCGTCGCGAACACCTGCCGCGTGAGGCTCTTCGTGCCGCTCACGCCATTGACCGTGTAGCTGAATGTCGCCTGGCCGGAAGCGGTGAACTGGAAGTCCGCGTCGCCGACCGCCGTGACCGTGACCGCATGCGGATCGAACGTCGCGGCATTGAACGCGGGACCGGTGGTGCGATAGATGCTGCCCATGTATTCGTAGACCGGGGGCCCCATCGAGTAACCGTAACCCCCGCCGTCGTTCATGTTCGGCTGCAGCTGCGCGCTCGGCACCACGAGCCACATTCCCTTGCCTTCGGCGTCGTACGTGAACCAGGTGGCGAAGAGGATATCGCCCTGGTGCGTGATGTTGATGCCCCAGCCGGACTCCGAGCCCGCCGGCGAATTCCACCAGAGGCCCTCGTAATTCGGCTGCATCTGGGCGGACGCGGCGAAGCTCGCGAATGCGAGCAGCAGGAGCGAAGCGAAGCGTTTCATGGAAGCCTCCCTTCAGCGGCAGACCGACGGCGGCGAGGAGAAGAGCTGGCGGGTGATCGGCTTCGCCTGCGAGACGCCGTTCACCGTGTACGCGAACGTTCCGTTGTTCGCGTCGCTGAACGTGAACGTGGCGGTGCCGGCCGGCGTCACCACGACCTGCGAGGGATTCCACGGCGACGCGTTGAAGGCGGGTCCCGTCGTGGTGAACAGCGATCCCGTGAACGTGTTGGGGCCCGTGCGCGCGATGTCGGAGCCGACGAGCCACATGCCCTTGCCGCTCGCGTCGTACGTGAACCAGGTGACGAAGAGGATGTCGCCCTGGTGCTGGATGTTCACGCCCCAGCCCGATTCGCTGCCCGCGGGCGCGCGCCACCACAGGTCCTGGAAGTTGGGCGCGCTGCCCTGCGAGCCGCCTTCCGTGCATGCCGGCACCGGGCTCGCGAAGACCTGGCGCGTGATCGCCTTGGCCTGCTGCACGCCGTTCACCGTATAGGCGAACGATCCGTTGCTCGCGTCGGTGAACGTGAGCCTCGCCGAGCCGACCGGCGTCAACGACACCCGCGACGGATCGAACGGAACCGCGCTGAAGGCGGGCCCCGTCGTGCGGAAGAGCGCGCCCTCGTACGCGTTCGTGCCCGCCTGGCGCTCGCCCTGCGACATCACCAGCCACATCGGGCCGTTCGCGTCGTAGGTGAACCAGGTGGCGAAGATGATGTCGCCCTGCTGCGTGATGTTGAGGCCCCAGCCGGATTCGGAGCCCGGCGGCGAGGCCCACCACAGGCCCTCGATGTTCAGGGCAGGGCTGATCACCGGCGTGGCGGAGACGTGCCCGGTCTGGCCGGCGAAATTCTGCGGCGAGTTGGGCCCCGTGCTGCCGTCGCGATTGAGCGAATCGTCGCCGTTCACGGGAAGGGCCGGATGGTTCCAGACATCGGCATCGGCCCAGTTGACCGTGCCGCCGCCCGGGAAGAAGAAGCCGTTGGGCACGACGTAGTCGGGCCGCACGACGCCGAGCGCCGCGAATCCCTGGGTGCCGAAGATCATGCGCCGGCCGCTGCTGTCGCCCGGCAGGTCCGTGGGGACGGTGAAGGTGTGCGTGACGCCGCCGGCGCTCGACGTGAGCGTGTGGCCGGCGAAGAACTGCTCGCTGCCGGTGAGCGCGCGCATTTCCAGGAACTGGACGCTGCCGTCCGCGTTCGAGTAGAGCTCGGTCATCGTCCACAGGTGAAACGACGCCGCGGCGGGCAGCGCCGCCAGCGAAGCGACCAACAACAGGATGCGGGTGATCAGGCCCATGCGGTCTTCCTCCGCATGGGCTAACAGCGCAGCCGGGGGGCTATTCCTCCTCTTTCACGCGCGGCGGGTTGCCGTCGTAGACCTGGCTGCGGCGCCGCTGCAGCCACGCGTCCCGGATGAACGAGTAGCGGTCGAGGGCGGCCTGGTCCAGCACCGATTCAGCCTGCAGGAGGTTGGCGCGCGTGCGGACCTTGTCGAGCGTCCACAGCCCCCAGTAGAGGCGCTCCGGGTCCACGTGGTTCGCGTAGTACCACTGCGGGTCCACCGCCTTGGCCGGGGCGTCGCGCAACGTGCTGGGGCCCAGGAAGGGCAGCACCAGGTACGGGCCCGGCTGCACGCCCCACCAGCCGAGCGTCTGGCCGAAATCCTCGTAGTGCTTCTCGAGGCCGAGCGGCGTGGCCACGTCCCACAGCCCGAAGACGCCGAAGAGCGTGTTCACGACGACGCGCCCGGCGTCGTTGATGCCCTCGGTCATCTTGCCCTGCAGGACGTTGTTCAGGCTCGTCGCCACATCCTCGATGTTGGAGAAGAAGTTGTTCACGCCCTCGCGCGCGGGGGCGGGCACCGCCTTCACGTAGCCCTGCGCGACGGGCTTCATGACGTACCTGTCCAGCTCCTCGTTGAACGCGAAGGTCTTGCGATTGAGGCCTTCCCAGGGATCCGGGTTGCCGGCGGTGGTGGCGCAGCCGGCGGCCGCGAGGAGCAGCAGCGCGAGCAGGGCGCGCGAAAGGGCTTGGAGGGGTCCCATGGAGGTTCCTGTGAGGTTCGGATTCAGTGGTGCGTGAAGCGCATCGAAAGGTCGAGCGCCTCCACGTCCTTGGTGAGCGTGCCGACCGAGATGCGGTGCACGCCCGTCTCGGCGATCGCGCGCAGGCTCTTCAGGCTCACGCCGCCGGAGGCCTCGAGCTCGGCCCGGTCGCGATTCGCCTCGACCGCCTTGCGCATGCCGGGGAGGTCGAAGTTGTCGAGCAGGATCATCTTCGCGCCCGCGTCGAGTGCTTCGCCGAGCTGCTCGAGCGTCTCCACCTCGACCTGCACCATGACGCCGTCGCCCGCCTCGCGCAGCGCGCGCTCCACCGCGTGGGCGATGCCCCCGGCGGCGAGGATGTGGTTCTCCTTGATGAGGATGCCGTCGAAGAGGCCGATGCGGTGGTTGGACGCCCCGCCCACGCGGACCGCGTACTTCTGCGCGAGCCTGAGGCCCGGGAGGGTCTTGCGCGTGTCCACCACTTTCGCGCGGGTGCCTTCCACGGCGCGGGCGAAGATGCGCGACTTGGTGGCGACGGCCGAGAGCAGCTGCACGAAGTTGAGGGCGGTGCGCTCGCCGGTGAGCAGCGCGCGCGCCTGCCCCTCGATCTCGCAGAGCGACGTGCCCGCGGCGATGTCGTCGCCGTCCTTGTGGTGCCAGAAGATCTCCACGTCCGTGTCGAGCTCCTCGAAGGTGCGGCGGAACCACTCCACGCCGCACAGCACGCCGGATTCGCGCGTGACCAGCCGGGCGTGGCCCGTGCGGCCTTCGGGGATGAGCCGCGCGGTCAGGTCTCCGCTGCCGATGTCCTCCTCGAGCGCTCGGGTGACGTCGCGGGTGACGATTTCTTCGAGGGCGTGGAAGGGGTCGGGCATGGGGCTTTTTTCGACAAGGCCGCCCGGACGGGGGTTCGACGGAAATCCGCCTGCGGGCGGGTGTCGAAACGACCACCGGACGGCCGAAATGATACACCGCCCCGGGGACGCACCCCGGGGACGCACCCCGGGGACGCACCCCGGGGACGCCCCCCGGGCTTGAAATCCCGGTTTCCGGCTGCAAATTCAAGGGCAGGACGGGGCAGACCGCCACGAGGAACCCATGAGAATCGACAAGCTGACCACCAAATTCCAGCAGGCCCTCGCCGATGCGCAGAGCCAGGCGCTGGCGCACGACAATGGCTTCATCGAGCCGCAGCACGTCATGCACGCCCTTCTCGAGCAGGAGGACGGCGGCACCGCGTCGCTGCTGCAGCGCGCCGGGGTGAACGTCCCGCCGCTGAAGCGGGCGATCGACGAGTCCATCGCGCGCCTGCCCAAGGTCGAGGGGCAGGGCGGCGAGATCGGGATCTCCCGCGACCTGAACAACCTCCTCAATCTCACCGACAAGGAAGCCACCAAGCGCGGCGACCAATTCATCGCCTCCGAGCTGTTCCTCCTCGCCGCCGTCCGCGACAAGGGCGAGCTCGGCCGCATCCTCAAGCAGCACGGCGCCAACGAGAAGTCCGTCGAGAACGCGGTCCAGGCCGTGCGCGGCAACGAGACCGTGCACAGCGCCGAGCAGGAGGGCCAGCGCGAGGCGCTCAAGAAATACACGATCGACCTCACCGAGCGCGCGAGGGCGGGCAAGCTCGACCCCGTCATCGGCCGCGACGAGGAGATCCGCCGCGTCGTGCAGGTGCTCCAGCGCCGCACCAAGAACAACCCCGTGCTCATCGGCGAGCCGGGCGTCGGCAAGACCGCGATCGTCGAGGGCCTCGCGCAGCGCATCGTGAACGACGAGGTGCCCGAGGGCCTGCGCGGCAAGCGCGTGCTGTCGCTCGACATGGGCATGCTCATCGCCGGGGCCAAGTACCGCGGCGAATTCGAGGAGCGCCTGAAGAGCGTCCTCAAGGAGCTCTCGCAGGACCAGGGCCAGACCATCGTCTTCATCGACGAGCTGCACACCATGGTGGGCGCGGGCAAGGCGGAAGGCGCCATGGACGCCGGCAACATGCTGAAGCCCGCGCTCGCGCGCGGCGAGCTGCACTGCGTGGGCGCCACGACGCTCGACGAATACCGCAAGTACATCGAGAAGGACGCCGCGCTCGAGCGCCGCTTCCAGAAGGTGCTCGTGGACGAGCCGTCGGTCGAAGACACCATCGCGATCCTGCGCGGCCTGCAGGAGAAGTACGAGGTCCACCACGGCGTGGACATCACCGACCCCGCGATCGTCGCGGCGGCGGAGCTCTCGCATCGCTACATCACCGACCGGTTCCTTCCCGACAAGGCGATCGACCTGATCGACGAGGCCGCCTCGCGCATCAAGATGGAGATCGACTCCAAGCCCGAGGTCATGGACCGCCTCGACCGGCGCCTCATCCAGCTCAAGATCGAGCGCGAGGCGGTGAAGAAGGAGAAGGACGAGGCGAGCCGCAAGCGCCTCGAGCACATCGAGGACGAGATCAAGCGCCTGCAGAAGGAGTACGCGGACTTCGAGGAAGTGCTCAAGGCCGAGAAGGCGCGCGTGCAGGGCTCGACGCACATCAAGGAAGAGCTCGAGAAGGCCAAGATCGCCATGGACGAGGCCAAGCGCAAGGGCGACTGGCAGAAGATGAGCGAGCTGCAATACGGCCGGATCCCCGCGCTCGAGAAGCAGCTGAAGGAAGCCGAGAAGTCGGGCGACGCGAACGCCGAGAAGCCCAAGCTGCTTCGCACCCAGGTCGGCGTGGAAGAGATCGCCGAGGTCGTGTCGCGCGCCACCGGCATCCCCGTGTCCAAGATGATGCAGGGCGAGCGCGAGAAGCTGCTCCTCATGGAAGACAAGCTGCACGAGCGCGTCGTGGGCCAGGACGAGGCCGTGCGCCTCGTCTCGGATGCGATCCGCCGCTCGCGCGCGGGGCTCGCGGACCCCAACCGGCCGTACGGCTCGTTCCTGTTCCTGGGCCCCACGGGCGTGGGCAAGACCGAGCTCTGCAAGGCGCTCGCGGGCTTCCTGTTCGACAGCGAGGACGCCCTCGTGCGCATCGACATGTCCGAGTACATGGAGAAGCACTCGGTTGCGCGGCTCATCGGCGCGCCGCCCGGATATGTCGGCTACGAAGAGGGCGGCCACCTCACCGAGATCGTGCGGCGCAAGCCCTACTGCGTGATCCTGCTCGACGAGGTCGAGAAGGCGCACCCGGACGTGTTCAACGTGCTGCTGCAGGTGCTCGACGACGGCCGCATGACCGACGGCCAGGGCCGCACCGTGAACTTCAAGAACACGGTCATCGTGATGACGTCGAATCTCGGCTCGCAGATGATCCAGCAGATGGCCGACCAGGACTACCAGGTCGTGAAGCTCGCGGTCATGGGCGA
>DASTGG010000092.1:0-4535 GCA_035719385.1 Usitatibacter sp.
CAATACCGCCACCGGCTCCATGCGCACAGTCGTGGACAACACCGCCAGCGGCGGCACGGCGGTCGGTAACTCGACCACCGGCGCGAGCCCGGCATGCCCGGGAGCCGCGACGCAATGCATCGACGACGCGACCAACTACACCGTGTGCATGGCGTTCTGAACGCCGCGCCTTCCCACGTCCCGTACGGCCCCTCGCGGGCCGTTCGCGTTTTCAGCCCTGCAGCAGCCGGATCTCCGCGCGCGCGAGGTTCTGCTGGCTGCCCAGCAGCACCAGCACGTCGCCCGCCTCGACCCGCGTGTCGTTCGAGGGGTTGACGTCGCGGGAGCCTGTGCGGCGAACCGCCGTCACTTGCACGTCCATCTTCTGCAGGTCGATCTCCCCGAGGCTCTTTCCGACGCACGCCGCCGCGGACTCGACGATCACGGTTCGCAGGCGCGGCTGGTCGGCGTCGTCCGGCCCCTCGTCGGTGGCGCCATGGAAGAAGCTGCCCGTGAGGCGGTAGCGCTCCTGGCGCACCTCGCGAAGCCGGCGCAGGACGCGGTTCAGCGGCACGCCGAGCTGCATCATCGTCTGCGTCGCGAGCATGAGCGAGCCCTCGACCACTTCGGCGACCACCTCGGCGGCGCCCGCGGCCTTTATGCGCCCGACATCCGTGTCATCGAACGTGCGCACGATGACGGGCACCTCGGGACGCAGCTCGCGCACGTGCGCGAGGATGGTGAGCGCGCGCGGCGTGTCGGCGAAGGTGACCACCACGGCGCTCGCCCGGGACAGCGCCGCGGCGATGAGCACCTCGCGGCGTGAAGCGTCGCCGTAGACGACCGAGTCGCCCGCCGCCGCCGCCTCGCGCACGCGCTGCGGATCGGAGTCGAGGGCGATCACCGGCACGTTCTCGCGCTCGAGGAAGTGCGCGAGCGCCTGCCCGCTGCGTCCGTAGCCGCAAACGATGACGTGCGCGCGCGTGCGCATCGTCTGCACCGCGAGCGAGTGCAACGCGAGGGCCCGCTGCGTCCACTCGCCGCGCGCGAAGTACAGCACGATCGCGTCCATGCGGGCGAGGAGGAGCGGTGTGAGCAGCATCGACAGCAGCGTGGCCGCCAGCACCACCTGCAGCGTGACCGCATCCACGGCGTGCCCCGCCCCCGCGAGCGACAGGAGCACGAAGCCGAACTCGCCGGCGGGCGCGAGCGGCAGGGCGGTGCGCAACGTCGTCGCCTGCGCCGCGCCGAATGCGCGCGACAGGCCGTAGATCACCGCGAACTTCACCAGCAGCAGGAAAGCGAACGTCGCCGCGACCGCCCCGAAGTGGCGCACCACCGAAGACATGTCCAGCAGCATGCCGATGGTGATGAAGAAGAGGCCCAGCAGCACGTCGCGGAAGGGCTTGATGTAGTCCTCGACCTGGTAGCGGTATTCGGTCTCCGAGATCAGCATGCCGGCGAGGAAGGCGCCCAGCGCGAGCGAAAGGCCCGCCATCTCGGTGACCCATGCGAGCGTGAGGGTCACGAGCAGCACGAAGAGCACGAAGATCTCGGAGGAGCGCTGCTTCGCGACCACGTCGAAGAGCGGTCGCATGAGCCGCTGGCCCACGAAGAGCACGATCGCCAGCACGACGGCCGCCTTCGCCAGCGCGACGACGATCGCGCTCACGATCGCCTCGCCCGGCAGCACCAGCGCCGGGATCAGCACCAGCAGCGGGATCACCGCGAGGTCCTGGAAGAGCAGCACGCCCATGATCTGCCGGCCGTGCGGCGAGTGCAGCTGCGACTTCTCCGCGAGCATCTTCGAGATGATCGCCGTGGACGACATGGCGATCACGCCACCGAGCACGATGCCGGTGCGCCACGATTGGCCCGCGGCCATCGCGGCGGCAGCGCCCGCGGCGGTCACGATCAGCACCTGCGCGCCGCCGAAACCGAGCACCGTGCGCCGCATCGCCGTGAGCTGCGGCAGGCTGAACTCGAGCCCCACGGAGAACATGAGGAACACCACGCCGAACTCGGCGACGTTGCGCTGGTCCTCGGTGGCGGCCACGAAGCCGAACGCGTGCGGCCCCACGAGCGCGCCGACGAGCAGGTAGCCGATGATGGGCGGGATCCCGAGCTGGCGAAACAGCACCACGACGCCGACGGCCGACGCGAGGAGGATCAGGGTGACGTTGAGGGCGTCGTGCATCGGTTCGATTTATACTTTGCGCGTGTCAAATCTACTACAACCCCATCGCGTGTCCGATGCGGAGCGCTTCCTGGAGCTCGCGCGCAGCGTGCTCGACATCGAGGCGCAGGCGGTGCGCGCGTTGCAGCATCGCCTGGGCGAGGCGTTCCTGCGCGCGCACCAGCTGATGCTCGAGACGAAGGGGCGCGTGGTCGTGACGGGAATGGGCAAGTCGGGACACGTCGGCCGCAAGATCGCCTCGACGCTCGCTTCCACCGGCACGCCCGCCTTCTTCATGCATCCGGGCGAGGCGAGCCACGGCGACCTCGGCATGATCACGGAGGAGGACGTCGTCATCGCGATTTCCTATTCCGGGGAATCGGACGAGATCCTCAAGATCCTGCCGCTCATCAAGCGCCGCGGCGCGCGGGTGATCGCGATCACGGGCCGCGTCGGCTCGACGCTTGCGCGCGAGGCGGACGTGCACCTCGATGCCGGAGTCGAGAAGGAAGCGTGCCCGCTCAACCTCGCGCCGACCGCGAGCACCACGGCCACGCTCGCCCTGGGCGATGCGCTGGCGATCACGCTGCTCGATGCGCGCGGCTTCGGCAGCGAGGATTTCGCGATGCACCACCCGGGCGGCTCGCTCGGGCGGCGGCTGCTCGTGCACGTGCGCGACATCATGCGCAAGGGCGAGCAGTTGCCGAAGAACGGCCCGGACACGCTCCTGCCCGAGGCGATCATCGAGATGTCCAACAAGGGCATCGGCATGACGGCGATCGTCGACCGCGACGACCGGCTGCTCGGCATCTTCACCGACGGCGACCTGCGCCGCACGCTGCAGAAGCACGACATGATCCGCGACGTGCGCGTGGGCGACGTCATGACGCGCAACCCGCGCGTGATCGCGCCCGAGAAGCTGGCGGCCGAGGCCGCGCAGATCATGCAGACGTATCGCATCGGCGGGCGCCTCGTGGTGACCTCGCCCGAGGGCGTGCTGCTCGGCGTCGTCACGTTCAACGACCTGCTCGCCGCCGGGGTCGTGTGATGGACGTCGAGGCGCGGGCGCGTGCCGTGCGACTCGCGATCTTCGACGTGGACGGCGTGATGACCGACGGCACGCTCTACATCGGCGGTGAGGGCGAGGCCTTCAAGGCATTCAACATCCTCGACGGCCACGGCGTGAAGATGCTGCAGTCGGCGGGCGTGGCCACCGCGATCATCTCCGGCCGTTCCTCCGATGCGGTGGCGCGGCGCGCGGCGGAGCTTTCCATCGCCCACGTCGTGCAGGGCGCCGGCGACAAGGTCGCCGCGTTCGAGGCGCTGCTCGCGCGGCTCGGCGTGGAGCCCGCCGCATGCGCGTTCGTGGGCGACGACCTCCCGGACCTGCCGGTGATGCGCCGCTGCGGGCTCGCGGTGGCGGTGGCCAACGCGGTCGAGGCGGTGAAGTCGGCCGCGCATTACGTGACGCGCGCGAGCGGCGGGCGCGGCGCGGTGCGCGAGTTCTGCGAGCTCGTGCTGCGCGCCCAGGGGCAACTCGCGGGCCCGCACGCGGTCTGATTGCCGTGCGTCCCACCACGTGGCTGCCGCTCGCGGCGCTGGCGCTCCTCGTCGGGCTCACCCTGTGGCTCAACCAGCTGGTGCAGCCCCAGGGCTCGCGCGGCGACGCCTCGAAGCGCCACGATCCCGACTCGATCGTCGACAATTTCAGCGCCCGCAAGCTCGACGAAGCGGGGCAGGTGCGATATACGCTCGTGGCGAGGAAGATGGTACATTACCCCGACGACGATTCCGCGCTCCTCGAGACGGTGAGGCTCGAGGCCTTCGAGCCGCGCCAACCCAAGATGACGATCACCGCGGACCACGGGCGGCTCGAGCAGGGCGGCGATCGCGTGTGGATCGAGGGCAACGTGGTGGTCGTGCGCGAGGCCGACGAGAAGGCCGATCGCGCGCGCCTCACCACGGACCGGTTGCTCGTGCTGCCCGACGAAGGCATCGCGCGCACCACGAGCGAGGTGCACCTCGACAGCGCCACGGGCCGCGCGCGCGCCGCGGGGCTCGAGCTCAACAACAAGACGCGCACGCTCGAGCTCGAGCGCGTGCAAGCCACCATCCAGCCGAAGCGTTGATGCGCACACGAATCCTGCCGTTCCTGCTGGCCGCCGCGATGGCGTTGCCGGCCGCCGCGGAGAAGGCCGATCGCGAGAAGGAGATCGTGATCGGCGCCGACCGGCTCATCGCCGACGACGCGAACCGCACCAGCACCTTCGACGGCAACGTGGTCGTCACGCAGGGCACGATGCGCATGACCGCCGCGCGCGTCATCGTCAAGGAGGACGCGCAACGCCACAAGTACTACACCGCCACCGGCAGCCCCGTG
>DASTGG010000093.1:0-10104 GCA_035719385.1 Usitatibacter sp.
TGGACGAGGATGCCGCCGGCGGTGCGGCGGCGAGGCCAATATACGCCTAGCGCGTTTCGCGCACGGTGACGCCCGCGCCGCCCTCGGAGAACGTCACGTCGAGCGCATCGCCCGCGGCCACCTCCGCCCCCCGGAGCACGACATGGCCCTTCGCGTCGCGCACGATGCGGTAGCCGCGCGCGAGCACCTGGGTCGGATCGAGGTGGCCGAGCGCCGTGCGCAGCGCGGCGAGCCTCCTCGCGCGCAGCTCGAGCGTGCGCGCGAGCGCCTGGCGCAGCCGCTGAGAAAGGCGCTGCATCTCCCGATCGCGCGAGGCGGCGTCGGGCAGCGCGCGGCGCATGCGCCGCGCGAGCTCGCCCAGCCGCGCGCGATGGCGCTCCAGCCGCTCGGCGGGCGTGAGCAGCCGCCGCGCGACCGAGTCGAGCCGCTGCTCGCGCGTCTCCAGGATGCGCCGCATGTCGCGCGCGAGGCGCCGGCCGAACGACTCCAGCGCCTGGCGGTCGCGCTCGGCGATCCGCGCCATGTCGCGCGCCAGCCGCCGGCGAATCTGCGCCATGCGCGCGCACAGCGCCTCGCGGTCGGCGCTCGCCGCGGCCGCGGCCGCGGTCGGCGTCGGGGCGCGCAGGTCCGCGACGAAGTCCGCGATGGAGAAGTCGGTCTCGTGGCCCACGCCGCTCACGACCGGCAGCGACGACGCGGCGATCGCGCGGGCGACGACCTCCTCGTTGAACGCCCACAGGTCCTCGAGGCTGCCGCCGCCACGGCACACGATCAGCACGTCGCACTCACGCCGCGCGTTCGCCACCTGGATCGCGCGCGCGACCTGCGCGCCCGCGCCTTCGCCCTGCACCTGCGCGGGATACAGGATCACCGGCGTCATGCATGCGCGCCGGCGCAGCGTGGTGAGCACGTCGCGCAGCGCCGCCGCGGCGGGCGAAGTGACGATCCCGATGGCGCGCGGGAAGGCGGGGATCGGCTTCTTGCGCCCGGCATCGAAGAGGCCCTCGGCCTGCAGCCGCGCCTTGAGCTTCTCGAACGCCTCGTACAGCGCGCCCAGCCCCGCCTTGCGGATCTCCTCGACGACCAGCTGGTAGTTGCCGCGCGGCTCATACAAGGTCACGCGCGCCCGGACCTCCACCTGCAGCCCGTTCTCGGGCCGGAAGTCGAGGAACTGCGCCCGCGCCCGGAACATGGCGCATTCGATCTGCGCGCCCGGGTCCTTCAGGCAGAAATACCAATGGCCGGAGCCGGCCAGCTTCACGTTGGAAAGCTCGCCCGCGACCCAGAGCATCTCGAACTGGTTCTCGAGCAGCGCGCGCACGCGGCGGTTGAGCTCGCTCACCGTGACGACGGGGGCGGAGGGCGGAAAGAGCGCGGGCATGGAAGGGGCGAATCCTACCGGAGGGGAGGAATATGGCTCGTAGGATGCGAGGAAGGGCGGGCGTAGGAGAAGACGAAAGCGGGCGTAGGACTCCTGGAAAGTGGGCTTTTGCGCAACAGCCGCCCCGACGCGTCTATCCACCGCCTGCGGAAAATTCCCGGAGGGGCGCCTTGCGGCGATTTGTCGCACCGGGCTCCAGAGGGAAAAAAGCCGCAAGCCGCTGAAATCATTGGAGAAACCTTTGCGCTCAAAAATTGAGCGAAGGAAAAAAAACCCTTTCCGATTGGTTACTTGGCGTATGCGCCCGAAAGACACCCACAGGGTTATCCACAGCGTCTGTGGATGATTCGAGGCGTTTTGCGGCGCTGCAACCACACTTCCGATTTGCCTACAAGATCGCCGCGAAAAAATATTCGCCCGGGCATGACGCCGCGCCGCTTTTTTCGCGCGCTCGCGAAGCGCAAGCGAATTCTGCGTCACTTCAAAAACTTCGCCAACGGATTTGTGATGGGTCGCGCCGGAGCGCACTAGAACTTGTGGAACGCGGCACCGCCCGCTAAAGTGCCTGCGATTTCACGAAGGGAGCATCAACCGCGTGCTGTCGATCATCGAAGCGGCCGGCTGGCCGATCTGGCTCATCATCATCACCTCCGTCATCACCCTCGCCATCATCGGCGAGCGCTTCTGGTCGCTGCGCACGTCGCTCGTCGCACCGCGCGACGTCCTTCCCGCGACGATCCGCGAGTACCAGGCGAAGGGCGCGACGCAGGACCTGGTGAACCGCCTGCAGAAGGGGCCGCTCATCGGCCGCATCTTCGCCGCCGCCCTCGTGAACGAGCGCAGCTCCCGCGAGGTGATCCGCGACGCGGTCGAGGACGCCGGCCGCGCGGTCGCCCTCGAGCTCGAGCGCTTCCTCAACACGCTGGGCACGATCGCCACGATCTCCACGCTGCTGGGACTGTTCGGCACCATCGTCGGCATGATCGAGATCTTCGGCTCGCAGAACCCGGCCACGGGCGCCGGCAACCCGGCGCAGCTCGCGCACGGCATCTCGGTGGCCCTGTACAACACGCTCTTCGGCATCGGCGTGGCCATCCCGGCGGTCATCTTCTATCGCCACTTCCGCAACCGCGTGGACGTCCTGGTCGTCGAGATGGAAAGCCAGGCGATCAAGCTCATCGAGATCATCCACGGCGAGCGCCGCGCATGAACTTCCGTCGCGGGCGGATGCGCGAGGATCCGGACATCAACCTGATCCCGCTGATCGACATCCTCATCGTCATCCTGATCTTCCTGTTCCTCACGACGACCTACAGCCGCTTCGCGGAGCTGCAGATCAACCTGCCGGAAGCCTCGGCCGAGCGCGCGAGCGAGAAGCCGCAGATGCTCACGGTGGCGGTGGACGCGAACGGCAAGTACGCCATCAACGGCGTCGCGACGCCCTACGGAAGCCCCGAGGGGTTCGCCAACGCCCTGCGCGAGGCCGCCAAGGGCGCGAAGGAGCCCGTGATCGCGATCAGCGCCGATGCGCACGCGACGCACCAGTCGGTGATCAACGTGATGGAGAGCGCGCGGCTCGCGGGCTACAACCACATCTCGTTCACCACGCAGCGACGCTAGCGCCGCCGCACGGCTATGCGCGCGTGGCTGGAATCCGAATGGGAGCGCCGCGGCGGCGGGGCGCTCATCTTCCTGCCGCTCGCCCTCGTCCATGGCGCCGTCGTGGCGGCGCGCCGCTGGCTCTACCGCCATCGCCTGCTGCCCGCATGGCGCGCCGACGTGCCGGTCGTCGTCGTGGGCAACATCACGGCGGGGGGCACGGGCAAGACGCCGCTCGTGCTCGCGGTGGTCGAGATCCTGCGCAGCCACGGCTTCAATCCCGGCGTGGTCGCGCGCGGCTACGGACGCGTGCCGCCGCGGGAACAGGATCCGCGCGGCGTGGTGCGCGTGCTGCCCGACGTCGCCACGCCCGAGCACTTCGGCGACGAGCCGGTGCTGATCGCGCGGCGCTCGCAGGTGCCGGTGTACATCTCGCCCGACCGGCCCGCGGCGGCGCGGGAGCTGCTCGCCGACCATCCCGAGGTGAACGTGATCGTGAGCGACGACGGGCTGCAGCACTACGCGCTGGCGCGCGACCTCGAGATCGCCGTCGTCGATGGCGAGAGGCGCTTCGGCAACGGGCTGCTGCTGCCCTCGGGCCCGTTGCGCGAGCCCGTGTCGCGGCTGGCATCGGTGGACGCGATCGTCATGAACGGCGGCGGTGCCGCCGTGATGCGCGACGTGCCGCATTTCGCGATGGCGCTCGGCGGCGAGCGCTTCGTCGCGCTCACCCAGGGCCGCCAGATGGCGCCCGACGAGTTCGCGGCCTTCGCGCGCGGGCAGCGCGTGGTCGCCGTGGCGGGCATCGGCAACCCGCCGCGCTTCTTCGAGCACCTCGCCTCGCTGGGCCTCGCCGCGCGCGGCATCGCCTTCCCGGACCACCATGCATTCCAGGCGGCGGACTTGCGCCTGCCCGACGCGCAGGTCATCGTCATGACGGAGAAGGATGCCGTAAAATGCGGCGCGTTCGCCGATGCGCGGATGTGGGTGATGCGCGTCGAGGCGCGAGTGCCCGACGCTTTCGCCGATTTCCTTCTCACCCGCCTCGCGCGAACCCGCAGGAGCGCCCATGGATCCCAAGCTGCTTGAAATCCTCGTCTGCCCGTTGTGCAAGGGGCCGCTCGCCTGGAAGAAGGATGCGCAGGAGCTGGTCTGCAAGGGCGACCGGCTCGCCTTTCCGGTGCGCAACGACATCCCCGTGATGCTCGAGGAAGAGGCGCGAACGCTCGGCCCCGAAGAGGAGCCGTGACCGCCGCACACCCGGGGACGCACCCCGGGGACGCACCCCGGGGACGCACCCCGTTCAAGGTCATCATCCCGGCGCGCATGAAATCCACGCGGCTGCCGGGCAAGATGCTCGCCGACATCGCGGGCAAGCCGCTGGTGGCGTGGGTAGCGGAGCGCGCGCGGGCGAGCGGCGCCGAGGACGTGGTGATCGCCACGGACCACGAGGACATCGCCGCGGCCGTCTCCGCGCTCGGCTGGCGCGTTTGCACCACCTCGCCCCTGCACGAGACCGGGACCGACCGCCTCGCCGAAGCCGTGACGCAGCTCGCGCTCGGCGACGACGAGATCGTGGTGAACGTGCAGGGCGACGAGCCGCTCATCGCGCCGGCGCTGGTGCGCGCGGTCGCCGAAGAGCTCGCGGCGCGCGTGGAAGCCTCCATCTCGACCGCGGTGCACCCGATCCGCGATGCGGCCACGTTCTTCGATCCCAACGTCGTGAAAGTGGTGCTGGATACCGCGGGGTGCGCGCAGTATTTCTCCCGCGCCCCGATCCCCTTCGCCCGCGATGCGTTCGCCGCCTCGCGCGAGCGCCTGCCCGAAGGCCTGCCGGCCTATCGCCACATCGGCATCTACGCCTATCGCGTGCGCTTCCTGCGCGAATACGCCTCGCTCACGCCCACGCTCGCGGAGCGCTTCGAGGCGCTCGAGCAGCTGCGCGCGCTGGGCCACGGCCATCGCATCGCCGTGGCGCTCTGGGAGGGCGCCATGGAAGCGGGCGTCGACACGCAGGCCGATCTCGATCGCGTCCGCCGCCGGCTCGGCACTTGATCCACCTCAAGAAGCGCACGAGCGCTCCGCTATAATCACCGGCTGACCTGAAGATCGACCCTCGGAGGAGTAGGAATGCGCCTGATTCTGCTGGGTGGGCCGGGGGCCGGCAAGGGCACCCAGGCCGCATTCATCACGCAGCGGTACGGCATTCCGCAGATCTCCACCGGAGACATGCTGCGCGCCGCCGTGAAGGCCGGCACGCCGCTCGGGCGCTCGGCGAAGGAGGTGATGGATCGCGGCGAGCTCGTCTCCGACGACACCATCATCGCGCTCGTGAAGGAGCGCATCCAGGCGCCCGATTGCCGCGCCGGCTTCCTCTTCGACGGCTTCCCGCGCACGATCCCGCAGGCCGAGGCGATGAGGAATTCGGGCGTGGCCGTCGAGCACGTGGTGGAGATTTCGGTCGACGACGCGGTCATCATCGAGCGCATGTCGGGGCGCCGCGTGCACCTGCCTTCGGGCCGCACGTACCACGTGAGGTTCAACCCGCCGAAGGTGGCGGGCAAGGACGACGTGACGGGCGAGGAGCTCATCCAGCGCGACGACGACCAGGAGGACACGGTGCGCAAGCGCCTGGCCATCTACCATCGCCAGACCGAGCCGCTCATCGATTACTACCGCAAGTGGGGCACGACCGCCGATGCGCGCGCGCCGAAGTATCACCGGATCGACGGCCTGGGCCGGGTGGAAGAGGTGCGCGACCGCATCTTCGCGGCGCTCGGGTAGCAACGCAGACACGGAGAGACAGAGGGCACAGGGATGCCGAGAAACGCCTTTTATGCGCAATCGGGCGGCGTGACCGCCGTCATCAACGCGAGCGCCGCGGGCGTCATCGAGACCGCGCGCAAGCACAAGGACAAGATCCGCAAGGTCTACGCGGGGCGCAACGGGATCCTCGGCGCCCTGACGGAGGATCTTATCGACACCAGCAAGGAGAGCGCGTCGGCGATCCGCGCGCTCGTCAACACGCCCGGCGGCGCCTTCGGCTCCGCGCGCTACAAGCTGAAGGGCGTGGAGAAGGGCGGGCACGAGTACGAGCGCCTGGTGGAGGTCTTCAAGGCGCACGACATCGGGTATTTCTTCTACAACGGCGGCAACGACTCGGCCGACACGTGCCTCAAGGTCTCGCAGATCAGCGGCACGCTGGGCTATCCCATCGTCGCGGTGCACGTGCCCAAGACGGTGGACAACGACCTGCCGATCACCGACACGTGCCCGGGCTTCGGCTCGGTGGCGAAGTACGTGTCCACGAGCATGATGGAAGCGGTGCTCGACGTGGAGTCGATGGCGAAGACCTCGACGAAGGTCTTCATCCTCGAGGTGATGGGGCGCCACGCCGGATGGATCACCGCGGCCACGGGCCTTGCGCAGCGCAGGCCGGGCGAGGGGCCGCACATCCTGCTCTTCCCCGAGGTGCCCTGGAACGAGGAAGCGTTCCTCGCGCGTGTCGAGGAGAGCGTGAAGAAGTACGGCTATTGCGCCATCGGCGCTTCCGAGGGGCTGCAGGACAAGGAGGGCAGGTTCCTTTCCGAATCGGGGCTCAAGGACGCCTTCGGCCATTCGCAGCTCGGCGGCGTGGCCCCCATGCTCGCCAACCTCGTGCAATCGAAGCTCAAGCTCAAGCAGCATTGGGCCGTCGCGGACTACCTGCAGCGCGCGGCGCGCCACATCGCCTCGAAGACCGATCTCGAGCAGTCCTATGCGGTCGGCAAGGCGGCGGTGGAGTACGCGCTGAAGGGCATGAACAGCGTGATGCCCACGATCGTGCGCACCTCCGCCAAGCCCTACCGCTGGAAGATCGGCGTGGCGAACCTGAAGGACGTGGCCAACGTCGAGAAGAAGATGCCGCGCGACTTCATCACGCCCGACGGCTTCCACATCACGGCCAAATGCCGCGCCTACCTCGCGCCGCTCATCTCGGGCGAGGCGTATCCGCCCTACGAGGCCGGCCTGCCGAAATACGTGCGCCTCAAGAACGCCGCCGTCCCGAAGAAGACGGGCACCGAATACAAGGCCTGAAGAAAACCGCAGCACCGCTCACAACGAAGATAGGGAGAAGCACATGATGAATACGGCAATACTCCTGGCGATCCTCGCCGGCCTGCTGGCGCTGGTGTACGGCGGCGCCACGGCGACGTGGATCCTTCGCCAGCCCGACGGCAACGACCGCATGCGAGAGATCGCCGCGGCGGTGCAGACGGGCGCGAAGGCCTACCTGAACAAGCAGTACACGACCATCGGGATCGTGGGCCTCGTGCTGTTCCTGATCATCGGCTTCGTGCCCGCCCTGGGATGGACGACGGCGTTCGGATTCGCGATCGGCGCGATCGCCTCGGGCGCGGCCGGCTTCATCGGCATGAACGTCTCGGTCCGCTCGAACGTGCGTACCGCCGAAGCCGCGCGGCACGGCATCGGCCCGGCGCTCGGCATCGCCTTCAAGGGCGGCGCGATCACCGGGATGCTCGTGGTCGGCCTGGGCCTGCTCGCCGTGACCGGCTACTTCCTCTTCCTGCAGGGCACGGGCGTGCACGGCGAGAAGATGAGCGATTCGATCAAGCCGCTCATCGGCCTCGCGTTCGGCGCCTCCCTCATCTCGATCTTCGCGCGTCTGGGCGGCGGCATCTTCACCAAGGGCGCGGACGTGGGCGCGGACCTCGTCGGCAAGGTCGAGGCGGGCATCCCCGAGGACGACCCGCGCAACCCCGCGGTGATCGCCGACAACGTGGGCGACAACGTGGGCGACTGCGCCGGCATGGCCGCGGACCTCTTCGAGACCTACGCCGTGACGATCATCGCGACGATGGTGCTCGGCGCGCTGCTCATGCCCAGCCCGACGATCGTCGGCAACGCGGTGACCTACCCGCTCGTGCTCGGCGCCGTCTCGATCGTGGCCTCGATCATCGGTACGTACTTCGTGAAGACCACGCAGGGCGGCAAGATCATGAGCGCGCTCTACCGCGGCCTCGCGGTGGCGGGCGTCCTGTCGATCATCGCGTTCTACTTCGTGACCGAGTGGATGATGCACGACGTCGTGACGGCCTATCCCGGCATGACGGTGCTCAAGCTCTGGGGCTGCTGCGTCGTGGGCCTCATCCTCACCGCGCTCATGGTGATCATCACCGAGTACTACACCGGCACCGATTTCGCGCCGGTGAAGCACGTGGCGGAAGCCTCGACCAAGGGACACGCGACCAACATCATCGCGGGCATCGGCGTGTCGATGCGCTCGACCGCCTGGCCGGTGCTGTCGGTTTGCGTGGCGATCTGGGCGGCGTTCGCGCTCGCGGGCCTCTACGGCATCGCCGTGGCGGCCACCTCGATGCTCTCGATGGCGGGCATCATCGTGGCGCTCGACGCCTACGGCCCGATCACCGACAACGCGGGCGGCATCGCGGAGATGGCGGAGCTGCCGAAGGAAGTGCGCAACGTGACCGACCCGCTCGACGCGGTCGGCAACACGACCAAGGCGGTGACCAAGGGCTACGCGATCGGCTCGGCGGGCCTCGCCGCGCTGGTGCTCTTCGCCGACTACACGCACAAGCTCGAGGAGGCCGGGCGCCACATCAGCTTCGACCTGTCGAACCCGGCGGTCATCATCGGGCTGTTCGTGGGCGGCCTCATCCCGTATCTCTTCGGCGCGATGGCGATGGAAGCGGTCGGCCGCTGCGCGGGCGCGGTGGTCGAGGAAGTGCGCCGCCAGTTCCGCGAGATCAAGGGCATCATGGAAGGCAAGGCGAAGCCCGACTACTCGAAGGCGGTGAGCATGCTGACGGGCGCGGCGATCAAGGAGATGATGATCCCCTCGCTGCTGCCGGTGCTCTCGCCGATCGCCGTGGCCCTCGTCGTCGGCTGGCTCATGGGCCGCGACGCGGGCGTGCAGGCCCTGGGCGGCATGCTGCTCGGCACGATCGTGACCGGCCTCTTCGTCGCGATCTCGATGTGCACGGGCGGCGGCGCGTGGGACAACGCGAAGAAGTACATCGAGGACGGCCACTTCGGCGGCAAGGGCAGCGATGCCCACAAGGCGGCCGTGACGGGCGACACGGTGGGCGACCCCTACAAGGACACCGCCGGTCCCGCGGTGAACCCGCTCATCAAGATCATCAACATCGTGGCGCTGCTCATCGTGCCGCTGCTGTAACGTCCTCGTCGCCGCAACGCAAAAAAGGGCCGCAGCGCGGCCCTTTTTCTTCACGTCGTCCCGGTTCGTTGCAACGGCGCGTTTCTGCGAAAATCGCGGCTCACCCCTTGCCAACATGAAGATCCTCGTCCTCGGAGCCGGCGTGGCCGGCGTCGCCTGCGCGTGGTACCTGTGGCGCGACGGCCACGAGGTCACCGTGCTGGAGCGCAACGAAGCGGTCGCGCTCGAGACGAGCTTCGCCAACGGCGGGCAGCTTTCCTACAGCTACGTCGCGCCGCTCGCGAGCCCCTCGGTGATCCCGAAGATCCCGCCGTGGCTGCTGCGCCGCGACGCGCCGCTGCGCTTCACGCCGGAGCTGGACGCGCAGCAGTGGCGCTGGATCCTGGAGTTCCTCGCCGCGTGCAACGGCCGCACCGCGGACCTCGCGACCGAGCGCCTGCTGCGACTGTCGTTCTACAGCCGCGACCTCATGCACGAGCTCGTGAGCTCGGAGGCGCTCGACTTCGACTACGTGCAGAACGGCAAGCTCGTCGTGCACACGGAGCGCGAGTCGTTCGAGTCCGCGCGCCGGCTGATGGCGTTCCAGGCGAGCCTCGGCTGCGAGCAGCAGGCGCTCGACGCGGCAGAGACCGTCGCCCTCGAGCCGGCGCTGGAGGCCATGAAGCCGCGCATCAGCGGCGCGATCTACACGCCGAGCGAGGACGCGGGCGACTGCTGGAAATTCTGCAACGAGCTCAAGCGCCTCATGACCACGGGCGTGAACCCGGTCACGTACCGCTTCGACGTCGAGGTGCAGCGCCTGCTCGCCGCGCGCGGGCGGCTGATCGGCGTCGAGACCAACGCGGGCGTCGTGGAGGCCGAGGCCTACGTCCTCGCGCTCGGCACCAACGCGCCCGCCCTCATGGCGCCGCTGGGCGTGCGCCTG
>DASTGG010000094.1:0-6321 GCA_035719385.1 Usitatibacter sp.
AAATGGGGTCAGACGCCATTTCGCGTAATTCAGGAACCTGAATTAACCGAAATGGAGTCTGACCCCATTTATTTCGGCAATTACTGATTCCTCGTCTCTTCCTCGGGCGTGGACGTGATCTTGTGCAGCGACAGGTCCGCGCCGTCGTACTCCTGCTCCGGGTCGAGGCGGATGCCCACGACGGCGCGCAGCGCGCCGTAGGTTGCGAAGCCGCCGGCGAGCGCGACGAGAATGCCGAGCCCGGTGCCGGCGAGCTGGCTCGCGAACGCCACGCCGCCCATGCCGCCGAGCGCCTTCGATCCGAAGATGCCGCAAGCGAGCCCGCCCCACGTGCCGCAAAGGCCGTGCAGCGGCCACACGCCGAGCACGTCGTCGATCTTCCAGCGGTTCTGCGTCGCATTGAACATCCACACGAAGAGCGCGCCGGCCACCGCGCCCGTCACCAGCGCGCCGATCGGATGCATCACGTCGGAGCCCGCGCAGATCGCGACCAGCCCCGCGAGCGGGCCGTTGTGCACGAAGCCGGGGTCGTTGCGGCCCACGAGCAGCCCCGCGAGCGTGCCGCCCGCCATGGCCATGAGCGAGTTCACCGCGACGAGGCCGGTGATCTTGTCGATGGTCTGCGCGCTCATCACGTTGAAGCCGAACCAGCCGACCGACAGCACCCACGCGCCGAGCGCGAGGAAGGGGATGTTCGACGGTGGGAATGCCACCACGCGCCCGTCCCTGGTGTAGCGGCCGCGGCGCGCGCCCAGCAGCAGCACGGCCGCAAGCGCGACCCATCCGCCCACCGCGTGCACCACGACCGAGCCCGCGAAGTCGTGGAACTCCGCGCCGGCGTGGGCCTTGAGCCATCCCTGGATGCCGAACGCCTGGTTCCACGCGATGCCTTCGAAGAACGGATAGACGAGCCCCACCAGCACGAACGTGGCCGCGATCTGCGGCTGGAATTTCGCGCGCTCGGCGATGCCGCCGGAGACGATCGCGGGAATGGCGGCGGCGAACGTGAGCAGGAAGAAGAACCGCACGAGCTCGTAGCCGCTCTTCGCCGCGAGGCTCTCCGCGCTCGCGAAGAAATGCGCGCCGTACGCCACGCCGTAGCCGATGAAGAAATACGCGATCGTGGACACGGAGAAGTCCACGAGGATCTTCATGAGCGCATTCACCTGGTTCTTGCGCCGCACCGTGCCGAGCTCGAGGAACGCGAAGCCGGCGTGCATGGCGAGCACCATGATGGCGCCCAGAAGGATGAAGAGGACGTCGGCCGACGTCTTGAGAGCTTCCATGGCTTCCCCGATGGCGATGTAGCGGACGGCGTTACGGTGGCGGCCCCGAAGGGCCGCGTAACGCTACACCGATTCCACGTGCGAAGCCAACCGCGGCCGGGCGCGAGCTACCTCAGCAACCGTCCGAGCCGTTCGCGCACGAAGTCCTTCGCGATGCCCACCTGGTCGTCGTCCAGGACGTCGTAGAGCTTCATCCATTCGTCGCGCGCCTCGCGGAAGAGCGGGCGCACCTGGTCGATCATGTCCTCCTGCGACCGCGCCAGCGCGCCGAGGTCCGGCCGCGGCTTCTGCAGCTCCTCCTCGAGGCGCTGCTTCATCTGCAGGCCGTTCAGCGCGACGGCGAGCAGCGCGCGCTGCGTGGCCGCCACGGCGCTGTCGAATTGCGCCTTCTGGTTCGGGCGGATGCGCAGCTCCTTCTCGAGCCGGTCGAAGCCCAAGTCGATGGCGCAGGCGCTGAACGACACGCACAACAGGAAGAAGGCGACCAGCGGGCGGGCGATGTTCATGGCGGTCAGAAAGGTTGCCGGCGGAGCGCGAGCGTGCCGCTGCGGCCATCGATCGAGTAGCCCAGCGTCGCGCCGTCGCCGGCGAAATGCAAGCGAAACGCGCCCGCGTCGACGGAATGGAACGCGGCCGGATCGTAGCGGGCGGCCGACCATGGCGAGCCCGTGGTGCGGTAGAGCTGCCCTTCGTACGTCGCGGCATCGCTCCAGTAGCCCGAGG
Source organism: Usitatibacter sp. (assembly GCA_035719385.1). Classification (GTDB taxonomy): domain Bacteria; phylum Pseudomonadota; class Gammaproteobacteria; order Burkholderiales; family Usitatibacteraceae; genus Usitatibacter. The sequence continues at coordinate 2,010 of DASTGG010000094.1, forward strand.
GCATGACGAACCAGGTGGGCGCGCCTTTCGCGTCGTACGTGAACCACACGCCGAAGAGCGTGCGGTATTGCTGCAGCAATGCGAGGCCCCAGCCGTCCTGCGCCGGGCCGCCCCACCACATGTCGCCGTGGTCCTCGGGCGAGGCGGTCGCATCCTGCGTGCCGAAGAGTTGCCGTGAAAGCATCTTGCGGCCGCTCGAGCCATCGACGGTGTAGTCGAGGGCGATCGTGCTGCCATCCAGGAACGTGAGCGTGGCGCGGCCGATCGCCTCGCCGACGACGAATTTCGTCGCGTCGTACGCCGAGAACGGCGTGCCGCGCGGCCGGTACAGCGCGCCGGTGAATGCGGTCTTTCCGTCGTTCCACGCGCCGCCGGGCATGACGAACCACGTCGGCTGGCCGGAATCGTCGTAGGCGTAGATCACGCTGAAGAGAACGTCCTGGTGCTGGATCACGCTGACACCCCAGCCGTTTTCCGCTGCGCCGCCCCACCACATGTCCTGCCACGGATTGGCCGGCGCGCGCACCGGCAGCGATTGTGTCTTCGAGCGCCACGTGAAGGCGACGTCGTAGTCGCCCACGCGGTTGTCGGGCATGACGTGGAAGGCGACGCTGCCGGCGTCGCCCGTGTTGCCGCCGCCAGGGGAAATCGTCGCCGAGGCGGTGCCCGGCACGACGCGCGCCGACACATCCTGGTCGTAGAGCTTGTACAGGCCGGCCATGACCGAGGCCGTCACCGTGAATGGCTGGCCCGGGCGCGGCCGTAGCGGATCGGTCGAAGCGGCGAGATAGACCTGCCCCAGCGTGTAGGTGAGCACGTTGAACCGCGCCTGCGCGCCGGCGTTGGCGACGAGCCAGCACGTGATGCCCTGGTTGTACGCGGTGAACGCGACCGAGGCCACACCGCTCGCATCGGTGCGAACGCTCGTGACCGAGCCACCGTTCGGGAACCAGCCGCAGGCGTCGTTCATGAACTGGACGCTCTCGTCCACTGCAGGCTGGCCGGCGGCATCGAGGAAGCGCACGGAGAAGGTCTTCGTCTCGTTGCCGAGGACGCTCACGTTGGCGGGGGTGAGCGGGATCGCGGTGGCGGCGGCGCCGGCGAATGGGGCGGCGAGCGCGATGAGGGCGGCCAGGACGAGGCGTTGCATGGCCCCCGGATTCTACGGGCGGCGCTGCGCGAGCGGCCGCATCGCCCGCGCGGCATAGGCCATCCAGGCTACTCCCGGCGGCCACGATAGGGGCCAATCCGTCGACCCCGCGGTGTCCAACAGATCGAACCCGAATGAGGAGAGCACTGAATGAGACCCATCAAGCCTGTTTTCGCGGCGATTTTCGCTTCCGGCGTGGCCCTCGCATGGGGCCAGGCGCAACCGCCCGAGCCGGCCCGCACGCTGAGCGACGCCAACGCGCCCACGACACAGCCCGACGTCGCTTCCGACGCCGCGGTGCGCGCCGGGCGCAACGACCACCCGGTCCCGCGCATGAACTTCGTCGATGAGCCGATAGCCTCCGCATCGAAGGAGGACGATGGCGCGAAGGCGATCGTGGAAGCATTGAATGCGGATGCATCCCTCAAGGACTCGAAGATCACGGTGCAGCCCATGGAAGACGGCGCCATCCTGTTGACCGGCTCATCGATGACGCGCGCGCAGGCCAAGCGCGCCGGCGAAGTGGCCGCGGGGAAGGCCGGCGAAGGCAAGGTCGTGAACGTGATTCGCGATTCGGAGGCCTATGTCATGGAGGCGCCCGCCCCCGCCGCGTGACGCATGAGAAAATGGCGGTTTAGCCGCCAGCTGGAGCCCCGCGAACGCGCCGGGGCTTCAACCTCATGCCCAACGATATCAAGGCGCCCGAAAGCGCCCACCTCACCAACTTCATCCGCCAGCGCATCGAGGGCGACCTTGCCGAGGGCAAGTACGCCGGCCGGCGCTGGGGCGGCTCGCCCGGCCCGCTCTCGACGCACGAGAACGCCCCGCCCGATCCGGCCAGGATCCGCACGCGCTTCCCGCCCGAGCCGAACGGCTACCTGCACATCGGCCACGCGAAGTCGATCTGCCTCAACTTCGGCCTCGCGCGCGAGTACGGCGGCATCTGCCACATGCGCTTCGACGACACGAACCCGGAGAAGGAAGAGCAGGAATACGTCGATGCGATCATCGACGCGGTGAAGTGGCTCGGGTTCGACTTCGGCGCGAAGGACGAGTACCTCTACCACGCGAGCGACTACTTCGACTGGATGTACGAGTTCGCCGAGCGGCTGATCGGGCACGGCGACGCCTACGTCGATTCGCAGACGGCCGAAGAGATGCGCGCCACGCGCGGCACGCTCACCGAAGCGGGCATCGATTCGCCGTACCGCAACCGCAGCGTCCAGGAGAACCTCGAGCTCTTCCGCGACATGCGCGACGGCAAGTACGCGGATGGCGCCCATGTGCTGCGCGCGAAGATCGACATGACGTCGCCCAACATCAACATGCGCGACCCGGCGATCTACCGCATCCGGAACGCCGAGCACCACCGCACCGGCGACAGGTGGCACATCTACCCGATGTACACGTACGCGCATCCCATCGAGGACGCGCTCGAGAACATCACGCACTCGCTGTGCACGCTCGAGTTCGAGGACCAGCGGCCGTTCTACGACTGGCTGCTGGACAAGCTCGCCACGCTCGGGTGCCTGCAGCGCCCCCTGCCGCAGCAGATCGAGTTCTCGCGCCTGAACCTCACGTACACGGTGATGAGCAAGCGGTTCCTCATCCAGCTCGTGCGCGAGGGCCACGTGGACGGCTGGGACGATCCGCGCATGCCGACGATCGTGGGCGCGCGCCGCCGCGGCTTCACGCCCGAGGGATTCCGCCTCTTCATGGAGCGCGCGGGGATCTCCAAGTCGGATTCGGTGATCGACTACGCCGTGTTCGAGGACACGCAGCGCGAGGTGCTGAACGAAAGCGCGCCGCGCCGCATCGCCGTGCTCGACCCGCTGAAGCTCGTGATCGACAACTGGCCCAGGGGGCACGTCGAGGAGTGCTTCGCGCCGAACCATCCGCAGAAGGCCGACCTGGGCAAGCGCGCGGTCCCGATGAGCAACGAGCTTTGGATCGAGCGCGAGGATTTCATGGAGCAGCCCTCGAAGGGCTACTTCCGGCTCTATCCCGGCAACCAGGTGCGGCTCAAGTACGGCTTCGTCGTGCGCTGCACCGGCTATTCGAAGGGCGCGGACGGGCGCGTGGACGAAGTGCACTGCGACTACCTTCCCGAGACCAAGTCCGGAACACCCGGTGCGGACAGCGTGAAGGTGAAGGGCAACATCCACTGGGTGTCGGCGCTGCACGCGCACGAAGCGCAGATCCGCCTCTACGATCGCCTCTTCCGCGTGCCCAACCCGGGCAAGGCGACCGGCAACTACCTGGACGACGTGAATCCCGATGCCAAGAAGGTGATCCGCGCGTTCGTCGAGCCGGCGTTGAAGAACTGCGGGCTCGAGGAGAGGTTCCAGTTCGAGCGCCACGGGTACTTCGTGCGCGACCGCGATTCGACGGCCGACCGGGCGGTGTTCAACCGCTCCGTGACACTGCGCGATTCGTGGGGCGCCGGAAAAGGCTGACGCCGCTTCCGTGGCGGATGTATTCGATCAACTCACGGAGATGCTTCGAAGCCGCAACGCGCGCTTCCGCGTGATCGAGCATCCCGCCGAGGGAAGGTCCGACCTGGTCGCGGCGATTCGCGGCACGGTGCCCGGTCAAGGCGCCAAGGCGATGCTCTGCAGGAGCAAGGACGACTCCGGGCAATTCGTGCTCGCCGTCCTGCCCGGCGACAGGAAGCTCGATTTCAGGAAAGTGGCGATCGCCGCCGGCATGCGCAAGGCGACGCTCGCTTCTCCCGAGGAAGTGCTGCAGCGTACCGAGTGCGTGGTCGGCGCGGTCCCGCCGTTCTCGCTTTCGGCCGACATCCGGCTCGTTGTCGATCCGGCGCTCGTCGAGAGCCATGAGGAGATCGCGTTCAACGCCGGACGGCTCGACCGCTCCATCGTGCTCGACTCGCGCGATTACGTGCGCATCGCCGAGCCGCTGCTGCAGTCGCTTTCCATCTAGGCACTCGTTGCCGCGTGCGCAGCTGTCATCTGGAGAGACTGAGCTCCATCCAGTCGACCCAGCCCCTTCCGGTGAGTTCAGCGTGGAACTCATCGTATGGTTCCGAGAAGGGCGCGACCCAGCACGAACACCCACGGGGCCAACAGCACGAGTGCAACAACACTGGCCAGAATGCGTGTAGTTCGCGGCGTCTGAGTATGCAGCTTGTTGGCACGACGG
>DASTGG010000095.1:0-7553 GCA_035719385.1 Usitatibacter sp.
CACCATCGCCGGCAACGGCACGCTGCTGGGCGCCGCCGTCGGCTGCGGTGTCGGGATCTACGCCAACAAGGAACGCGTGAAGCGCATCGACGCCGAGGCGAAGGTCAAGAAGCAGCAGCAAGCTGCGGCGCGCAAGCGGCACTACGCCCGCATGCACCCGCGTCCCGAAGCGCCCCGCTACGCCGAGCAGGCGCCACGCTGATGATCCGCAAGCTCAGGTCGGGCGGCTATCGGCTGTACTCGCGCAAGGCGAACCCGAAGACCGGCAAGCGGCGCAACCTCGGCACGTTCGCCTCGCTCGCCGCCGCGAAGCAGCACGAGCGCGAGGTACAGTTCTTCAAGCGGCACTAACGCGGCCGTTGCGGCACACCGGCGGCGCGTGGCTGGCCGCGCGGCCGGATCGCCATTGCGACGCCGCCCAGGATCGCGATGGAGGCGACGACCAGGCGCACCGTGACGGCCTCGCCGAGAAAGATCACCCCGCCGAACGCCGCGATCGCCGGAACGCTCAATTGCACGGACGCGGCGCTCGTCGCCTTCAACCCGCGTAAGGCCGTGTACCAGACGGCGTATCCCATGCCCGAGGCGATCGCGCCCGAGAGCACCGCGAAGCCGATGCCGCGTGCGTCGAGCGAAGACCACGGCAGCATCATCGCGAAGAGCGCGAGCGCCATGGGTACCGCGCGCACGAAGTTGCCCGCGGTCACGACCGTGGGATCGCCCGCTCCGCGGCCGCGCAACGAATACAGGCCCCATGAGAATCCGGCGAAGAGCATCAACGCCGCGCCGGCGACGGGCGGCGCGCTCACGCCCGGTGCGAGCAGCATGGCAAGGCCGCCGAACGCGAGGACGAGGCCCGCGACCTGCACCGCGCCCAGGCGCTCGCCGCCCAGCAGCCCGCGGCCGATCATCGTCGCCTGCACCGCCCCGAAGAGGAGCAATGCGCCGGTACCGGCCGTGAGCGACAGATAGGCGAAGGAGAAGGCGGCCGCGTAGGCGAAGAGCCAGAACGCGGAGATCCAGCTTCCGCCCGGCGCCAGGCTCGTTCGCACGCGCACGATGATCCACAGGGCGAGCGCGCCCGAGCCGATGCGCACCGCCGTGAACGTGGCCGCGTCGATGGCGGTGTCCTTCAACGCGACGCGGCAAAGAAGCGAGTTGCTCGCGAAGGCGATCATCGCGAGCGTCGTGAGCAGGAACGTGCGCGACGCGGACATGGGCGGCTATCTTAGCGCCGCCACGGCCCGCGTCACGCGAAGGCGCGCTTCAGGCCGGATGCGGTTGCTGACTCATCTTGCGCATCGCTTCGGCCATCTCCTGCTCGCTCACGTCTCGCACGTGCGTGGCGACGGCCCAGTGATGGCCAAAAGGATCGTCGAGCGTCCCGTACCGGTCTCCCCAGAACATGTCCGCCACCGGCTGCGTGACCTTCGCGCCCGCCTTCTGCGCGCGGCTCGCCATGGCGTCCACATCGTCCACGTAGAGCATGATGGAAACGGGCGAGCCCTTCAGCGCCTTCGGTCCCGTGTAGCCGCGGCCGGGGTCCGCTTCGCCCAGCATGATGATCGAGCCGTTGATGCGGATCTCCGCATGCCCGACCTTGCCGTCCGGCCGCGGCATCCGCATGATCTCTTCCGCGCCGAACGCGCGCTTGTAGAAATCGATCGCCTCGGCCGCGCCTTCGCAGATCAGGTACGGCGTGACCGCGGTGAAACCCTTCGGAATCGGTAAGGCTTTGGGCATCGCTATCTCCTCGTCGCAGGATGAAAGGGAATGGGCGGCGTGCCTCCCTGGCGCGCGGGCCGCTTCGCTGGTGTTGTGCGAAAAACGATGGACCGATGGACGGGCTTTGTCCATCCCACCGGCGAATTGTGGATAACATGCCAATGACACATGCCGGAGGCGCCATGAGCGAACGTTTCCTGTCCCACGTGCGCGGCACGCTGCAGCAGATCCGCGCGGACGGCTTCTACAAGACCGAGCGCGTGATCGCGAGCCCGCAGTCGCCCTCCATCCGGCTCGTGGACGGCCGCGAGGTGCTCAACTTCTGCGCCAACAATTACCTCGGCCTCGCGGACGACCCGCGACTGGTCGCGGCCGGCAAGGCGGCGCTCGACCGGCACGGCTACGGCATGGCCTCCGTGCGCTTCATCTGCGGCACGCAGGACGTGCACAAGGCGCTGGAGCACGCCCTGGCGCGATTCCTGATGGTGGGCGATTGCATCCTCTACTCGAGCTGCTTCGACGCGAACGGCGGGCTCTTCGAGACGCTGCTCGGCGAAGAGGACGCGGTGATCAGCGACGAGCTCAACCACGCGAGCATCGTGGACGGCATCCGCCTGTGCAAGGCGAAGCGCTACCGCTACAGGAACAACGACATGGCCGACCTCGAGGCGAAGCTGAAGGAGGCCGATGCGGCGGGCGCGCGCTTCAAGCTGATCGCGACCGATGGCGTGTTCTCGATGGACGGCATCGTCGCGAACCTGAAGGCGATCTGCGACCTCGCCGACAGGTACGACGCGCTCACCATGGTGGACGATTCCCATGCGGTCGGTTTCGTGGGTGAGGCGGGCCGCGGCACGCCCGAGGTGTGCGGCGTCGAGGGGCGCATCGACATCCTCACCGGCACGCTCGGCAAGGCGATGGGCGGCGCTTCCGGCGGCTACACCGCGGGACGCCACGAGATCGTGGAGCTGCTGCGGCAGCGATCGCGCCCGTACCTCTTCTCGAACTCGGTTGCGCCGATGATCGTGGCCGCCTCGCTCGAGGTGCTGCGGCTTCTCGCGAGCGACGAGGGCGCGAGGCTCCGCGCCAGGGTGCGCGCGAACGGCGAGCACTTCCGCCGTGAGATGGCCGCGCTCGGCTTCGACCTCGTGCCCGGCAGCCACCCCATCATTCCCGTCATGCTGGGCGACGCCGCGCTCGCCACGCGGATGGCCGATGACCTGCTGAAGGAGGGCGTTTACGTGATCGGCTTCTCGTATCCCGTCGTGCCGAAAGGCAAGGCGCGCATCCGCACACAGATGAGCGCCGCGCACACGCCCGGGCAGGTCGAGCGCGCCGTGGCGGCGTTCGCGAAAGTCAGGACGAGGGTCGCCGCATGAAAGCGCTCGCCAAGCTGGAACGCGCCCCCGGACTCACCCTGACGCGCGTGAAGAAGCCCGAGGTCGGGCACAACGACGTGATGATCCGCATCCACAAGACGGCCATCTGCGGAACGGACGTGCACATCTGGAACTGGGACGACTGGGCGCAGAAGACCATTCCCGTGCCGATGCATGTGGGCCACGAGTACGTGGGCGAGATCGTCGAGATGGGCCAGGAGGTGCGCGGATTCAGCATCGGCGATCGCGTCTCCGGCGAAGGCCACATCACGTGCGGGTTCTGCCGCAACTGCCGCGCGGGGCGGCGCCACCTGTGCCGCAACACCGTGGGCGTCGGCGTGAATCGCGAGGGCGCCTTCGCCGAGTACCTCGTGATCCCCGCATTCAACGCGTTCAAGATTCCCGAGGACATCCCCGACGACATCGCCTCCATCTTCGATCCCTTCGGCAACGCGACGCACACGGCGCTCGCCTTCAACCTCGTGGGCGAGGATGTCCTCATCACGGGCGCCGGGCCCATCGGCGTCATGGCCGTGGCGATCGCAAAGCATGTCGGCGCGCGCCACGTGGTGATCACCGACGTGAACGACTACCGCCTGGGGCTTGCCGCGGAGATGGGCGCCACGCGCATCGTGAACGTCGGGCACCAGAACCTGCGCGACGTGATGGCCGACCTGCACATGACCGAAGGCTTCGACGTGGGCCTCGAGATGTCGGGCTCGCCCGACGCCTTCAGGCAGATGCTCGACACCATGAACCACGGCGGCAAGGTCGCGATGCTCGGCATCCCGCCGCCCGGCATGGCGATCGACTGGAACAACGTGATCTTCAAGGGCCTCGAGATCCGCGGCATCTACGGCCGCGAGATGTTCGAGACCTGGTACAAGATGGTCGCGATGCTGCAGAGCGGCCTCGACCTCTCGCCCATCATCACGCACCACTTCGCCATCGACGATTACGAGAAGGGGTTCGACGCGATGAGGAGCGGGAAGAGCGGGAAGGTCATCCTGGACTGGGTGTCTGCGTAGAGAGACGCCATCGCACGGTGCGGTTGCGATCCGTTCCCACCCGCAAGGGTGGGGCCGCTCGATGCTGGGCGACATAAGCTGAGGCTGCGATCACGCGTTCGGGCCCCGCACGGGGATTCCGGCGTACGCAACAATCCACTCAGCGAGGGCTTCCATGCTCATCATTCGCGGCATCGAGGTGACGCAGGCCATCCAGTATTTCCGCGCCGACCAGCACCTGACCGATCCCGCGGACCGCTGCCCGGACAACTCGCTGAAGCTCATCGCCAACAAGGCGGCCTGGGCGCGCGTCTACGTCGAATCGGATGCGCCCGGATCGATCGCCAACGTGAGCGCGACGCTCGACGTGGCTTACGGCATCTTCAACACGCGCGCGGGCCAGCCGGCGCTGGCCATCAATCCGCAGCCTCCCGGACAAATCGATGCGCCGTTCGACCCCGACTACGCCACGACGCGCGGATCCACGGCCCTCACGCTGAACTTCATCATCCCGTCCGGCCGCATGTTCGGGCCGCTGGTCATCACCGCGAACGCGAAGACCGCGGACAACAGCCAGACCGCGACGAAGACGGTTTTCGTATCCGCGACGTTGCGGCAGACGCTGAGGGTGCGCGGCATCATGATCGGCTACCAGGGCCCGAACCCCGCGAATCCGGCGCAGACGCTGACGATCGCGGCGCCGGGGCTCGCGCAACTGCAATCGACGGCGGCGTGGGGATTGCGCGTCATGCCGGTCCGGGCGGCGGGCGTGTTCCAGGTGGCCTCGACGATCACGCGCACGGCGCCGCTCACCGGCACCGCCACCAACGGCGGCTGCACGGCCGACTGGGTCAACCTGAACTCCGCGATCGCCACGGCCAAGACCGCCGACGGCAACCACCCCGGCTTCCTGTACTACGGGCTGATCGCCGCAACGTTCCCGAACCTGAGCAACAACGGCGGGTGCGAATCGAGCGGCGTGAGCTCCGGCTTCGACGGCGGGCAGGTCGCGATGACGCACGAGATCGGGCACGCGTGCGGGCGGCCGCACGCGCCGTGCGGCGGCGTGGGCACGTCGGCCGACCCGAACTATCCGACCTACGAGCCCTATGGCGGCGGATCGATCGGCGAATATGGCCTGGACATCTCCACCGGCGCGGTGCCGGCGCCCACGAACGGCCGCGATTACATGTCGTATTGCGCCCCGGGCTGGATCTCGATCTACACGCACCGCGCGCTCTGCGACAACGATGCGTTGAATCCGGAATACGTCGGCATCCGCCGTCCCTGGTGGGACCAGTACGTGGCCTACGATCCCTGGTGGTGGCTGCACTACATCCCCGATCCTCCGCCATACTGGATAGATCCGGCGGACATCCGCGAGAATCCCGTGCCCATGCAACGCGTCATCAGCGTCATCGGCGTGATACACCCCGGCGAGCGTGTCGAGGTGTCCTCGGTGACACGTACGGAGGTCGTGCGGATGGACGTCGCCGGCACGGCGACCGGGCTGCACGCGGCGCTGCTCGGCGCCGGGAATGCCGAGCTCGCGTCGGCGCCGATCGTCGCGATGCCGTCCCAGGGAGACTGTCCCTGCGAGGACTGTGCGGGCGACGAGCGGCCGCGGCTGTTCCAGGCGCTCATCCCCGACGTCGCGCCGGGCACGGCACTGGTCGTGCGGCGCGGCAAGGAGCAACTCTGGAAGCGCGCGGCCACGAAGGGCGAGCTGTCGGTGGGCGCGCCGAAGGTCCAGCGCGCGAAGGAGGGCCAGGTCGAAATCACGTGGACGCCGCGCGGCAAAGCGGTGGATACGTGGGTGCGCGTCTCGGCCGACGAAGGCAGGACGTGGAAAGCCGTCGCGACCAACGTCGAAGGGCGGCGCGCGCAAATCGATGCGGCTCACATACCGTCCGGCACGGTGCTGGTTCAGGTCGTCGTGCACGATGGATTCCGGTCCGTCGCCTCGGCGCCCGCCAAGTACGAGAACCCGGTCACGGCGCCTGTGCCGGCGATCCTGCATCCGCACGAGGGACGCCGCCTCTTCAGCGGTGAAGTGCTGCACCTCTGGGGCTCGGTCGCGGAGCAACCGGGCCCCGCGCGCGAGGACCTGCGCTACGCCTGGACCATCGACGGCAAGGCAGCCGGCGAAGAGCTTGAGGTCTTCACCCGCGTGCCCGCGCCCGGCACGCACAAGTGCGAGCTGCAGGTGCGCGATGCGAAAGGCAAGCGCCTATCGGCCGCGACCGTGTCCTTCGTAAGCATTGCCGGCGAGGACAAGCGCCAGCGATAGGGGTCGTCGTGCGCGCGACGGCGGTCCGGCAAGCCGGGCCGCCGGGTGGCTCACTCCGCGTGTGCCCGGTCGAACTCCCACACGTCCTCGAAGCCCATCAGCTTGTTGAACTCGTTGAAGTCGTAGAGCGACGGCGCAATCGACTTCGACGTGCCCGTGTCCTTCAACGTGCGGTAGGCGCGATCGAGCGCGGCGCCCGCGGCGAGGAATCCCGTGCCCGGATAGATCGCGATGCGATAGCCGAGCCGCTGCAGCTCGTCGGGCGCCACGAGCGGCGTGCGGCCCTTCTCGACCATGTTGGCGAGTAGTGGCACGCCGGCGAAGGTCCTGCAGATCTTCTCCATCTCCTCGACCGACTCGGGTGATTCGATGAAGAGCACGTCCGCGCCCGCCTTCGCATAGGCCTCGCCGCGGCGCAGCGCCTCGTCCAGCCCATGCGCCGTGCGCGCGTCGGTGCGCGCGACGATGAGGAAATCCTTCGAGTCGCGCGACTCCACGGCGACCTTCACCTTCTTCACCATGTCCTCCACGGCGATGACGCGGCGGTTCGGCGTGTGGCCGCACTTCTTCGGAAACTCCTGGTCCTCGATCTGGATTCCGGCTGCGCCCGCCGCCTCGTAGCCGCGCACGGTATGTCGCACGTTGAGCAGCCCGCCGTAGCCCGTATCCGCGTCGCAGATGATGGGCGTCTTCGCCATGCGCGCCATGGCCGCCACGCGATCGACCATGTCGGTGTACGAGGCGAGGCCCGCATCGGGCAGCCCGAGGTAAGAGGCCACCGTGCCGTAGCCGGTCATGTAGAGGCTTTCGAAGCCCATCCGGTCGGCGATGCGCAGCGAGATCATGTCGAAGACGCCGGGGGCGACGATGAGGCGGTTTTCCTTGAAACGTTGGGCGAGCGATTTCATTTCGGTCCGGTGTTTTTCAATGGATGCCGTGGAGGCGGCGGTCGATGGCGAGCAGCACCACGCTCGCCGCGATGGAGAAGAGGGCCAGCAGCAGCGTGACCGCGAGCATGCGCGAGATGTCGTGCAGGTCGATCGCGTTCACGATGAGGAATCCGAGGCCCCGCTGGGAGGCGAACATCTCGCCGATCAGCACGCCGAGGAGCGTCAGCGCGAAGCCGATGCGCAGCCCGGAGAAGATCTCCGG
>DASTGG010000096.1:0-64590 GCA_035719385.1 Usitatibacter sp.
GGCCTGGAGATCGAGGGCGGCAACAACAACGTGCGCGTGTGGGGCAACTACGTGAACAACACGGGCACGGGCATCTCGAGCACGCTCACGTCCGTCGGCCCCGTCTACATCTTCCGCAACGTCTGGAACCGCAACCAGTTCCTCGAGGGCGCCGCCTGCGACAGCGACCAGCGCCAGCCGATGTTCAAGTCGGGCTCGAGCTCGAGCTTCGCGAACGGCCGCCGCTACCTCTTCCACAACACGATGCTGCAGGCGCGCGCGACGGGCTGCCAATACGGCCTGGGCGGCGGCGCGGGGATCGGCGGCACGGGCAGCACGCAGCTCGTGAACAACACGGTGTCGATGAACAACATCTACGACCTGTGGAAGCCGCAGAACGGCAGCTTCTACCAGATCGGCAGCGGCAACACGTTCAGCAACGACATGACGGACGCGTCCTCGCCGCCCGAAGCGAACGGCATCGTCGCGATCCCGCAGTACGCCGCGGGCAACGGCTGGCAGAGCGAATCGGGCGGCATGTACCAGCTCGCGGTGGGCACGCCGGGCCAGGACCAGGGCGCGCGCATCGCCAACTTCAACGATGATTTCCTCGGCACCGCGCCCGACGTGGGCGCGGCCGAAAACGGCGCGGCGCCGATGGCCTTCGGGCTCGCGGCCGCCACGTCGACGAGCTCCGCAGGCTCGGGCGGCACGTCCACGACCACCGGTGGAAGCTCCGGGCCGTCGACGGGCACCGCGCCCGTGTCGGCGGCGATGGATTCGAGCGCCTACGGCATCACCGCGGGGAGCAGCGTGACGTTCACGGCGACCCTCATGGGCAACAGCGGCACGCCCACGGGCAACGTGACGTTCCAGGCCGACGGCAACGCCATCAGCGGCTGCGTCGGCATGCCCGTCTCGAGCGGCAAGGCGCTCTGCGGCACGAGCGCGCTCGCCGCCGGCTCGCATGCGATCACCGGCGCCTATTCGGGAGACGCGGTCTACGCGAGCGGCATCGCGGGCCCGATCACGGAAACGGTCGCGGCGGCCAGCAGCACGCTGCCACTGGGCTTCGGCATGGACTCGTCCGCTTACACGATCCATCGCGGCGACGCGGTGACGTTCATGGCGTACATCCCCGGCACGGGCGGCACGGTGAAATTCCAGGACGGCGGCAACGCCATCGCCGGCTGCAGCGCGGTCGCCGTGTCCTCGAGCGGCACCGCGCAGTGCACGACGAAGAGGCTCTCCGTCGGCCAGCACTCGATCCGCGGCGTGTATTCGGGCAGCGCCACGACCGCGAGCGGCGTGGCGGGCCCGATCACCGAGACGGTGCTTCGCTAGGCGTCAGCCCGGGGCGACAGCGGCGCGCCGCTGTCGCCGATGGCGGCGCTCAGGCCGCGACGAGCTTCCAGCGGCGCAGCGTGAGGAGCCGCAGCTTCCTGTACTCCGGCTCCGTCAGCTTGCCCATGCTGGCCTTGAGCGCGGACTCGAAAAGGCCGAGCGCGTCGCGCGTCTCCGACGCGAAGAGCTGCGAGCGCAAGGCGTAGAAATCCGGCGTGTACTCGCCGAGCATCTCGTGGATCACCGGGAAGGACATCCGGTGGACCGCGCAGGGGCCGAGCTTGAGGAACGCTTCGCGATGCTCGGCGGTCGGATAGCCCTTGTGGCCCGCGAAGCCGTAGCCGGGATACTCGCGGTCGAGCGCTTCCATCATGCGGTCGCGCTCGGTCTTCGCGATGATCGAGGCGGCGGCGATGCTGAAGTTGAGGCCGTCGCCCTTGTTGAAGGCGTTCTGCGGCATGGCGATGCCGGGCACCGTGCGCGCATCCACGAGGACGTGCTGCGGCGGCCGCGGCAGCCCCTCGACCGCGCGGCGCATCGCGAGCAGCGATGCGTGGTAGATGTTGAGCTCGTCGATCTCGGCCACCGTGGCGATGCCCACGGCGACGCCGGCAGCCATGGCGCGGATCTCGACCGCGAGCCGCGCGCGCGTCTCGGGATCGAGCTTCTTCGAATCGTCCACGCCGGTGAGCGTGATGTCCGGGGGGAACATGACGGCGGCGGCCACGACCGGGCCTGCGAGCGGCGCCACGCCGGCCTCGTCCACGCCGGCGATGTCGCGGATGCCCGACTTCCAGAGCAGGCGCTCGAAATGGCACATCGCGTCCATGCGCAGGCGCTCGTCGCGCTCGCGCTCGAAGCGCTTCTTCAGCACGGCATGGAGCTTCTGCACGCCCTGGCGCTTGTCGCGCTGGAGGCGGGTGAGCACCTGCGGGGAGACGGGGGTGTCGCAGTCGACGTACCGCTTGCGGATCTCGTCGACCGAAAGCTCTTCTACACGGGCCATGGGGCGTTGCGATGGAAATGGGCTGCCTCCCGATTCTACGTGCCGGCGGCGCGCTTGTGGGACCCCGCATCGGCCGACGACGCGCAGGCCATCGCCCGCAGGCATAATCCCCCCTCCATCCTTCAGGAGGAGGCGATGAAAACAACCAATCGCACGCGGCTCGTGGCAGCCGCACTGGCCGCATTCGCGGGCGCCGCGCTCGCGCAGGCCAACTTCCCATCGCGCGCCGTGACGCTCACCGTGGGCTTCGCGCCGGGCGGCGGCACGGACACCATGGCCCGCATCGTGGCGCAGAAGCTCTCGCAGAACATCGGGCAGTCGGTCGTGGTCGAGAACCGCGCGGGCGCCGGCGGCAACATCGCCGCGCAGCACATCGCCACGTCGCCTCCCGACGGCTACACGATCCACCTGTCTTCCGTGGGGCCGCTCACCGTCGCGCCCGCGATGCAGAAGAACCTGCCCTACGATCCGAAGAAGGACATCGCGCCGATCACCATGGGCGCGGTCTTCCCGAACGTCTTCGTGGTGAACCCGAACGTGCCGGCGAAGACCCTCGCGGAATTCGTGGCGCTGGCCAAGTCGAAACCGAACGAGATCACGTACGCGTCCTCGGGCGTGGGCGGCGCAGGTCACCTCTCGGGCGAGCTCTTCAAGCAGCGCGCCGGCATCGAGATGGTCCACGTGCCCTACAAGGGCGGCGGACCCGCGATGACCGACCTGCTCGGCGGCCGCGTCTCGATGTATCCCGCGGTGCCCTCGACCGCGCTGCCGCATGTGCAGGCGGGCAAGCTGCGCGCGCTGGCGGTCACCGGGCCCAAGCGCCTCGCCACGATGCCCGACGTGCCGACCGTCGCCGAATCGGGCTATCCCGGCTTCGAGGCGATGAACTGGTATTGCTTCGTCGCGCCGGGCAAGACGCCGAAGGAGATCATCAACTTCTGGAACCGCGAGATCGTGAAGGTGTTGAACGATCCGCAGGTGAAGGGCGAGCTGGCGAAGCACGACCTCGATCCCGCGCCTGGCACGCCCGAGGAGCTCGCGCGCTACATCGACAGCGAGACGGAGAAGTGGGGGAAGGTCGTGCGCGCCGCGCACATCACGGCGGACTGACGTGCCGCAGTGACAAATGCCCCGCGCTTGCCCCGAGTCAACGCGCGCGCATCGCGCGGGCGCAGCATGGCTGCTACCCTCGTCACGCGGGAGCACCCATGAAGCGCATGCACGCCTTGCTGGCCGCGGCGATCGCGGCGATGTCGCTCGTCCCCGCAACGCCCGCGCTGGCGCAGATGTGGAGCGGCGGCTCCGGCAGCATGCTCGGCCGCGGCTTTCCCGGCATGGGCATGGGGCCGGGGCGCATGGGCACGTTCCACGATGCCGCCACGGCCACGCGGGGCGCGCTCGATGCGCTGCACGCGCGGCTCGCGCTCACGCCCGGGCAGGAGGCGCTCTGGCAGGCATTCGTGACGGCGGCGATCGCCGAAGCGAACGACATGGACGACATGCACGACGACATGTTCGCGGCCATGCAGGGCACTTCCGCCGACCGGATGACGGCACGCGCGCAGGTCATGCGCGAGCACGCGGACGACGCGGTCGCCGCCGCGCAGGCGTACGCCGCCTTCTACGCCTCGCTCACGGCGGCGCAGCGCGCCATCGCCGACGAATTCCTCGGCCGCGGCCCGATGGCGGGCCCGCGCTCCGGCCCCTTCGGCTGACCTGCATCAGCGTCGCGGCGCGCGCCCGCGCCGCGGCGTAGCGCCCAGGTCGAAGAACACGCGCTGCCAGGCCGAGCGCTCGCCCAGGCGACGGCCGACCTGCCCGCACACGAGGTCGCAAAGCTCGAAAACCTTCGGATCGGCGATGCGGTAGTAGACGCTCGTGCCTTGCGGATGCCTGGCGACGAGCCCGTTCGCGGAAAGCACCGAGAGGTGCTTGGAAACGTTCGCCTGCGTGCAACGGGTGAGCTCGGTGAGCTCCGTCACGTTGTGCGCGCTCATCCGCAGCGCGTTCAGGATCCTGAGGCGCGCCGGCACCGACAGGGCCGCGAAGTACCGCGCGACCTCCTCGAGCGCCATGTCGTCGAGCTTGCCCAGCATGTGTCGTCTTCCTCCTTCCCCCAACTGTGACTCAAGTCATCTTCCATAACTATATGCTCATATAGTTGTCCTGCGTCAACGGGCGCTTCGACGGCAGGTCCAGCATCTGGATCGAAAGGAGCACCCCATGCGCAAACGCAACCTCGCCGCCGTCGCGCTCGCATTCCTGGGCGTCGCGATGACCGCCGCCGCCGCCGTCGACCATTCGGGCTTCGCGCCGCTGCAGGGCGACTTCAAGTCGGGCCCCGAAGTCACCAGGGCGTGCCTCACGTGCCATGCCGAGGCCTCGAAGCAGCTGCAGAAGACGCAGCACTGGAAATGGGAATACGTGAACGATGCCGGCAAGAAGCTCGGCAAGCGCCACGTCATCAACAATTTCTGCACGTCGTCCACCACCAACCTCGGCGCCTGCGCCTCGTGCCACATCGGGTACGGCATGAAGGACGCGAAGTTCGACTTCGAGGCGCAGGAGAACGTGGACTGCCTCGTCTGCCACGACACGACCGGCAAGTACCGCAAGCCCGCCGGCCTCGCCGGCAATCCCGTCACGCAGGACATGGAGCTGCCCACGGGCTCCGGGAAGATCGTGAAGGCCCTGGACCTGGGCAGCATCGCGCGCAAGGTTGGGAAGACCAGCCGCGCCACCTGCGGCACGTGCCATTTCTACGGCGGCGGCGGCGACGGCGTGAAGCACGGCGACATGGATTCGTCGCTCGAAGCGCCCGACCGGATGCTCGACGTGCACATGGACGCGAAGGGCCTGAACTTCACCTGCACCACCTGCCACGAGACGCAGAACCACGCCGTGCCGGGCAGCCGCTACGGCCCGATGGGGACCTCCCTCAAGTGCGAGAACTGCCACGGCAACGAGCCACACCCGGCGAACGCGCGGTTGAATGCGCACGTCGCGAAAGTCGCCTGCCAGACCTGCCACATCTCGCGCTTCGCGCGCGGCGGCGTGCCCACGAAGATGGTGTGGGACTGGTCCAAGGCCGGCCAACGCGGCGCCGACGGCAAGCCGCTCGTGAAGAAGAACGACCAGGGCTACGAGGTCTACAACGGCATGAAGGGCGAGTTCGCCTGGGCCGAGAACGTGGTCCCCGAGTACGTCTGGTTCAACGGCAGGATCCTCTACACCGTTCCCTCCGACAAGCTGGACCCGCAAGCCGGTCCCGTGTGGATCAACCGCTTCGACGGCAGCGCGAAGGATGGCAAGTCGAAGATCTGGCCGGTGAAGGTCTTCCGCGGCAAGCAGGCGTGGGACCCGGTCAATCGCACGCTCGCTTTCACGCACCTCGCGGGCAACGACGACACCGCCTACTGGAAGAACCTCGACTGGAAGAAGGCCGTGACCACCGGCATGGCGTCGGTCGGCATGCCGTTCTCGGGCGAGGTCGCATTCGTCGAGACCTTCAGCACATGGCCCATCACGCACATGGTCGCGCCGAAGTCAGAGGCGCTCGGATGCGCCGATTGCCACGCCGCCAACGGCCGCCTCGCGAAGGTGCCGGGCCTGTCGATGCCCAAGCTCGCCAAGGAGAACAAGCAATGAGCCGCATCCTGTCGCGTTGCGTCGCCGCGGCACTGCTCGCCGCCACCCCGCTGGCCGCGACCGCCGCCGATGACGAGATCATGCGCCGCATCGATTCGCTCTCGCGCGAGATCGAGCAGCTCAAGGCGCAGCTGCGCGCCAACGACGAGAAGGTCGCCAAGGCGGTCGAGCAAGCCAGGGCCCAGCCGAAGCGCGACGAGCGCTCGGTCGATCGCTGGCTCACGATCGGCGGCGACTACCGGTTCCGCTACGACTACCTGAGCGGCGAGACCGCGGCCTTCACCGACGTGTCCTCCACGTTCAACAATGCGCAGCAGCGGCTCATGGGCGACTTCTTCGCCAATCCCACGGGCGTGTCGTCCTTCTTCGGCGCGCCGCAGGCGGGCGGATTGACGACCGCGCAAGCGCTCAGCGCGCTTTCGGGCTTCTCGCAGGCGATGACCGGCGTGCGCTCGTACAGCGATGCGGCCGCCTTTCTCGCGCAGCCGCAGAACGCCGGCCTCGTCCAGGGGCTCGGCACGTTCGCGGTGCCCGTGGACTCGTACAAGCCGAAGAACGAGTCGCTGTATACCAACCGCTTCCGCCTCGACCTGCACGCCAGGGCCACGCAGGACGTGAGCGTCACCGCGCGGCTGCTCGCGTACAAGGTCTTCGGCGCCCAGGACGACGACGCGGTCGTCAACGGCGGCGCGGCGCCCTTCTTCGCCGACCGCGTCGGCGTCTTCGACGGCACGCTCGCCCATGTCCCGTCCTCGAGCTTCCTCGCGGTCGATCGCGCGTACGCGACGTGGAGCAACATCGCCGGGCGCGACATGTGGTTCTCCGTGGGAAGGCGCCCGTCCACCAACGGCGCGCCGGGCAACCTGCGCCTGAACGAGCCGCGGCCGGGCAACGGCGGCACGCCCGCACTGCTGGTCGATTACGCCTTCGACGGCATGACGCTCGGCTATGCGCCGGACATCGACGGCCTGCCTGGCGCGTACGGCAAGATCTGCTACGGCCGCGGCTTCGAGAGCGGCTTCCGCCACACGCCGGCGAACTCGATCCAGGACACGGACATGTTCGGCGTCTCCGTGGTCCCGATCGACACCGACAAGCTGCGCGTGTGGACACAATGGAACCGCGGCTTCCACATCTTCGACGCGCCCGTGATGCAGGGCACGTTCTTCGGGAACACCGCGCCGAAAGCCGACCTCGGCAACATCGACTGGTTCGGCGCGGGCGCCATGGGCACCATCAAGAAAGCCGGCCCCGGCGACCTCAACTGGTTCGCCGACGTGGGGCTGAGCGTCACGCACCCGAACGACAACGTGTCCGCGCAGTTCGGCTTCCAGGGCCTGCTCACGGGCGGGTTCTTCGCGCCCGAGGCGCCTTCGAGCAAGCGCGGCAACGCGATCTACGTCGGCGCGCGCTACGACCTGCCGTCGCGCACCAAGCTCGGCGTCGAGTACAACCACGGCTCGAAGAACTGGATCACCTTCGCGCCCGCCGCCGACGACATGTGGACCGCGAAGCTCGGCACGCGCGGCAACGTCTACGAGGCCTACGTCATCCAGGAGCTCGACGCGAAGCCGATCTCGTCGTTCACGAGCAAGGCGTTCTTCCGCCTCGGGTTCCAGCACTACGACTTCGACTACACCGGCAGCAACAACTGGGTCGGCGCGCCGGTGCGCATCTCCGACGTGAACGGGCGGTTCATGACGCTCACGCCGCTGAAGAGCGCCTACAACGTGTATGGCACGTTCGAAGTGAAATTCTGAAAGGGCATGACATGAAACTTCCTTCTCCCCTCGCCCTCATGGTCGCCGCCGCGTGCGCCGCGGGCGCATTGCTCGTCACCAGCGCGCGCGCCGAGGACACGACGATCGTGGCCCCGGTCACCCGCATCGAGCTCGCGGCCGACGGCAAGTCGGCGAAAGCCACGCTCAAGGACGAGAAGTCCGGCGAAGTGACGGTCACGATCACCGACGACCTCACGCTCGACAAGTTCAAGGACAAGCGCATCCAGGAAGGCGACGAGATCCGCGCCCGCTTCGACAGGAAGGATGGCAGGAACAGCAGCAAGTCGTTCAAGAAGACCGCCGGCTGCTGAAACGCGCCCCGGGGCGCTGCGGCCTCCCCCTCCCTGAGCGCCCCGGGTCCCCGCGCCCGGCCGATTGACGCAGATCATGCGGCAGGGGGCGTGTCATGCGAAAGTAT
This sequence comes from Usitatibacter sp., assembly GCA_035719385.1. Taxonomy (GTDB): domain Bacteria; phylum Pseudomonadota; class Gammaproteobacteria; order Burkholderiales; family Usitatibacteraceae; genus Usitatibacter. The sequence continues at coordinate 8,177 of DASTGG010000096.1, forward strand.
GCGCATGGTGCGCCCTCCCTTTCCGGCCCTCCGGGCATTCCTCCTGCTCCTTGCCACCTCCCTCGCCGGCCCGGCGCTCGGCGCCGGCTTGACCGCCGCGCAGGCCGCGCAGCTCTACCAACGCAACTGCGCCGCATGCCATGGCGAGAAGGGCGATGGCGAGAGCCGCGCCAAGGCCTCGCTCGCCAAGGAGCCCCGCAACTTCACCACCGACGAGGCGCGGCGCGACCTGCCGCGCGAATACATGGTCGCGATCGTGCGCGACGGCAAGCACGACGCGCCGATGGTCGGGCGCAAGTCGCGCCTCACGGAAGCGCAGATGGAAGCGATCGTCGATTTCATCCGCACGGCGTTCATGCCGCCCGAGGCGGGCAGCACGCGCGCCAGGGGCCGCGAGATCTACGCGGCACGCTGCGCGGCTTGCCACGGCCCGCGCGGGGCCGGCGGCAGCCAGCACGGAACCATGACGGTGCCCGGCCTGTCACGCGTGCGGGCGCGTGATGGCCTCACGCGCGCCGACATGATCGCCGCCATCGCGAGCGAGAAGCACGGATCGCTGCGCGGCGGCTTCGCGACCCAGCTCTCGGACGCCGACCGCGAGGCCGTCGTCGACTACATCCGCAGCACCTTCGTCGAACAATGAAGAATTTTTTCACCCTCCTGGCCGCGGCCGGCCTCGCCCTCGCCGCCGCCAGCGCCCAGGCCGTGCCCAGCTTCGCGCGGCAGGCCAACCTCGATTGCGTCTCGTGCCACCTGAGCTGGCTCGAGCTCACGCCGACCGGCCGCCAATTCAAGCTCGCGGGCTACACGTGGGGCCAGCGATCGGAAGTGCCGCTGCTCGCCGGCATGCTGCAGGTGTCGCGCACGCAGACGCGCAAGCCCGGCGGCGAGGAGGCCGACAAGGATCGTGACATCGTGCTCCAGGAGGCGGCCCTGTTCGCCGCGGGCAAGCTCACCCAGCACTCGGGCCTCTTCGCGGAAGTCGCATACGAAGGCGTCGAGCGCAAGACGGCGATCGATGCGGTGGACGTGCGCTACGCGTGCCAGGTCGGCGAAGGCGACACGGGCACGATCTACGGCTTCACGCTGAACAACAATCCCACGATCCAGGACGTGTACAACACCGTCCCGGCGTGGGGCTTCCCGTTCGCCGCCTCGGAAGTGGCGCCCTCGCCCAACGCCTCGACGATGATCGAGAGCCTGGGCCAGCAGGTCGTCGGCCTCGGCGCCTATGCGCAGTGGCACAAGACGATCTACGCCGAGGTGAGCGCGTATCGCACCGCCGACCGCGCCTTCTCGCTCTTTCGCGCGGGCCACGACCACGACGAATCGGCCGTGCTGCGGGGACTCAATCCGTACTGGCGCCTCGCGCTGCAGCACGAATGGGAAGGCAAGCACTCGGCCATGGTCGGCATGTACGGGATGAACGTGCGCAAGTATCCCGACAGCCTCGATCCAACCGGCCCGACGGACCGTTTCCGCGACATCGGCTTCGATGCGCAGTACCAGTACGTGGGCCCCACGGATCATCGCTACTCCGCGCAGCTCAACTACATCCGCGAGAAGCAGTCGTGGCGCTCCGGCGCGGCGAGCAACGACACGAACCGGCTGAGCACTTTCCGCGCGAAGGCCACCTACTACTATCTGGACCGATACGGTATCAACGTCGCCTGGTTCAACACGCGGGGCACCTCGGACGCGGCGCTCTACGATACCGGCGAGCCCGTGTCGGGAAGCGCCAACGCGAGCCCCGACACGCGCGGCCACATCGTCGAGCTCAACTGGCTGCCGCGTCGCGACCTGCGCCTCGTGCTGCAGTACACGGGCTACGACCGCTTCAACGGGGCGAAGAGCGACTACGACGGCTTCGGCCGCAACGCGCGGGACAACAATTCGTTGTTCCTGCTGCTCTGGTACATGATCTAGCCGCAGGACCATTCCCGGGGCCATCCGCCGGCCGGCCCACAAGCCGACGCGAAAGCCTCTGACGCGGTCGCTTCCGCGCCTCCGCTATTGCGCGCGTTCGCGCAGTCCTACAGTCGTGGAAGGGAACTCCATGACACGACGAGAAGAAATTCCAGGCGACCGCGAGACGGTCCTCCAATCGGTGCGCACCAGCGGCAGCGGCAAGGTGAAGGTCGCGGTCGCGGACATCGACGGCATCCTGCGTGGCAAGTACGTCCACGTCGACAAGTTCTTCTCCGCCGTCGACGGGGGCATCGGCTTTTCCGTCTTCGGCACGGACCTGAACGATCGCCCGTACGACGACGGCTACGCGAGCGGCCGCCGGCTGGGCTTTCCCGACGCCACGGTCGAGCTCGACCTGAAGACCTTCCGCAGGGTGCCGTGGGACGGCAACGTGCCTTTCTTCCTCGGCAATTTCGTGAAGAACGACGGCTCGCCGCATCCGTTGTGCCCGCGGCAGGTCCTCAAGCGCGTGCTCGCGCGCGCCAACAAGATGGGCTTCGGCGTGCTCGCCGGCGCCGAGTACGAATTCGTGAACTTTCGCGAGACGCCGGAGACGTGGGCGCAGAAGAAGGGCACGCGGCCGACGCCCATCACGCACGGCATGATCGGCTACTCGCTGGTCGAGGCGAACCTGCACCGCGAGTACATCTCCGCGCTCATGGATGAGACGGCGCGCTTCGGCGTGCCCATCGAGAGCCTGCACACCGAGACGGGCCCCGGCGTGTACGAAGCGGCGATGCTCTTCGGCGACGCGCTCGAGGCCGCCGACCGCGCGATCCTCTTCAAGGACGCGGCGAAGGAGATCGCCTCGCGCTTCGGCATCATGCCGTCCTTCATGGCGAAATGGCACCCGAAGTATCCCGGCAGCGCGGGGCACATCCACCAGAGCCTCTCGGACGGATCGCGCAACCTCTTCCACGATCCTGACGGTGCCCATGGCGGCATGTCGAAGCTCTTCGAGAGCTACCTCGCCGGGCAGCTGCGCTACCTCTTCGAGCTCGCGCCGATGTTCTGGCCCACCATCAACTCGTACAAGCGGCTGGTGGACGGCTTCTGGGCGCCGGTGAAGGCCACCTGGGGCGTGGACAATCGCACCGCCGCCTTCCGCGTGCTGACGGGCTCGCCCAAGGCCACGCGCATCGAGACGCGCTGTCCCGGCGCGGACAGCAACGCATACCTCGCGATGGCCGCCTGCGTCGCCGCGGGGCTCGCGGGCATCGAGGAGAACCTCGCCCTCGCCACGCCGCCCATCCGCGGCGACAACGAGGGCGCCGAGGATGCGGTCCGCGCCCCGCGCACGCTCATCGAGACCACGCGCGTGTTCCACGCTTCGCGCCTCGCGCGCGAATGGTTCGGCGATGCGTTCGTGGCGTACTTCGCGGCCACGCGCGAGCAGGAATGGCGCGAGTGGCTCGACGCCGTCACGGACTGGGAATTGCGGCGCTATTTCGACGTGATCTGAGGCGCGCTCAGCCGGGCTTGCCGTCCACGCGCGGGCGCGTGAGGATCGGCCAGTAGCGCACGGCGTAGATCGCGAACGCCACCGACCACAGCGTGGCGGACGCGAACACGGTGAAGACGTAAGCGGTGGAAACGACGGGCCCGAAGACCCGCACGAGCGCCGCGAGCTGCACGAGCGCATACGCAGTCACCTCCGCCCGGTCCGCGGCGAGCGGCCGGCCGGTGTGCCCGCGAGCCGTGCGCGTCATCATCCCGATGGTCATGCCGCCGATCACGCCGATGGTGAGCGCGTGGGCCGCCAGGTTCCCGGGAAAGAGGCCGAAGGCCGCGAGGCCGCGCAGCAGCAGGTGGATCGGGATCCACAGGTACGCCGCGTGCAGCACCCACACGAGCGGCACGCGCAGCGTGCGCCACGGATTCCACAGGGTCAGGCGCGCACCGTTCGCGGCCGCCGCGAGAAACGCCACGACGCCCACGAGGGCTGCGGGCAAGCGCAGCGCATCGGCGGCGAGCACGGCCAGCACCGTCGCCAGCGCCGCTTTCTCGAGCCAGGCCTTGCGCGTCGCGCCGGCTCCCGGCACGCCGTTGTTCGTGAACATCGGTATCACGCGCCCGGCCACGACCGTGATGATGAAGAGCACGATGTCGAGGCCCACCTGGAGGCTGGCGCGCTCGGGCCAGCGCACCACACCCATCGCCGCCAGGTGGAACATGAGCACGGCGACCGATGCCGCGGCCAGGAGCGCGACGAAGAAGTAGTTGCGGCGGTTGCCGCTCGTGAACAGCGGCACCGCGATGCCGACGGCGACGGCCAGCGGGAACAGCGCGTTCACGATCGCCGCCGCGAGCGCGAACGGCGTGAACACCAGGATGCGCCCCGCGAGCCAGAGGGCAACGATCAGGCCGAGCGCCGGGCCGGTCGGCGTCGGCCGGTTCGCCCAGTTGCGCACCGCCGTGAACAGGAAGCCCGCGACCACGGCGATGGCATAGCCGAAAAGCATCTCGTGCGCGTGCCAGAACGGGCCGCGAATCGGCGCGCCGCCCAGGTAGCCGCCGTACTGCAGCGCCCAGAGCGCGATGGAGAGCGCCGCGTAGACGCTCGCGAGCCAGTAGAAGGGACGAAACCCGAGCGCGAGGACAGCCGGCATGGACATGGCTCCGAGATTACATGAGGAAGGACAAACGCGAGGCAGGGACAATTCCGCATAATGGCGCGGATTGCGGCCGGCCACCGCGGGAGGCGGATGTCGGAGATCGTCCTGGAGGAGGTCACGAAGCGCTTCGGCCGCGTGAAGGCCGTCGACGGCGTGAGCTTCCGCGCGCAATCGGGGAAATTCGTGGTGCTGCTCGGCCCCTCGGGCTGCGGCAAGTCCACGGTGCTGCGGCTCATCGCCGGCCTCGAGGACCCGACCGAGGGCCGCATCCTCATCGACAACCGTGACGTGACGCGGCTGCCTCCCGACAAGCGGCGCATCTCGATGGTCTTCCAGTCGTACGCGCTCTTCCCGCACCTGACCGTCGAGGAGAACATCGTCTTCGGCCTCAAGGTGCGGCGCCTGCCCGAGAAGCAGCGCAAGGAGCGCCTCGACCGCGTGGCCGCGCTGGTGGGCCTCGCCGAGCTGCTCGGCCGCAAGCCGCAGCAGCTCTCCGGCGGGCAGCGCCAGCGCGTGGCGCTCGCGCGCGCGATCATCGCGGAGAACCGCATCTGCCTCATGGACGAGCCGCTCTCGAACCTCGACGCGCAGCTGCGGCACGGCATGCGCGTCGAGATCCGCGCGCTGCAGCAGCGCCTCGGCATGACGGTCGTGTACGTGACGCACGACCAGGTCGAGGCGATGAGCATGGCCGACCGCGTGGTGCTCATCCGCGAGGGCCGCATCGAGCAGGAAGGAACGCCCGAGGAGCTCTACGCCAAACCCGCCACCGTATTCGCCGCACGCTTCATCGGCACCCCCGGCATGAACCTGGTCGCGCTGGCCGACGGCCCGCGCGGAGCGGTCATCCGCGGCGGCGGGGATGCGCTCTTCGCCGGCCGCGGCGCGGGGCTCACGCTCGGCGTGCGGCCCGAGCACATCCGGCTCGTGGACACGGGCGGCGTGGGCGGCATGGTCACGAGCTCCGAGTACCACGGCGCCGACACGATCCTCTCGGTGCGCGTCGGCGACGAGTCGCTGTTCGTCCGCGCGCCGGGCCAGCTCGCCCGATCGGACGGCGCGGCCGTGCGGCTCGGCTGGGAACCGCAGTTCACGCACGTTTTCGACGCAACGACGGGGGCGCGCGCGGCGCTTGAACCGCGCACGGCGCCTGTCTAGATCCGCAACCACCACGAAAGGGAGAACGACATGCGATCTATCATCGCCCTCGTCACCACGGCCCTCCTCGCATTCGCACAGACGGCCTGGGCGGCCACGGAGCTCACCTTCTACTACCCGATCGCGGTCGGCGGCCCGCTCACGAAGGTGATCGATGGCCTCGCCGCCGAGTTCGAGAAGCAGAACCCCGGGATCAAGGTGCATCCCATCTATGCGGGCAACTACGACGACGCGCGCATCAAGGCGCTCGCCGCCATCAAGGCGGGACAGCCGGCGCAGCTCTCGGTGCTGTTCTCGATCGACATCTACGAGCTGCTCGAGCAGGACGTGATCGTGGCATGGGACGACGTGGCCACGAGCGCCGACGACAAGGCGTGGCTCAAGTCCTTCTATCCCGCGCTGATGATGAACGGGACGTACAAGGGCAAGGTGTACGGCATCCCGTTCCAGCGCTCGACCATCGTGCTGTACTGGAACAAGGATGCATTCAAGGAAGCCGGACTCGACCCGAACAAGCCGCCGGCCGACTGGAACGAGATGGCCGCGATGGCGCAGAAGCTCGTGAAGAAGGACGCGAGCGGCAACGTCGCGCGCTGGGGCGTGGAGGTGCCTTCCACCGGCTACGCGTACTGGATGTTCCAGGCCTTCGCGCGCCAGAACGGCCAGGACCTGATGAATCGCGACGGCAACCAGACCAACTATGCGCATCCCGACGTCATCGCGGCGCTGCAATACTGGCGCGACCTCGGCGCCAGGCACAAGGTGATGCCCGAAGGCACCATCGAATGGGGAACGCTGCGCCAGGCCTTCACCGAAGGCAAGACGGCGATGATGTGGCACACCACCGGCAACCTCACCGCGGTGAAGGACACGGCCAAGTTCCCGTTCGGCGTCGCGATGCTGCCCGCCTCGAAGCAGCGCGGCTCGCCCACCGGCGGCGGCAACTTCTATCTCTTCAAGAAGACCACGCCCGAGGAGCGGCAGGCGGCGCTCAGGTTCGTGAAGTTCATGACCACGCCCGAGCGCGCCGCCGACTGGAGCATCGCCACGGGCTACGTCGCCACGCGGCCCGACGCGTACGAGACGCCGAAGCTCAAGGAATACGCGGCCGGCTTCCCGCAGGCGGTGGTCGCGCGCGACCAGTTCCAGTACGCCACGCCGGAGCTGTCCACGTTCCAGACCGGCCGCGTGAGGAAGCTCCTCGACGACGCGATCCAGGCCTCGCTCACCGGGCAGAAGCCGCCCGCCGATGCGCTGAAGGCGGCGCAGGCCGAAGCGGACCGGCTGCTCAAGCCCTACCGCTAGGCGCGCGATGAAGCACGTGTACGGATGGCTGCTGCTGACCCCGGCGGCCATCCTGCTCATCGGCTTCACGCACTACCCGGCCGCCGCCACCCTCTTCGACAGCTTCTTCTCGACGGGGACGGTGGTGCGGCCGTCGCGTTTCGTCGGCCTCGCGAACTACGCCGCGCTCGGCGACGACCCGATCTTCTGGCAGGTGCTCGGCAACAACATCGCGTTCGCCATCGGCACGATCCCGACCTCGATGGCGCTCGCGATGCTCATGGCGATATGGGTGAACGACCGGCTGCCGGCGCGCGCGCTGGTGCGCATGAGCTACTTCACGCCGACGATCCTTCCGATGATCGCGGTGGCGAACCTCTGGCTCTTCTTCTACACGCCGCAGATCGGCCTGCTGGACCAGTTCCTCGGGATGTTCGGCGTGCGCAGCCACAACTGGCTCGGCGACCCGCACAGCGTGATGACCGCGATGGCGATCATGACGATCTGGAAGGAGGCCGGGTTCTTCATGATCTTCTACCTCGCGGCGCTGCAATCGCTGCCGCCGGAGCTGCAGGAGGCGGCGAAGATCGAGGGCGCCTCGCGGTGGTACTTCTTCCGCCGCGTGACCTTTCCGCTGCTGATGCCCACGACGCTCTTCGTGCTCGTGAACGCGACGATCAACTCGTTCAAGCTCGTGGACCACCTGTTCATCCTCACCAAGGGCGGCCCGGACAACGCGTCCAACCTGCTGCTCTACTACATCTACCAGGTGGCGTTCAGCTTCTTCGACACGGCCTACGCCTCGACGCTCACGGTGGTGCTGCTGGTGTTGCTCGCCGCGCTCGCGATCGCGCAGTTCCAGCTCGTCGAGAAGCGGGTGCACTACCGATGAGGCTGCCCGGCCGCGACCTGCCCCTGCTGGAAACCGCCGCCGCGTGGCTGCTGGCGCTGGTGTGGATCGCGCCGCTTGCGTACGCGTCCTGGGCGGCGGTGCACCCCGCCGCGCTCGCGACGCACTTCGACCCGCTCGCGCCCCTCACCCTCGACAACTTCCGCAAGGCCTGGACCTACGCGCCTTTCCCGCGCCACTTCGTGAACACCGTCATGCTGGTCACGATGATCCTGTGCGCGCAGCTCGTGCTCTGCACGCTGGCGGGCTTCGCATTCGCGCGCTTCGACTTCGCGGGCCACGACGTCGCCTTCGGCCTGGTGCTCGTGCAGCTCATGGTCATGCCCGAGGTGCTGATCGTCGAGAACTACAAGACCATGGCGAGGCTCGGGCTCGTCGACACGATCCTCGGCATCGGCCTGCCGTACATGGCGAGCGCCTTCGGCATCTTCCTGCTGCGGCAGACGTTCAAGACCATCCCGCGCGAGCTCGAGGAAGCCGCCCGCGTCGAGGGGTGCTCGATGCTGGGCGTGCTATGGCGCGTGTACGTGCCGCTCGCGCGGCCGACCTATCTCGCGTACGCGCTCGTCTCCGTGAGCTACCACTGGAACAACTTCCTGTGGCCGCTGGTGATCACCAACTCGGTGAATACGCGGCCGCTCACCGTGGGGCTCGCGATCTTCGGCGCGCCCGAGTCGGGCGTCGATTGGGCGGTGATCAGCGCCGGCACGCTGATGGCGGTCTCGCCGCTGCTGGTCGCCTTCCTGCTCTTCCAGCGCCAGTTCATGCAGTCCTTCATGCAGGCGGGGATCAAGTAACGCGCGCCGCGCCTCAGAACGTGCGCTCGTAACCCACCAGCAGCTTGAACGTCGCGCGCACGGCCTGCGCGTCGAGCGCGCGCAGGTAGCCCACCTCGTAGCGCACGTCCTGCGCGCCCGGCATGTCGAGCACGCCGAACAGCACCGGCCCGCCGAGCCTGCGCTTCGGCGATGCGACGCCCGCCTCGAGCGCGCCGCCGTAGATCTCGAAACCGGGCTGCAGGCGCTCCGACAGGTTCCAGCGTGTCTGCCATGCGTAGGTATAGGCCGTGGCATTGCGCGATCCGGCGCCGCGCTCGCGCACCGCGAAGACGTTGAGCAGGCTCGTGGTGGGCCCCATGCGCACGCGCAGCATCGGGCCGGCGCGCAGCGCATGCGGCCCCCGGCCCGCACCGCGCTCGACCTCGACGAAGAGCCCGAGATCGCCCCACCGCGCGCCACGCGGCGACAGCCGGAAGCGGTTCTCGAAGGTCGTGGCCTCGAACCGGCTGTTGCCGCCGGCGCCCGGGTCGCGCACCCACTCGCCCTCCACCGCGGGCGACCACCATTCGTTCACGCCGTATTCGAGCTCGACGACGTGCGAGCGCGCGTGGTCGCGCGCGGCGGCGAGCTTGTAGTCGAGCTCCAGCTCGCGCACGTCCACGGCCGGCGAGCGGATCTCGAAATCGGCCGCCGCGGCCGCGACGCATGCGCACGCGGCCACGAGCGATGCCAGTCGCGCGGCCCGCATCGGCCTGCCCGCGGGCCGCAATCGCTCAGTCCACCTTCGCGCCGGTCTGCTTCACGACGTCGCCCCATTTCGTGATCTCGCTGGCGACGTATTCCGAGAACTGCTGCGGCGTGCCGCCGACGGGCTCGAACGTGAGCGCCTCGAGGCGCTCGCGGACATCCGGAGCCTTGAGCGCGCGGTTGATGGCATCGTTCAGCTTCCTCACGATCTCGGGCGGCGTGCCCGCGGGCGCGAAGAAGCCGACCCAGGTGTACTCCTCGATCGGATAGCCCAGCTCCGTGAAGGTCGGCACGTCGGGCAGCAGCGGATGGCGCTTCGCCTGCGAGATCGCGAGCGCGCGCAGCTTGCCGGAACGGATGAACTGCAGCGGCGCGGTCACCGCGAGCGACCCGATGGGCGGCTGGCCGGAGACGACAGCGGAGGCCGCGGGGCCGGCGCCCTTGTGCGGCACGTGCACGACGTCGAGCTTCGAGATGGCGCGGAAGATGTGCTCGCCGGTCAGGTGCGGCGTCGTGCCCGTTCCCGGCGATGCGTACGCGAGCTTCTGCGTCTTCGCCAGCTCGAGCAGCTCGGCGAGCGTCTTCGCGGGGAACTCGGAGTTCACCACGATCACGTTCGCCTGCGTGGCCGCCTGCACGATCGGCGTGAACTGCTTCGCCTCGTAACCGGGGTTGGAGAAGAGCGTCACGTTCACCGCGAACGCGCTCGAGGTGGCGAGGATGGTGTAGCCGTCGGGTGCTGCATTGGCGACCACCTGCGCGCCGAGGTTGCCCGAGGAGCTCGGGCGGTTCTCCACCACGGCCGGCTCTCCGAGCGCCTCCTGCATGCGGGTCGCGACGAGGCGTGCGACCACGTCCACCGGCCCGCCCGGCGCGAACGCCACGATGATGTGCACCGGCTTCGTGGGATAGGCCTGCGCGAGGGCGCCGAGCGGTGCCAGCATCGCCACCGCCGCCAGCATCGTTGCCAGTCGTTTCATCGTTTCCTCCTCAGCTGACTGCCGTGGGAGCCACCGCCTCGATGTCCGTGACGACGTCGATCACCGCCGGGCGATTCGCGGCGAGCGCCTGCGCGAGCGCGGCGGGAAAATCCGCGGCCTTCTCGACGCGGATGCCGAGCGCGCCCATGTCCTCGGCGATGCGGGCGAAGTTCGTCGCATTGAAGGTCCACAGCTCGCGGCCCTTCTGCGTCTGCTTGCCGCCGTAGGCGCGGTCGAAGCCGCGCATCGACTGGTTGCCGCCGCCGTTGTTGTTCACGACCGTGACGGCGTTGATCTTCCAGCGCACCGCCGTCTCGATCTCGGCGATGTGGTACCAGAAGCCCGCATCCCCGGTGAACGTGATGACGGGACGCTCGGGACAGCCGCACTTGGCGCCCAGCCCGGCAGGGAACGCCCAGCCCAGGTGGCCGGCGCTGCGCAGGTATTGCTGGCCCGCCTTCACGTCGAACATGCCGCCCATCCACATGCCGGCGTGCCCCGTGTCCACGACGACGATCGCGTCGTCGGGCGCATGCTTCGAGAGCTCGTGGCAGATGCGCTCGGGCCGGATCGGCGACGCATCGGAGGCGAAGGCCTCGCGATACTTCGCGGCGTATTCGTCACATACCTGCCGCACCGCCGCGAGCCACGGCTTGCGGCCCGCGGCCGTGGCGCCGTCCGCTTCCGCCACCATGCGCGCGAGCGCGACCCGCGCGTCGCCGTTGATGCCGGCCTTCACGGGATAGTTGCGCCCGATGACCGCGGGATCGATGTCGAGCTGGATCGCGGGCACGCCGATCTTCGGCACGGCCCAGAAGTGCGTGGTCATGCCGCCCGCCTCGGTGCCCACGAAGAACACGAGGTCCGCCTGCGCCACGGCGCGGTTCGCGCTCTCGCGCGAATACGTCCCGGCCACGCCCACGCAGAGCGGATGGCTCGCGGCGATGGCGTCCTTCGCATTGAGCGAGGTCGCGACGGGAACCTGCAGCTTCTCCGCGAGGGCCACGAGCTCGCGCGCGGCCCCGGAGGCGCGCACGCCGCCGCCCGCGACGATGATGGGCTTCTGCGCTTCCTGCAGCAGCTTCAGCGCGGCGCGCACGCTGGCCGCGTCGGGCTCGGGACGGAACGGCGGCACCTGCGCGAACTGCTTCTCCGCGATGCCGTCGAACTCCAGCTCCTCCTGGTCCACCTGCCCCTCGTTGCCGCGGAACTGCAGGTGCACGGGACCCGGGCCGCCGGTGACCGCGACGCGGAATGCCTGCCGCACCATGTCGGGGATGCGCTCCACCGAATCGACCGTCGCGTTCCACTTCGTGACGGGCTCGAACGACGGCACGTCGTCCACCTCCTGGTAGACCTTGCGGAACTTGGTCTTCGGATCGCGCCCGCCCGTGAACGCGATCACCGGCGAGTGCGCGAGCCAGGCATCGCGAAGCCCCGCCGCGAGGTTGAGCGCGCCCACCACCTGCGCCATGCACACGCCGGGCCGCCCCGACGCGCGCGCATAGCCGTCGGCCATGTACGCCGCGGCCTTCTCGCCGTGCACGTGCAGCCGCTTGATGGCCGTGCGGTACTCCAGCTCCGCGAAAGTGCGCCGCAGCACCGCGGGCACCATGAACACGTGCGTCACGCCGTAACCCGCGAGCAGGTCCGCCAGGGCCTGCGCGCCCGTCATCTTCGCCATGTGCCCTTCCCTATTTGATCGCGAGCGGGTTGGTCGGCGAGCCCACGGCGCCGGTGATGGGCAACGAGGGCGCGACGAACAGGAACTCGTACACGCCGTCGGCCGCGCAATCGTCGGCGAGGTCCTTCAGGTAGAAGATCTCGCCCATCGTCATGCCCATCATCGGGATGGTGATCCAGTGCCAGGGCTGGTTGATGCCCGGCTCGGTCTCGTTGGGCCGCACCTCGCAGCCCCACGTATCGCTCGCGAGCGCCGCGAGCTCGGTGCGCTTGATCCACTCGAGCGTCTCGAACGCGAAGCCCGGCGCATCGCCGCCCGGATAGCCGTCCCAGCTTCCGGCCTTGATCTTGGCTTCCATCTGGCCGGTGCGCACGATCACGAAGTCGCCGCGCTTCGGCTGCACGCCCTGCTTCTTCGCCGTCATGTCGAGGTCAGCGCACGTGATGCCGTAGCCGTCCTCGAGGACCTCCTTGCCGAGCGCGCGCGCCACGTCGAGGAACACGCCGCGGCCCACCATGCGGTTCTTCGTCTTCTCGATGCCGCACTTCTGCGCGCCGGCCGAGGTCACGTTGCGGCAGTCGTAGCCGTTCCACATGGAGTTCTCGTAGAACACGTGGCCCAGGCCGTCCCACTGGGTGCCGCACTGCAGCGGCATCACCACCATGTCGTCGGCCGCGCGGATGCCGCGATGGTCGAGCACGCCCGAATAGGCGTCGGTGCCCGTGCGCAGCATGGTGTGGACCGGGTTCACGCGCCCCATCGAGGGATACTTGCTCTTGGCGCCCTGCGGGCCGGTGTGGTCGAAGTTGAGCGCGAGCGAGATCACCTTGCCCTTGCGCACGAGCTGCGCGGCGGCGACGATGTCTTCGGGCTTCACGTGGTTGAGCGTGCCGATCTCGTCGTCCGGCCCCCACTTGCCCCAGTTCTTGTATTTCTCCGCCGCCGCGGCCATGTCCTGGCGGTTGATCTTGCGAGCAGCCAATTCTTCCTCCCGGTTGTCGTTCAGTCGGCCTTCAATCCCGCCTGCCGCACCACCTTGCCCCATTTCGCGATCTCCTGCTTGATGAAGTCCGCGAATTCCTCGGGCGTGCTGGTGCGCGGCTCGGTTCCCGTCGCGGCGAAGCGCTCCTGCAGGTCCGGCGCGCGCATCACGCGCACGATCTCCGCGTTCAGCTTCGCGACGATCGGCCTGGGCGTCCCCGCCGGCGCGAGGATGCCGTACCACGTCGTGACTTCGTAGTTGGGCAATCCCGCCTCGGCCGCGGTGGGCACGTCGGGAATCGCCGGCAGGCGCGTCGGGTTGATCACGCACAGCGCGCGCAGCCGCCCGCTCTTGATGAATTGAAGCGCCGCCGGCAGGCCGATGACCACCATCTGCACCTGTCCCGCGATCACGTCGTTCATCGCGAGGTTCACGCCCTTGTAAGGGACGTGCACCAGCTTCACGCCCGCCTCGATGTTGAAGAGCTCGCCGGCCAGGTGGTTGGACGTGCCCGGGCCGCCGGAGCCGAAGTTCATGCCGCCCGGCTTCGATTTCGCGAGCGCGATGAATTCCTTCAGGTCCTTCGCGGGAACGTCCGGGTTGATGACCATCACGTTCGGCACCGAGCCCACGAGGCTGATCGGCGCGAAATCCCTGACCGGATCGTAGTTGAGCTTCGAGTACAGGCTCGGGCTGATCGCGAGCGACGGCGCGACGATCACGATCGTGTAGCCGTCGGGCGCCGACCGCGCGGCCGCCTCGGCGCCGACGTTGCCGCCCGCTCCGCCGCGGTTCTCGATCACGACCGGCTGGCCGAGGTCGGTCGTCATGCGCTCGGCGATGATCCGCCCGAGGATGTCGGTGCCGCCGCCCGGCGGGAACGGCAGGATGAACTTGATGGGCTTGACCGGGTAGGCCTCCGGCGCCTGCGCGAGCGCCGCGCATGCGAAGGCCACGAGGAACACGAACGACCAGCAACGCCGCGAGATCAAGACCTGCCTCCTCGTGAAAGAGCGACCCGCGCTTTGTATCGCAGCCGGGGCTGCCGGGTCAAACGCCGATGAAGCGCGGATCGCCCCGCCGCGTCACTTGACCGTTGCGGCCGCGGCCTTGCAGACGACCTCGTCCTGCGAGCCGGTGCCCCCGGAGCAGCCGATGGCGCCGATGATCCGGCCGCCCTCGACGAGGGGAATGCCGCCGCGCGAAGCGATCACGTCGTCGAGCGTGGCGATGTAATGGAAGTTGCTCACCTGGATCGCGTTCTCGAAGGCCTTCGTCTCGCGGCGATACTTCACGGCCGCACGGGCCTTGTGCTCCGAGATCGAGATCGAGGCGAGCTGCGCGCCGTCCATGCGCTGGAAGGTCACGAGGTTGCCGCCGGAATCGACCACCGCGACGTTCATCTTCCAGCCGCGCTTCTTCGATTCGGCCACGGCCGCGTCGACCAGGCCCTTGGCCCGGTCGAGGGCGATGGGCGCGCCGTACGGCACGTCGAAGGGCATCGTGTCGGGAACCGCATCGAGGGGATTGGACGGCGCGGGCGCTTGCGCCAGGGCGAGCGGGGCGGCGGCGAGCATGGAGGCGAGCAATGCGGCTACGGGAAAGCGCGTGCAAGACATTCGGGTTCTCCTGGGTCACGGGTGGAAGGGCGCTGCGACTCGAACCTTGAACAGCCCGGGCGCGCATTCCCATCCCTGCCCGGAACACGCGCCCATGCGCCGCATCATGCGCGCGTGCAGCCCCGAAGCCCGGGCGCCGATTGCTGCACTGCGCCAAAGAGCCCGGATTGACGCACGACACCGCGCGCCTTCCCGCTTCGCCTACAGTCATGCGCGGGGGCACTGCACATCGGGAGTCACCCATGTGGCGTCGTGCGCTGGTTTGTGTCGCGATGGTGCTCGCAAGCTGCGCCAATCCCCGGATCTGGCCGGAAGACCGGGCGCGAGCTTGCCGCATCCAGGTCGATGAGAAGTTCGAACGCGTGGCCTTCCGCCCCAACAGCCTTGCGAGCGGGGCCGGAACGCTCTCCGGAGCCGGCCAGGGATTCGTCGCGGGACTCGGCTTCGGCTACGGCGCGATCATCGCAGCGCCGATCGGCCTCATCGTCGGCGCCGGCTATGGAACCTCGTGCGCAGCCGCGAACGCCCGGCACCCGACCGCGGATGCCGATTTCGAGCGGCTGCTGCAGGAGGCGGACGCGCATGCGATGAAGCGCGCGATCGAAGCGGGCCTGAAGGCGCCGCGCCCCGAGTGCGCGAGCGCCTCGGGCGAAGGCCACGACGCCGTCGTCGGGATCCGCCACATCGAAGGCGGCATGGCGTGCCTGCACGGGCGCCAGGAATTCACCCTCGCAGTGAAGTGGCGCACCGTGACGGCGAAGGGCGAGGTGCTGAACGAAGCGACGCTGCAGCACGCGTCGAAGTCCTCGCGCAGCGTGGACGAATGGTTCGCGGATCCCGCCGAAGCGCGCAAGGAGATCGAGGCCGCATACGATCAGGTCGGACGGTGGATCGCGCGCGAATTCACCGGCTCCGGCTGACCGCGCCGGCCGATTACCACGCATAAACGGAATCCCCTTGACAGTAGTCAACCTGCCGCCATCCGGAACGCCTACGCTCGTTCGAATCGCGGTCCAGCGTCGAAAGGAGAAGCCATGGCTCAATCCGAATCGCGCAACGCAGCTGCCCCCGCCCGCGACGATCCTGTCCATTCCGAAAGCCGGCGCGACTTCCTGAAAACGGTCGGCCTCGCCGGCGCCGCCATCTATTCGGCACGCGCCACCATGGCGCGCGCCGAAGGCGAGCTCGGCTACTGGGCGAAGGACCTGTCGAACGACAAGCTCGTAGGCATGCTGAAAACGATCTGCCGCATCCGCTGGCACGAGCGGACGATGGCGGACAAGATGCTCACCGATCCGAAGTATCGCGGCTACAACCACTTCTATGCCGGGCAGGAGGCGGTCGCCGCCGGCGTCTGCGCGGCGCTCGTGAACGAGGGCGGGCCGTTGAAGGCCGACCTCGTCTACAGCACCCATCGTCCCACCGGCCACGCCATCGCGAAGGGCGTGGACATGAAGAAGATCGCCGCGGAGAACGACTTCCGCGCGACCGGGCTCAACGGCGGCTACGGCGGCGAGATGCACCTGTCCGATCCCGACGTCGGCTTCATGGGCGCGGACGGCATGATCGGCCCGGGCCCCGTGATCGCGACCGGCTCGGCGTTCGCCATCAAGGCGCGCGGCAGCAGGCAGGTGGTGGTGAACTTCGGCGGCGACGGCACGTACGCGACGCCGCACTTCCACGCCGCGCTCAACAACGCGACGCTGCTCAAGCTGCCGTTCATCTACGTGCTCGAGAACAACCTGTACCACCAGTACGCGCACTACTCGCACTCGTGCCCGCTCAAGGACATCGCGGACGCGGCGCACACGTACGGCATCGCGGGCGTCGTGGTGGACGGGCAGTCGCCGATCGAGGTGTACAACGCGGCGCGCACCGCGGTCGAGCGCGCGCGCGCGGGCGAAGGCCCCACGCTCATCGAGGCGAAGACCTATCGCTACTACAACCACTGGGGCGCCCCGGGCGCGAAGCCCGGCGAGCTGGGCGCATTCGGCTACGACCCGCTCGCGATCTCGACCTTCCGTCCCGAGCGCGAGCTGCGCGCGTGGATGCAACGCGACCCGTGCGACATCATGAGGAACACGCTCGTGAACTGGGGCGTGCTCACCATGGACAAGGCGATGGAGATCGAGGCGGCCGCGAAGCAGGAAGCGATCGCCGCGTTCGCCTATGCCGACCAGCAGCCGTTCTGCAAGCCGGAAGACGGGCTGAAGAACGTCTTCGTCGAGGGCAGCGTGGCGCCCCGCCAATTCGGCTGAGAGGAGAGACACATGGCACGCAAGAGCTGGATGTACTCCGTCCTCGAGGCGGTGCAGTACGAGATGCGCCAGGATCCGAACATGCTGTGGATCTTCGAGCTCACGCCGCCGGTCGCGGCGACCCCCGGCAAGCCGGTGATCAACCTCGAGAAGGAATTCACGCGCAAGCGCGTGGTGAACACGGGCATCGACGAGATGTGGATGGCCGCCGCGACGCTCGGCGCCGGGCTGGCGGGATCGAAGGCGGTGACCTACATCCCGTACCAGGGCAACTGCATGTGCTTCCAGATCATCCAGAACCATGCAGGCAAGCTGCGCTCGATGACGGGCGGCAGGGCGTCGATGCCGGTGGTGTTCCTGCTAGAGATGACCGGGCAGACGCCGGGCTTCGCGGGGCAGCACTCCGACTACGAGATCGACACCTACTACGCGCACATCCCCGGCGTGAAGACGGTGATCCCCTCCACGCCGAAGGATGCGAAGGGCATGATGCACGCCGCCATCCGCGACCCGAACCCCGTCGTGTACCTGTACCCGGCGGGGCTGCGCGAGCTGATGGAGGACGTGCCCGACGAGGCGTACACGGTGCCGCTCGACAAGGCGGCGGTGCGCATGGAGGGCAGTGACATCACCATCGTGGGCTCGGGCGGCGGCATGCCCGAGGTGCTGGCGGCCGCCGAGAAGCTGAAGGCGCAGGGCATGAAGCCCGAGGTCATCGACCTGAGGAGCCTCAAGCCCATGGACACCGAGACGCTCGTGAAATCCGTGCAGAAGACGAAGCGGCTGCTCACGGTGGACCAGTCGTACTACACGCTCTGCCCGGGCGCCGAAGTGATCGCGCGCGTCGCGGAGAACGTCGATGGCGCGCGCTTCAAGCGCGTCGCATTCCCCGATGCGCCTCCGCCCGCCGCGCCCGAGATGTTCCTCTGGATGAAGCCGAACGCCGACCACGTCGTGGCCGCCGCGAAGAAGCTCGTGGCATGAGCGCATTGGAGTGGGAAGGGAGCGCCCCTGCGGCGTGCGGGCAATGCGGCGGGTCGGACCTCGTGTCCGATACCGTCCGCAGTGCCTTCTTCGAGGGCGAGCGGCTGGTGGTGGTCGAGGGCATTCCCGCGCTGGTGTGCCGCGGTTGCGGCGCGCAGTACTTCGACGACCAGACCGTGATGGTGCTCGACCTGCTGCGCGGCGACGGCTTCCCGGCCGACCGCGCCGCGGCCGAGATCTCCGTGCCGGTCTTCCGCTTCGGCGACCGCCTCGCGCACGGCTCGGGATGACGCCATGAGCCGCCGCGACATCTTCATCTGGGCCGCCATCGCGGCGGTCGTGGCGGTGGCGCTGCTCTTCTTCGCCCTGCCGGCGGGGGCGCAGAGCTTCGATTTCATGCCCCCGGGAGGACGCGCGCTGCTCGTGAAGGAGCTCGGCGCGCCCGGCAAGCAGGCGAGGTTGCAGGAGGTCGTGCAATCGCGCAAGACCGAGCCGGAATGGCAAGCGGCGTTCCCCGACCTGTCGCCGAAGGAGCGTGCCACGCTCGCCGCCTACCTCGCGGGCAACATGCCGCTCGCCGGCGCGCCCGCGGCAAGCGACGACCTCGTCGCCCGGCTACCGCCCGACGGGCGCGAGCTCGCGATCAACGAATGCCAGTCGTGCCACTCGCTCTTCACGAGCTACCTCACGCAGTCGCGGGACGCGCAGGGCTGGCGCAACATCTTCCTGTCGCCCTTCCACCGGCAGATGAAGCTCAGCCCGCAGCAGCGCGAGGAGTTCGCGCGCTACGCGGCCCTCAACATGCCGATGAAGGTCGCGGACGTCCCCGAAGACCTTCGCTTCTGACCATGCGCACCCGACTGCTCCTCGCCGCGCTGCTCGCATTCGCTGCGGCGGCATTCGCGGCATCCAAGCCCGCGGCCGACGTCTTCGACTTCGTCCCGCAAGGCGGCCGCACGCTGCTCATGAAGGTGTTCGCCACGCGGGCTCCCGCCGACGACGTCCGCGCGATCCTCACCGCGAAACGCTCGTCGCCGGAGTGGATGACGGAGCTGAAGGCGCGCGAGAAGACGCTCCCCGCGGTGAAGAGCCTCGACGATCGCGAGCGGCGCACGCTCTCCGACTACCTCGCGGCGAACATGCCGCTCGCCGCGGCACAGGTGCCCGCCGATCCGGCGAAGGCCAACTGGGAGAAGGTCCTGCCGCCCGACGGTCGCGACTTCGTGCTGAACTATTGCCAGGGCTGCCACATCGTCACGGTGGTCGTGACGCAGGACCGTTCCAAGACGGCGTGGCTGGGCACCATGAGCAAGCCCAGCCATGTGCAGATCAAGCTCTCGCCGCAGCAACGCGACGCCCTCGCGAACTACCTCATCGTGAACGCGGCCATTCCCATCGACCAGGTTCCCGAGGAGCTGCGCGCGGGCGGCGCCACGTACTAGCGGCGAGGCCGCGCGATGCTGTTCACGTCGCTCGGCTTCCTCGTCTTCCTTCCGCTGGCGCTCGCGGCCTTCGCCGCCGCGCCGGCGCGCCACCGCTGGTGGGTGCTGCTCTTGGCGAGCGCGGTCTTCTACGGCTACGCGAGGCCGGCCAACCTCGCGTACCTCGCGTCGGTCTGCGTCGTGGCGATCGTGGCGGCGCGTGCGCTGCAACGCCTCGAAGGCCGCGCCGCGCGCGCCTGGACGCTCGGCATCGCGCTGGCGCTCATCCTGGGATCGCTTCCCGCGGCGCGGCTGCTCGGCTTTCCTTCGGGATACTCCTTCTACTCGTTCGCGGCCGCGGCGCTCGCGATCGATGCGTTCCGGCGCCAGCTGCCCGCGGCGCCCGCCGGCCACGAGGCGCTGTACCTCGCGTGGTTCCCGAAGCTCCTCGCCGGGCCCATCGAGCGCGCCACGACGTTCCTGCCGCGGCTTCGCGAGGCGCTGCGGCCCACGCCGGAGCAAGTCGTGCTCGGCTCCCAGCTTTTCCTGTGGGGCCTGGTGAAGAAGGTGCTCATCGCCGACAACCTCGCGCCCGTCGTGGACCGCGCGTTCAACATCGCCGCCTACGCCTCGCCCGTCGAGCTGCTGGTGAGCGTGTATTTCTTCGCCTTCCAGATCTACTGCGACTTCTCCGGCTACACGGACATGGCGATCGGCGTGTCGCTGCTGTTCGGCCTGCCGCTCATGGAGAACTTCCGCCGCCCGTATCTCTCCCGCGGGCCGGGCGAATTCTGGGCCGAGCGCTGGCACATCTCGCTCGGCCGCTGGTTCCGCGATTACCTGTACATCCCGCTGGGCGGCAGCCGCGCGGGGCGCGTGCGCACGTACCTGAACCTCATGATCGTGTTCGTCGCGAGCGGCCTGTGGCACGCGGGGCTCGGCTACGGCACGCTGGGATGGACCTTCGTCGCCTGGGGCGTGGTGAACGGCCTGTACCTGTGGGGGGCCGTCGCGACCCGGCCGCTGTGGCGCGCCATCGGCGAACGCTTCCCGGCGCTGCGCGACAACGGCGCGCTTACCCTGATGCGCGTGTTGCTCACTTTCCACCTGATCGCGGCGGCGTGGATCCTCTTCCGCGCGAAGAGCCTGCAGGATGCGTGGGTCATCGCGCGCAAGATCGTCATGCACGCGGGCGAGTACCCGGTCCTGGTGCCGCTGTATCCGTTCACCGCCGAGCACTACACCGGCTTCGCGCTCATCGCGGCGCTCGTCGCGATCGAGGTGATCGACGAACGGCGCTCCATCTTCCAGCGGCTCGCGGCCGCGCCCGCAGCGCTTCGCTGGGGCTGCGCCTACGCGGCCGTCTTCGCGCTCCTGCTCTTCGGACGCTGGCAGGGCCGCGAGTTCATCTACATGCAGTTCTAGCCATGCGCCGCGTGCTGCGATCCGCAATCGTCTTCGCGCTGCTCGGCGTGCTGATGTATGCCGCCGTGTATGTCGCGGCCGACCGCCTCGTCTACCGCACGGGGCAATCGAACCCGCTCTACAAGATCGCCACCGCCGCGGCGCACGAATACGACTGGGTGATCCTCGGCGCCTCGCACGCGATGACGCTCGATTTCGCGGCCTTCGCCGGCGAGATCGAGCGGGCCAGCGGGCAGCGCGTGATGAATCTCGCCGCCCAGGGCACGGGACCGCTGTACCAGCGCTTCGTGCTCGAGGAATTCGCGCGCTCGCACCGCGCGCGCCGCGTGCTCTACGTGGTCGACTCGTTCGCCTTCTACTCCCCGCGCTGGAACGAGGAGCGCTTCGGCGACGCGAAGCTGCTGCGGCGCACGCCCTTCTCGCCGCGGGTCGCGATGCACCTGTACGAATACGTCCGCCACGAAGGCGTGGAGGCGACGGCGCTGCTCGACTACGTGAGCGGGTTCTCGAAGGTGAACGACCGCGACCGGTTCGCGCGCGACGCATGGGAAGGCGAAGCGCAGTTCGAGCGCGTCTATCGCTCGTCGTCGAGCGCGGTCGCCAAGCGCATCCAGTATCTCTATCCGGATGGCCTCACGCCGGCCCTGCGCGAGCGCTACCTGGGCGAGCTCGCCGACCTGCTCGATTTCGCGCGCGCACAGGGCATGCAGGTCGTGGTCGTGAAGATGCCCTTGCCCGATGCGTTCCGGCGCAAGCTCCCCGACGAGGACGTGTTCGACGAGGCGCTGGCGGCGGTGCTCGCCCCGCGTGGCATCGAGCTGCGCGATTTCTCGCAGGCGATGGGCGAGCCGGGGTTCTACTTCGACAGCGACCACCTCAACCGCGGCGGCCTGGCGCTGTTCCTCGAGCGCGACCTCGCCCCCCTGCTTTCGGGTACGGTATCGCCACAGGCCTCGGCACGCTGACCCGACATGCGCAAGAAGAACCGTCCCTTTCGTGAAAGGCTGCGCTTCGCCTGGAACGGCCTGGCCGCCGCGTGGCGAGGCGAATCGAGCTTCCGCTGGCAGCTCGCGGCCGCCGCCGCCATCCTCGTCTTCGCCGCCGCGGTGCGCGCGCCGCCGATCTGGTGGGCGCTATTCATCCTGCTCGCCGTGCTCGTCCCCGCGATGGAGCTCCTGAACACGGCGCTCGAGCGCGTGATCGACCGCCTGCATCCGGAATTCCACCCGGACCTCGAAGTGGCGAAGGACTGCGCCGCGGCGGCCGTGCTCGTGCTCTCGGTCGGGGCGGTGCTGGTGTTCGCGGCCTTCGTGGTCGAGCGGTGGCTGCCATGAGCGCGCCGCGCGTGCCGCTGCTGGCCGGCATCGCGATCTGCGCCGCGATCTTCGGGCTGGTCGCGCAAGGCCCCGGCACGCCGCTCGATCCCCGCGTGCTGGGCTGGTTCCGCGAGGCGCAGACGCCGGCGATGCGCGGGCTCTTCGGCGCGATCACGCTGCTCGGCGATTCGAACTTCGTGGCCGCCGCCACCGCGCTCGCGACGCTCGCCCTGCTGGCGGCGCAGCGTCCCCGCGATGCCGTGCTGCTCGCGGGATGCGTGTTCGCCGCGGCGCTGCTTTCGACCGAGCTGAAGATGCTCTTCGACCGCGTGCGTCCCACGGGGCGGTTGTACTCGTTCCCGAGCGGGCATGCGGCGCTCGCGATGGCGTTCTACGCCTCGCTCGCCTTCCTCTTCACGCGCGAGCGGCATCGCGCCTTCGCGCGGCTCGCCATGGCCGGCGCGTGGATCGTCGCCGCGGCCGTCGGCGTGAGCCGCCTGTACCTCGGCGTCCACTGGCTGGGCGACGTGGTGGCGGGCGAAGCGCTGGGCTTCGCCGCCTTCCTGCTGCTCGTTTACGCCCGGTACGTCACCACCAGGTCGCCCACGCCGTCCACGTGCCCCTCGAGCTTGTCGCCCGCCTTGACGGGGCCGACGCCGGCCGGCGTGCCGGAGAAGATGAGGTCGCCCGGCTGCAGCGTGATGAGGTTGGACAGGTAGTTGATCTGCTCGGGCACGCTCCAGATCTGCATCGCGAGGTCGCCCTGCTGCTTCACCTGGCCGTTCACCTTGAGCCAGATCGCGCCCTTCGCCGGGTGCCCGATCGCGCTCGCGGGCTTGAGCGCCGAGATCGGCGCCGACTGGTCGAAGCTCTTGCCCATCTCCCAGGGCCTCCCCATCTTCTTCGCCTCGCCCTGGATGTCGCGGCGCGTCATGTCGAGGCCGACCGCGTAGCCCCACACGTGCTCGAGCGCCTTCTCGACGGGGATGTTCCTGCCGCCCTTGTGGATGGCCACGACCATCTCGATCTCGTGGTGCACGTCCTTCGTGCCGACGGGATACGCGATCGTCGAGCCGCTCTCCACGATGGAGTTCGCCGCCTTCATGAAGAAGAACGGCGGCTCGCGGTCGGGATCATGCCCCATCTCGCGGGCGTGCTCGGCGTAGTTGCGGCCGACGCAGTAGATGCGCCCCACCGGGAAGCGCGCATCGCTCCCCTCCACAGGCAGCGAAGGGGTGGCGATGTCGATCACGTACTTGGCGTTGCGCAGGTCGTCTTTTCCCATGGCTCTCTTTCAATCCTTCAGTTGGATGTTGCGTTCCTTCACCAGCTTCTTCATGCGCTCGATCTCCTGGTTGATCTGCGCCTTGAATTCCGCGGGCGAGTTGCCGACCGGGCGCGCGCCGACCTTCTCGATCTTCGCGCGGAAGTCGGGATCGGCCTCGACCTTCTTCATCGCCTCGCCCAGCTTCTTCACGACGTCCGGCGGCGTCTTCGCGGGCGCGAGCAGGCCGTACCAGGCCTCATCCGTGAAGCCCTTCAGGCCCGCCTCCTCCATCGTCATGATGTCGTAGCCGGGAATGCGCTTGGGCGAGATGACGCCCATGCCGCGCAGCTTGCCGCCGTCGATGTACGGCTTGGAGGACGGGAACTGGTCGAAGATCATGTCCACCTGGCCGCCCATGACGTCCTGCATGCCGGGCCCCGAGCCCTTGTAGGGCACGTGGATGAGCTTCACGCCCGCATAGGCCTGGAACGACTCGCCGAGCATGTGGTTGATGCTGCCGACGCCCGAGGTCGCGAACGAGTACTTGTCCGGATTCGCCTTGATCAGCGCGATCAGCTCCTTCAGGTCCTTCGCCTTGATCGTCGGCCCGACCGACAGCACGTTCGGCATCGAGGCGATGTTGGTGATGGGCTGGAAATCGGCGAGCGAATACTCCGGCTTCGGGTGCGCGGCCGGGTACACGATCATCGTGCTCACGGTTGCGATCGCAAGCGTGTAGCCATCGGCCTGGCCGCGCGCCACCTGCATCGTGCCGAGCGCGCCCGCGGCGCCGCCCACGTTCTCCACGATCACCGGCTGCCCGAGCTCCTTGCCCAGCGGCGCGGCGGCGAGCCGCGCGATGATGTCCGTGCTGCCGCCCGCCGCGAAGGGCACGACGATCTTGATCGGCCGCGTGGGCCAGTTCTGCGCGAAGGCGGCGCCTGCGACGGCAAACGCCGTCGCCGCAAGAATCCATTTCCAGAGCCTCATGTCTCTCCTCTTCCGAAGGGTCGTTGGTCCAGGGGCAAACCGCTATTTTCGCCCATCTTGCGGATGGCCGTTTCATACCGCCGAGGTAGTAGGCTGTGCACTTCCCCGGCGATGTGGAGGCCCCCATGGCGCGCGCGATCCTCGACGAACCCCACATCCATCCCGCCATCCGCGAGAAGATCGCGACGCACCGCGCCGACATCCTTCGCGAGGTCCAGGAGGCCATCGCCGCCAACGACGTCGTGGTCGTCGGGATGGCGCAGAACCCCTTTCCGAAGAAGGCCCGCAAGCTCCTCGATGCGGCGGGCATCCCGTACAAGTACCTCGGCTATGGCAGCTACCTGAGCGACTGGCGCCGCCGCAACGCGCTGAAGATGTGGACCGGGTGGCCGACGTTTCCCATGATCTTCGTCCGGGGGATCTTCGTCGGCGGCGCGGAGGACCTCGAGAAGCTGCTTGCGAGCGGCGAGCTGGCTCGAATGCTTTCGCGTTAGGGCGACCGGTGGCGGACGAAGGCGAATACGGCGGCAAGCACCGGCTCTCGTTCGAGGCCTATCACACCATTCCGGAAGCGTGGGAAGCGCCGGCGTTGCTCGAGGCGCACCGCGCGCTCGGCGGAACGGCCGACCTGCGCTCCACGCCCCGGCCGTCGCAAGGCCGCGCGGGCACGACCGATTTCCGCGCCGTCTGGTACAACCTGGCCGATGGCGCGCGCGCGGGAGATGCCGCCTGCATCGAGCTCGCCGTGCGGTTCATCGAGGCGCACCTCGTCATCTCGTATGCCGGTTTCGCGCGCTCGCGCCTCGCCCGGGCGCTGCGGCACGCGAAGCTTTCGCCGGAGCAGGCGCAGCGGCTTTCGAGCCATTTCCTGCGGTTGCTCGAGGCCGACGAGCGCTGCGAGGAATTCTCCGAGTACCTGAGGCTGTGGCCGGCGGTGATCACGCCCGGCGACCGCGCCCGCGCGGCGGAAGTCGTGGCCCATGCGCCCGATCCCGAGGCGCCCTTCTGGCGGCGGCTGCGCACGCGGGTGGTCGACGCGGGCCGATGAGCGCGAGGCGTCGGGCGCGCGCTCGCCTATGGTTCGCGCGCGTTTTCGCGCAGATGGCCGGCCTTCACGTAGAGGAGACAACCGCTTTCGCTGGCCGGCGCGTGCCGCGAACCGTGCGGGGTGCGAATCCACGTGCCGGCGGGATACGCGCCGAATTCGTCCGCGAAAGCGCCCTCGATGACGACGATCTCCTCGCCGCCGCCATGCTCGTGCGCGACGATGCGGGTGCCGGGCGCCCAGCGCTCCAGCGCAACGCGCTCCTCGCCGAAGGCATGCAGCGGGAGGATCGAAACGCCCGCCGCCCCACCCGCCTGCCAGGCCGCCTTGCGCGTATCGATCACGACGCGTTGGCGGTCGCCCGCATCGAACTGCCGCAGCTTCACGAAGATCGTGCAGCCCTCCTTCGTGTACGGCGCGTGGCGCGACTCGATCGGGTTGCGCACGTAGTGCCCGGCGGGATAGGCGCCCTGCTCGTCGAAGAAGACGCCTTCGAGCACGAGGAACTCCTCGCCTCCGCCATGCGTGTGCGCCGGGAACCGCGAATCCGGCGCATAGCGCACGAAGCTCGTCGCGCGCGCGACCTCGCCACCCACGCGGTCCAGCATGCGCCGGTCCACGCCGGCGATGGGCGAGGCGACCCACGGGACGTCCCCCGGGCGCACGACGACGCGTTCGGTGAAGTCGGCATTGATGAGCATCCGCCTATTGTCGTCCAACGCCGGCGGCGCCGCGACAACGTGACGCATCGCGCTGCGACAAATCACCGCTTCCGGAGCCTTGCCCGCGAGCGCGCGTTTGACGAGACTTCTCTACAGGCACGGCCGGCGCGCGACGCGATTGCGAAGCGGGTGCGGCCGCCCTCCTCGCGCGATGAGAGCGGGTCGACCGTTGCGTCGATGGCATCGGGAGGTGACGGCGGTTGGCGGTCTCGAGGCCGCAGCCGCCGGACCATCGCCGACGAAGCGCTTGCCCGGCGCTTCCCGGCCCGATGCCAAGGGGCTGCCGATCGCGGTGGTGCGGCCACACCACCTCCGACGGCGGCTTTCGACGGCGGACCCGGCTGTCGGCTTCGAAGCGCGCGGAGGGAACGTCAGGCAGGGCAGGCTGCGGTGCCAGGCGTAGCGAGGCGGCCGGGGGTTTCGCGCTCCAGCGGTGGGGTCGCGATTCCCCCGGCTGACCGGCACCAGGACGCAAGCCCCCCTAGGGCCTGCCCGAGAGGTGATCCTTCATCTTCATCAGCGCCACGGTGGCCGCGATGCCGCCCAACGTGTTGATGA
The DNA here is from genome assembly GCA_035719385.1 of Usitatibacter sp. Classification (GTDB taxonomy): domain Bacteria; phylum Pseudomonadota; class Gammaproteobacteria; order Burkholderiales; family Usitatibacteraceae; genus Usitatibacter. Next base: position 34,889 of record DASTGG010000096.1, read on the forward strand.
GGCCCCGGTGCTGCGCATAGAAATCGCCCAGCTGGCTCGCCACGTCCGGGTGCACCTCGTTGGCGTGGTTGACGACGTCCTCCACCTGCTTTGGCGTAAGCTGCGCCGCCTGCTCGGGGGTGATCTGCGACTGGCCGGGCTTGATCACGCCGGCGAGCGTGCCGCCTGCCAGGCCCGACACCACGCCCGGTCCGAGCGCAGCGATGAGGTGATTCAGCATCCCTGCCTGCTGCGCGCCGCTCGATTGCGAGAACAGCTGCGCCACCATGCTTCCGATCGCAGGTGTCTGCTCCGACGAGAACGCGGCGGCCAGCCCCTTGGAGAGGACGTCGCTCGGCGCGCTCTGCGCGACCTGGTTGAATTGCTGTGCTTCCCCGCCGCCGCCCACGGCCTGCATCAAGCTGTCGAGAAGTCCCATTCCAAGCTCCTTCCGCTCTCGTGCAACTACTGCTTCCTCGTTACGAGGTGATAGCCGATCAACAGGACGACGGCGCCGACGATCGACGCGAGGAATCCTGCCGGATGGCCCTCGGGGTAGAAGCCCACCATTTGCCCGACGAATGTCGCGGCGAGCGCGCCGGCGATTCCGAGAATCGCCGTCAGCCAGAATCCCTGCGGACCCGATCCCGGCGTTATCCACTTGGCGATCAACCCAGCCGCGAATCCGATGAGAATCGTCCAGATCCAGTGCATGTTCCCTCCCGTCGAGAGGTGAGCCCCGGGTCAGCCCTTGAGGCAATCGCTCATGAAGGCCTTGCGCTCGTCCCCCTTGAGCTTCTTCTTGCCCGCCTCGACGTTGCAGGTTTTCATCTTCTCCTGCTGCGTCGCGGGCTTCGCCGCGGCGCCGTCCTTGCCCTTGAGGCATTCGCTCATGAACTTCTTGTGCTCGGCGCCCTTCATGCCCTTCGATTCCGCCGCGCACTCGGACATGCGGGCCTGCTGAGGTGTGTTCTTCGGTGGATCCTTGGCGAGCGTCCAAGGCGGGAACAACGACGAGATGGATACCAGCATCACGGCACCCACGACTTTCGCTTTCATGATGGACCTCCAATCGAGGAAGGACGATGCGCCGCGATATTGCGTGCCACGAAAGCGGCCGGTCAAGTCTAGCACCGCGAAGCCGTCGCCGATGGGCGACATCACCGCCTGCGGCTCACGCCGCCCGCAAGCGCTGCACGTTGTCGTCCGGGTCGCGGAACAGGTCGATCGCCTCGCCGACGGCCGCGGCCTTCAGCAGGCGCTCCTGCACCTGGGCCGGCGACCAGCGATCCGCCTCGAGGGCCTGCGCGAACCGCGCGGCCGCATCCGCGTCGTCGAAGAACTTGAGGAACATCCGCTCGAGCTGGTCCCGGTCGCACAAGCCGAGCTCGAGGCGGAAGTCGACGCGCCCCGAGCGGATAGCCGCATCGTCGATCAGCTGCGGATGGTTCGTCGTGAGAAACACGACCGATCCCTCGTGCGCCGCGACACCGTCGAGCGCATTGATGAATCCCGAGTAGGACACCTTGACGCCGATGTCCGCCTTGCTGCGCTGCTGGAAGAACGCGTCGACGTCCTCGATCAGGATCACCGAGCGGCGCGGCACGCTCGCCAGCAGGTTTCCGATCTTCTCGTCGGTGACGTTCGGGGAGGCGAGGCTCAGCACGCAGACGTTCAGCGACAGCTCCGAGGCGAGCGCCGTGACCAGGGACGTCTTGCCCGTCCCGGGCGGCCCGTAAAGCAGGTAGCCACGACGCCACGGGATGCCGAGCGCCTCGTAACGCTCGCGCGCCGCGAAGAACTGGCGCAGGTCGGCGACGATGGCTTCCTTCTGCCCGGCCTTGAGCACGACCGAGTCGAGCTTGCGGTTGTTGCCGAGCCGCGCGCGCATCCACTCGTTGTTGTACGGGCTGGGGACATAGACCGCGATGCGGTTCAGCTCGCGCTCGATGCGCAGGTCCATGGCGGCGTTGACGATGGCCTCCAGCGGCCGCTTGTCGCGCCCGAACGTCGACAGCGCGATCTTCTCCATGACCGAGGTCGCCACCTGCACCTCGCGCTTCATCCACATGATGCGGCCGTCGAGGACGAACAGGTGGAAGCCCTCGCCGGGCGAGTACCGGGCGGCAGGCCGGCCGCCCTGCTGCAGCTCGTCGTGAAGGCTCTGGGAGGTGGAGCTCTGCTGGCGCACCGTGCGAACGGTGAAGTTGTTGATGCGGCGCAGCGCCTCGCGGCTGTCCATGTATTCGACCAGCGCCGGGAAGAGGATCTCGTCGCGGCTGTCGACCGTGAGCGTCGTCACGAACAGGTGCTTTCCCCAGGCCGCCGCCTTGCCGGGCAGCTCGCGCAGCCAGATCGCGGCGATCCCGGCGAGCGCGAGGACGGCGCCACCGGACAGCAACTGGTTCGATGCGAAAGCGGACTGCAGCGATTCGAGCACGGGGCCTCCCGGACGGCCCAGGAATGGGCAGCGCCATTAACGCGCGAGTGGCCGCGGGGTTGACAGCCACGCTGGCCCGCGAGCAGAGCCGGTGCGGCGCTTCAGTTTCGTTTAAGGCTGGCGGCGTATGGTGTGCAGCATCGGGTGCCTTCTCCATGCAAGCCAACCCCGTCGTGCTGATCGCCTGCGAACCTTCCGAAGCGGAGGTATTGCGCGCGATCGTGCCCACGGAAGCGTCGGTGGTAACGACGAGCTCGACGCGGGACGCCATGCAGCGCATCACCGAGGGCGTCGATGCCGTGATCTGCACGATGGATTTCGACGACTCGCGCATGCTCGAGCTCGTGCACGAAGCGCATGCCCGGCGGCCGGAACTGCCCGTGCTCTGCTGCCGCGTGTTCGGCAGCCGGGTTTCAGACATCTACCTGCGCGCCGCGGCCACCGCGGCCTTCAGCATGGGCGTCGCCGCTTTCATCGACCTGGCGAACCGCTTGCCCCTCTTCAGCGCGGACGCGGCGGAGCTCGCGGCCACGCTCGTCCGCTTGCTGGGGTGACACGCGAGGCCCGATCGCCAGGAGAGCCACTTCATCGCTTGCGTTGCCAGTGGTAGTTGCGCTGCGCCCGCAGCAACCCGCGCGCGGTCGAATAGCCCTCCCGCCGCGCCTTCTCCAGCATGACGATGAAGAACTGCGCCGTCGCGTAGGCGTCGGAAAGCGCGTTGTGGCGGTCGTGGCCGAGGATCGACAGCCGCCGAAGCCAGTCGTCCAGCGTCTTCTCCTCCTGCGCCTCGGCCGGGAACATCGCCTTGGCGAGGTCGGCGGCATCGATCCAGGTGGGCGCGAAGCGGACACCGAGGTACCTGCGCACATCGTGCGCGAGGAACGCGTGGTCGAACGGCGCGTTGAATGCGACCATCGGGCGGCTGCCGGCGAATTCCAGGAAGCCCCTCAGCGCATCGGCGGGCGGCGCGCCGGCGAGCTGGGCGCCGGCACCGATGCCGTGCAACAGGATGTTGTCCACGCCGCTGGCGACGTCCTGGTGCAGCTCCCGGTAGAACGTGCGATCGAGGCACACGCAGCCGCCCTGCACGATGCAGGCCCCGATGGAAAGCAGCCGGTCGTGGCGCACGTCGAGGCCGCTCGTCTCGGTGTCGACGACCACGAAGCACGCGTCGCCGAAGTCGATCGAGAGCGCCTCGCGCTTCAGCCAGAGATCGGCGATGCCCATGAAGCCAGGCGCCTCAGCGCTGCCAGAGCTGGTAATCGAGCGCCAGGCGCTGCTGCAGGTTGCGCGCCGAGCGCAGCGTCTCCTTGAGCAGCCGCCGGTCGAGCTCGTTCAACCGGTCGGGATTGAGGTGGTTGTCGGGCGTCTCGCCGCGCGCGATCTGCGCGTGCTGGTGGCGCAGGCGGAAGTGCTGCAGGTAATTGAACGCCGCGATCCAGGCCTCGCAGTCCTTGTGCGCCAGCAGCCCGCGCTCGGCCGCGGCGCGCAGCCGCTCGACCGTGTTGGTCTGGTTGAGGCCGTACGCGAGCGCATACACGCGCGCCGGATCCACGAAGAGGATCGCGCCGTTGATCTTGAGGTCGATGGTGCCCGGGTGGTCCTTGTCGTCGCCCACGGCGAAGTCGCGCACGATGCCCAGCGGCGGACGATTCGTGAGCGCATCCTGCGCGAGCTGGCGCAGGAAGCGCTCGTTGCCGCTCGCCTCCGCCGCGAGCCAGGCGCGCAGCGAATCGGCGAGCGCCACGTTGCCGTACAGCCCGCGGAAGTCGAAGAAGATCATCCCGTTCAGCACCGCGCGCGGGTCGCCCGCCGAGATCCATCCGGCGAAGGCGCGGCGCCATTCGGTCTCCGACATGCACCACTGCGGATTGCCGGCCATGATCTTGCCGCGGCATTCCGTGAACCCGGCGCGCGCGAGCGAGGTGTTGATGCGGCGCGCCACAGGCAGCAGGCGCTCGCGCATCCTGTCCGCGTCGCCCGCGGAATCGGCGAAGAGGATGCCGTTGTCCTGGTCCGAGGCGAGCGTGCGCTCCTGGCGTCCCTCGCTGCCCATCGCGATCCAGCAGAACTCGTGGACACCCACGCCCGAATCGGCGAGCTCCAGCTGGATGATGCGCCGGCTCAGCCGCTCGTTCAGCGTCGCGAGGATCTGCACCAGGTGCTGCGCGTTCACGCCCTGCGCGAAGAGGTCGCGCGTCATCTCGCGAACGTCGCCCGCGAGCGCGACGACCGTGTCCACGGTGGCCGCATCGCGAATCGCGGAGCCCACCTGCCGCAGGCCGCGGCGCTGCATCGCGAAGAGGTCCTTCTCCGAGATGAGCCCCGCCACGCGCTCGCCGTTCATGACGACGAGGTGGTGGATGCCGCGCTCCGACATCACGAGCGCCGCCTCGTAGGCGAAGGCATCGTGGGGCAGCGACACGGGATCGGGTGTCATCACCTCGCGAATCGGGCGCGACAGGTCCACGAAGCGCAGCGCCACGCGCGCCAGCAGGTCCTTCAGCGTGAAGATGCCGGTGGCTCGCCCGTCGTGTCCCACGAGCATCGAGCCGATGCCCTCGCGCTCCATGCCGGCGAGCGCCACGCCGATGGGCGTGTCCTCCTCGCACATCACCGGCGCGCGCGCCACGATCTGCGCGAGGGTGCGGTCGAGCGGCTGGCGTTGGCTCACGTTGAGCGCCATGTCGCTCTGCAGGTTCACGAGCGCGTGCTGCAGCATGTGCGCGATGCGGCGCGTGCAGAAGTCGTGGAAGACCGGGCTCTGCTCCATCACCAGCCGGAAGTCTTCCGCGGTGAGCTGGTAGCAGAAGGTGTCGTGCGTGGCGCGATAGGCACCGCTCACCGGCCGGTGCGCGACCACCGCGCCGAGCGGGAAGCACTCGCCTTCCTGCAGCACGATCTCGGGCGCCGCGCCCTGGTCGGCGGGACCCACCATCACCGCGCCCTGCTTGATGATGAACACCTGCGCGGGAACGCCCATCGCGTGATCGAGGATCACGGTGTCGGCGGGGTAATACGCGAGCTTCAGCCGCGAGGCGAGGAGGCGCACGTGCGCCTCCTCCATGCGGTCGAACGGGGCGTGCCGCCGCAGGTGCGCGACGGTGCCGGCGACGAGTGTGGTCAGCTCAGTGCGATACGGCTGCACGCCCGAGCCCGGTGTTGGAACGCACGTACAGCTCGTCCCACATGTCCTCCGCACGCCGGTCGCGATACAGCAGCGAGCCGAGGAACACCGCGAGGAAGCCGAGCGGGATGGAGATGATCCCCGGGTTCCTCAGGTCGAAGAGCGGCTTTTCCAGGCCGACGAGGCTGGTGTCCTCGTGGGCGTATTTCTTCAGCGTCGCCTGGTTCGCCGCGAGCTCCGACTTCGCGGTGGCGAGCGCCTTGTCCGCCTTGGCCTTCGCCGCCGGATCCGCGGCCGCGGCGGCCACGTCTTCCTGCAGCTTCGCGATCTTCGCCGGCGCCGCGTCCACGACCTTCTGCGCCGCGGCCTTGAGCGCCTTCGGGTAGGTCATGTTCGGCGAGACGAGCACGAGGCCGATCGCGGCGAGCGTGCCGATCACGAGGCCCGCCACCACGCCGCCGGTGTTGCAGCGCTTCCAGTAGAGCGTGAGGAGCACCACGGGCAGGTTGGCGGAGGCCGCGACCGCGAAGGCGAGCGCGACCAGGTGCGCCACGTTCTGCCCCTGCGCGAGGATGCCGATGGTGATCGCGAGCACGCCGACGATGAACGAGCAGATGCGCGCGGCGCGCACTTCCTCGTCGGACGTCGCATGGTCGCCCTTGACCACGCCGACCCACAGGTCGTGCGACATGGCCGACGCGGCCGCGAGCACGAGGCCCGCGACCACCGCGACGATGGTCGCGAAGGCGACCGCCGCCACGAACGCGAGCATGAGGTTGCCCAGCATCGAGTTCGCCCCGCCGCCGAGGTATTGCGCAAGCAGGGGCGCGGCCATGTTGCCGCCCTTGTCGATGAGCGTGATGTTGGTGGGACCGACCTTCATCGCGGCGCCGAGGCCCAGGAAGAGCGTGAGCACGTAGAAGCCGCCGATGATCGCCATCGCCCAGATCACCGACTTGCGCGCGGCCTGCGCGGTGGGGACCGTGAAGAAACGCATCAGGATGTGCGGCAGTCCCGCGGTGCCGAGCACCAGCGCCATGCCGAGCGAGATCTGGTCGATCGGGTTCTTGAAGAGCAGCCCGGGCTCGAGGAAGCGCTGGCCGAGCTCGCTCGCCGTCATGTTCTTCGCGCTGTCGCCGAGCATGGAGGCGACGCGCCCCTGGATGTTGGGGTCGTTCACCGCGGCCTGCAGGAAGGCGGGCAGGCTGAAGCCGTACTGGCCCCAGACCATGATCACCATCACGAGCGAGGCGATCACGAGCAGGACCGCCTTCACGATCTGCACGTACGTGGTCGCCACCATGCCGCCGAAGACGACGTACATGAGCATGAGCACGCCCACGACGGTGACCGAGACGGAGTAGTCGATGCCGATCAGCGTCTTCACCAGGACGCCGCCGCCGACCATCTGGGCCGTGAGGTAGAACGTCGAGACCGTGATCGTGGACAACGCCATGAACGTCCGCACCGTCTTCGGGTTGTTGCGGAAGGCGAGGATGTCGGCCATGGTGTACTTGCCGATGTTGCGGCACGGCTCCGCGATGACGAGCAGCACGGTGATGTAGGCGACGAGCCAGCCCACGGAGTACATGAAGCCGTCGTAGCCGTTGAGCGAGATGAGGCCCGCGATGCCGAGGAACGACGCGGCCGAGAGGTAATCACCCGCGATCGCCCAGCCGTTCTGCAGGCCGCTGATGCCGCCGCCGGCCGCGTAGAAGTCGGCGCGCGTCTTGGTGCGCTTGGCGGCCCGGTACGTGATGTACATCGTGATCGCGATGATCGCGGCGAACACGGCGAAGGTGAGCCACGTGTACTGGGGATTCACCGCGGTCATGGCCGTGCTCCGATCGAATGCGCATCACGGTTGATTTCCTCGGCCATCGCGTCGAACGCGTTGGCCTTGCGCGCGTACACGTACGCGATGCCCCATGCGACGACGAACTCCGCCAACGCGAAGAGCAGGCCGAAGTTGATGACGCCCCAGACCTTCACCTTGAAGAGGTCGGTGAGGTAGGCCGCGCCGATGGGCAGCGCGAAATAGAAGACGACCGAGAAGGCCATCAGGCTCCACAGGAACGTGGTCTTGCGGCGATGCAATTCCTTGAAGCGCGGGTCGCTGTCGATAGCCGACCAGTTCAACGTGCGTGCAACCATGGCCCCTCCTCAGGAAGCGGAAGAGCGAATATCGGCGCACGGCGCATCGCGTGTTTGCCGTAGAGCAAGGCGAACGGGGCGCTTATTGGGGAAAACCCGAATGTCCTACAGGGCGTGCCCGCCCGCGCGCTCCTTCACTTCGTCGGCGAATCGCGTGACGAAATCGTCCAGCGCCTTCCAGTCGGTGTATTCGTGGTCGCGCGAGGTGTCGGTCGAGCCTCCGGCCGCGCGTGCGATGCGCTTCATCAGCAGCCGAACGAAGAAGTTGTACTGCGTGTAGCGCAAGGCGCCCGCGACGGGCACGACGTGCTCCGGCCGCCAGCCCGTGTCGGCGACGAACCGGTCGATCATCATCTTCACGTCGGCTGCGAAGCGCGCATGCTCCTCGGCCGTCGCGTCTTTTCGCTCCACGCCGGCTTCGCTGAGCGTGACGGAGAGGAACGCATTCGGTATCGACTGCAATAGCTCGCGATGCGCCTTCACGAGCTCGATCACCTCACGCTCGTGCGATCCGGCATGGACGGAGGCGGCAATGACGACGGCCGAGCAGGCGCCCAGGTCGAGGCCCGCCTGCGCTTCCCGGACGTTGTGTGCGGCTGCATCCAAACCGCGATTGCGAAGGCCCGTTGCGACCTGCGTGGCTATGCGCTCCGTCTGGCCTTCCCGCGTGGCGTAGAGGACGGCAACTGGCTTCATCTCTTGTTTCGTGATGCGTGTCTGTTCACGAATAATTGCGGGTTGTTTGATGCGCCACAGTACCTCTATCCGGATCCGGGGATACGTTCTTCCGCGGATTGCCGAGTGAGCTCCCCGACCGCTTCCAGAAGGATCTCGCCATGAAAAGTACCAGGAGCATCTTGCCGATGCTGGCCGTCTCCATCATTCCGCTCGTGCTCACGGGATGCGCAAGCTGGTCCACCTCCAGCGCCGAGGGGTTCAAGGACGCGGTTGCACGTCCAGCCAAGTCCGCGAATGAGATTGTCCTCACCGAAGGGGACATCACCAATCGAGCCTACACGGTCATCGGCGACATTTCCGTGACCGTAAACAAGACCACGATCTTCAATGCGGATCCCACGCGCGAGATGGTGAACCAGGAACTTCGCAAGGAGGCCGCCGCCAAGGGCGCCGACGCGGTCGTGCTCGTGCGTTACGGCACCGTGGGCGTGGGCTTGATGAGCTGGGGATCGCTCGAAGGCAAAGGACGTGCGGTGGTATTCAAGTAGCTGCCTCGCGCTGCTGTTAGCGGCTTGCGCGGCCCCTGCACCGCCATTGCCGCAGCAGGAGTCGCTCGCGAACCGCGAGCTGCCGAAGGACGCCCCGACGAGCTGCGCCAATCTGCTTCAGGAGTGGGCCGCGATCGCGCGCGCGCGTGACGCAGCCGAGGCCGACATCGCCGCGCATCGCGCGTCGAACCAGGCACTCGGTTACTTCGCGGGCGTACTGTTTCCCCCGCTCGTGCTCGGCATCGACAACGATGACGAGGCAAAGCAACGTCTCGAGGAGCTCCAGGTAAGGCGAGACGAGTTGATCCAGGCTGGACGCGAGTTGCGTTGCCCGCAGCTGCCCTGACGACAAGCGAAAACGCCCTGTCCCTCGACAAGGCGTTGATATGGTCTGCACGGCGGTGGCTGGCCGCACGGCGTGCGCGCAGCGGATACGTCTTTGACGGCACCGGCTGCATCCTCAGTCGGCACCTTCGGATCGACGCGGTGCTGGTAACAGAGACCGATGCGATCGGTTCGAAGGCGACTACTTGGGCGGTCGCGCCGCCCGCCGATTCACGGGCACATCTCTTCGGCGCCTCGTCACGGGCTTCGTGGTGTCGGCTGCCTCAAACAATTGCCGAAGCCCGTGCTCCAACAGTTCGACGGCCTTCCCCAAGGCGCCGAGTTGTCCAACCCGGACCATCGCGACGGGTCGGCGCAGGTCAAACGATGGAGGGCGCAATACTTTCAGGCGACCGATGGAGCGATTCCTGGCAATGAAGCGGGCGGGTAGCAGCCCGACACCATAACCGGCCTGGACGAACGCCAGCTGCATTTGGATGTTGTTGACTTCAGCCGCAATCATGGGGGGGAAGCCGGCACGCTCCATTCGATCGATGAGGCTCGCCCGAAGAAAGCACCCGGGCGGATTGAGCACCCAGGGTGCCCGGCCCAGGCTTTTCCAACCACCGTCAAAGTTGCCTGCGGCGCCTTGAACGATCTCCATGCGGTCGCTGGCGATGACATTCGTCAGGAGCGGTGCAGGCGCGGTCTTACCTTCGGGCAAAGGCACGACAGCAACGTCGAGTTCACCCGCGAGCAGCCGCTGGATCAATTGTTCGCTCGACAGCTGCACTCGGACCTTGGGGTATTTCTCGGTCAGCGCCCGAATCGGTTCGATAAGCGCCCCCTCGGCCAGGGCATACGAGATCCCGATGCGCAAGAGGCCGTGAGGTTCAGCGCCGCTCGACGTAAGAGATTTCAGCGCCTCCGCCCGCTGCAGCAGATCTCGCGCCTGTTCGAGCACCCTGGAGCCCAGCGAGTTCAGACGCGGCGGCTTTACGGAGCGGTCGAGCAACTGGGCACCCAATGCAGCCTCCAGCCTTTGCACTTGCCGGGTGATCGCAGAGGGCGTCCGGAATAGACGGCCGGCTGCACCGGCGATGGACCCGGCATGGGCGAACTCTACGAGGGCGCGCAAATCTTCGAGCAAGGGGATCTCCTAAAGCGTTCTCCCGACGAGTAATAGCATCGTGCTCCGATGGCATCATAACCGTGAAAATAATGAATTTGTGGAATTTGCTGCCTTGCATCAGAATTCCAGGCACTGCTGCTTGAGGCCTGCGTCGAGGTCGATCTCGTTGTCGAGGCTTTAGGCAACAAACGGAGATTGATCCCATGAAGTACCCCTTTCACATCGTCGATGTTTTCAGTTCGACACCGTTCGGCGGTAATCAACTCGCGGTTCTGCCGGACGCCAGCGGCATTTCGGCCGAGGGCATGCAGAAGATCGCTCGCGAATTCAATTTCGGCGAAACGACCTTCGTCCTGCCGAAGAAGGATCCTGCGAACACGTATCGGGTGCGCATCTTCACACCTCGGACGGAGCTCGACTTCGCGGGGCATCCCTCGGTCGGCACCGCCTGTGCGCTTGTGATGAAAGAGCATGCACGGCTCGGTGATCCAATCCGAGTCATTCTTGAGGAGAATGTCGGTCCCGTGATGGTCGATGTCGCCGAGCGGAACGGGGGGTTCCACGGCACGTTGACGTTATCGGGGAAGATCGAGGCACCGACCGGCGCACCTTCTCCGGCTGATCTCGCCGCCGTCCTATCCATCGAGCCCGCCGAGGTGAGCCAAGTCTTCTTCGCGGGTGCCGGCGTTCCGTTCTGTGTTGCGCAACTGAGCTCGAACGAGGTCGTCGATCGGGCGGCAATCAATCGGGCTGCCTGGGCGGCAAAGCTCTCGCAAGCGTGGTCTCCCCACATCTTCTTCTTCGCGGGAAATCTGCAGGATGGCGGCAGGCTCTATGCTCGCATGTGGGCACCCGCGCTGGGCATCGAAGAAGATCCCGCGACGGGCTCCGCTTGTGCCGCCCTCGTCGGGGCGACGGCAGCAAAGCCCGCTTTTGCCGGGACGGCCTACCGTCTTTCGATCCAGCAAGGTGTCTCGATCGGGCGCCGAAGCGAAATCGAAGCAGAGGCGCGCAAGAGCGACGGCGTTGTGACCTCCGTCAGCGTGGGTGGCGCCACGACCTACATCGCAAGCGGCGAAATCGAGGTGCCCCCGTCCGCGCTTGTCTCTTAGACACGCGCCAATGTTTACAGAGCTCGGGGCCTCCAACACTACTCTCGGGCAGGCCTGACGCGAAAGAGGAAGCGCGATGACGATGAAGCTCTATTCCTGGGATCTCAGTCCCTACTCGGCGCGAGTGCGGATGCAGATCTACGCCAAGGGTCTCACCGACATCGCGATCGAGCAGCCGCCGACTTACGGCACGCCGAAGTTCTACAAAGACCATCCGATCGGCCGCATCCCGTTGCTGGAGATCGATGGCGAGGCGATACCGGAGTCGGCCGTGATCGCGGAGTATCTCGAGGAGATCTATCCCGAGCCTTCGCTGCTGGGCGCGACGTCCCGCGAGAACGCCCATATCCGCACGCTGGCCCGCATCGGCGACATCTACCTGATGAACAACACGTTCATGCTCGCGGTTCAGACCCGCGTCCTCGCCGCCCAGACCCCCGTCACCACCGGCAACGAAGGCATCGTTGCGCTGCTGGGCGGCCAGCTGGCGAGCAACACCAAGGCGCTGGACCGGATGATTGGCCGCGACGGCTTCGCATGCCTGGGCCGCGTCACCCTGGCCGACTGCGCGCTCGTGCCGGCGCTCTTCTTTCTGGAGGCCGTGCTGCCGGGCACGGGTGTCGCCGACCCGATCGCCGCGAACGCCAACGTGGCCGCCTACTGGGCTGCGATCCGCAGAGAAGAGTACGCGGCGCGCATCCTGGTGGAGCTGCACCGGGGGCTGGAGGAACGCCGCGAACTGATCCGCTCCGGCGCGATCGAGAAGATAAGGGCGGCATCCCGGGCGGCAAGGGAAGCAGCGGAGCAGAGCTAGCCACGGTCATCGAGAGATGCGTCCGCGGCCTCGCTGTCGAGCTGGCGCTCTGGAATCCCAAAAGCGACCACCTTCTTCCCCGGTGCCGGTCGATTGCGAAGAGCCTGGCATGGCATGCCTCCACGATTCAGCTTCGCGCGGACCAATGAAATAGGCCTGGAACCAACGTAGCCCAACGTCGGCTATCGACCGGCTCCGGGAACGTGCCAGCACTACCCTACGTCCGCTCGAACACCATCACGTTTGGCTTGTCGTGTCCGGGTATGTTCACCGTGATCGTCATGGTCCTGAGATCGGCCGAGAGCGCGATAGCCTCGGTATCCGTCACCTTCCCGCCGGTCTTGTCGGTGATCACGAGAGTGCGATCGTCCACGCGCTGGATGGAAGAGGAAGCGCCACGGCCCGCGTTCGGCCCCTCGTTGGGATAATCCTTGCCGTCGAACTTCACGTTCTTCGTCTTGTTATCCGAGGGTGCGATGAAGATGAACGACAGGCCGTCGCGCTGGTACTCCTTCACCTGGACCCGGAAGGGCGAGTTCATCGTCTCCTTGATGCTCTGCCAGTCCGCCGCGAAGCCCGATCCTCCCCCTGTGCGCTGGTAGACGTAATCCACGCTGAACGTCGAGCCGTCGGGCTCGAATCCGCGGAAATAGTCCGTGAGCGTGCTGCCGTCCTTCGAGAGCTTCCACGTCGCCTTGAGCAGCAACCGGCCGTCCTTCTTGCGCTGAACGATCCAGATGTCGGGCGCTTCGGCGGTCACCGATAAGAGGGTGCCGCCGAGGCCCGGTTGGTCGGTCCCGTCCACGACGATCGGCTCGGGCACTCCGACGTCGAAATCGAGCACGTACTTGTTGCCGCCCTCGCTCTTCACCTTCATCCTGTCCGGCATGCGGGTCTTCGACGGGTCGAGCTTCCACTCGCCGATGAAAGGGCTTTCCGCCGCCCATGCCATGCCGGCCGCCAGGCAAGCCGCCGGCAGGATTCCTGCAATTCGCGTGAACAGACTCATCTCCTTCACTCTCCTCGGAAGCGCGCCGACGGTGATCTTGCCCCAGCGACATCGAAATGAGGTGTAACAATATTTGTCGGCACTTCTTCCGCCGGAACGTATATCCCGCGAGGCTCCAAATGAAAAAGCCCCTGTCTTTCGACAGAGGCTTCATGATCTGGCGCATGCGAATCGATCTCGGGAGGCTAACGTCGCGGCCCGGACTTATTTAGTCTTCGACGCTGCGTCGTCGGCGGCGGCGTCCCGAGGGCCAACACTGCGCACGCAAGCCCTTTCATGTTTGTTCCCACATCGCTTTCAGCTCCGCGCGGCAGGTTTCGCCGAAGAGCTTCAGCGGATCGGCCTGATCCGAGAGCGCCAACGCGCGCAGCTCCTCGACCGTCAGGTTGCGCGCGAAGTACTGGTCGGTGATCCGGCGCACGAGACCCTCCGCGACGCGCAGGACGGCTGGCGTCGCGACGAGCCTGACTCGATTGAGCAGCGCATAAGCCGGCAGCAGCGTCTCCGGCTTGTCGAGCGTGTGCGTGAAGGCATCCACCATGAGCTTCGTGCACTCGGAGATGAACTCTCCGTAGAGCACCTCGCGCTTGCGGATCTCCTCGCGGATGAGCTCGCGGCGGTTCAGCTTCTGTTGCGTGACCCACGCGGTCGCCACCGTCGCGGAACCACCGACCAGCGTTCCCATCAGGCCCGACATCGCGCTCAGCAGCACTGTATCCATGCAGCGAGATTACGAGTGGGCGGCTCCGGAGTCGTTACGAATCGGTTTGCGATTCGTCTCGATGCGGTCTCGCGTCAATTCAGGCTGCGACGAACTCGCAACAGCGAGCGGATTCGCGCGAACATGCGCTTCTGCTCGGTCGACGGCTTGGTGCGCTGCACCCGCTCGTCGGAGAACACGCGATCGAGAATCGCAAGCATGCGGTCGCGGTCCGCAGGAGAAGCCAGCAACGAGGGCAGCGTCGCGAGCGCCTGGTCGGGCTCGTAATGCACGATGATCTCCTGCTGTCCCGCGATGCGGCGTACGTCGGGCGGCGAGAGCTTCGGAAGAAGATCGTGATACTCCTCGAGCATGTCGTGGGCGAGTCGCAGCTTCGCAAGGGGGAGTGGCTGCCCGTCGTGGGCGAGGAGGCACGCCACGCGCGCGAGCGCTTCGGCGTAACCGCCCTTGTCGATCGACGCGAGTGCATCCGTGACCCACGGAAGTTCCCGCGGATTCGGGACCGTCGAGGACAGCTCTTCGATGTCGCGCCCATTGCTGAAATACAAAGCGTAGAGGTTGCCGTACGTGAGGAAGAAGGTGGCCTCGGAAACGGCATCCCGCATTGCGCGGTAAAGCTCCAGACTCGCGCTGACGACCTCGGAGTTGGCCGTCTCGAGCTTGCGCGCGGGATGTTCGGCCGGGAGCGCCCGGCGCTGGGCCTTCACCGCCTTCGCTGCGGTCCCGAGCCACCACAACGCGGGATTCAGGTCGGAGAAGACCCAGCGCTGGAAGCGCATGGGGTGGAATTGCCGAGCGAGCAGCGCGGTGTATTCGTTGGCGAACGCCTCGACCACGGGCCGGCCGAAGAGCTCGTAGATCCGCTGGTTCAGGTCGGCGACGGCCTTCACGGCCTCGAACGGGCGTTCGTCCGCACGCCTGAAGCGGTTCAGCCGCGCCACCACGTCCTCCAGCCGGTGCTCGACGAAATTCACGTCGTAAACGGGCTTGCCGGAAGCATCCTTGCTTTCGACGATCTCCATGCCGTAGAGGCCGGGCGCCAACGCCTCGATCGATTTAAGGACCGAGACGATCTGCGTGTACTCCTTCTTCGCCACCTTTCCGGAGACGAAGATGCCCAGGTGGCCCACTTCCTCCTGCAAGAGACCCACGATCACCTGGCCACGGGCCTTGATCTCCTCGGTGGACGAGTAGACGTCCGCGACCCAGTTGAACGCCTGCTGTGGCGGCGTGATGTTGTCGCCCAGGGATGCGAAGAGCACGATGGGCACCTTGATCTCACGAAGGTCGAGCGCGCGCTGCCCGGCTTTCACCGTGCCGGACCAGAGCCGGTTGCCCACGAAGAGGTTCTGCGTGATCCACTCGATCTCCTCGCGGTTGAGCAGGTAATACCCGCCCCACCACCGCTCGAACTCGAGGAAGCGGTCCGCCTCGGTGTCCACGTTGGCGAAGACCTGGTAGTACTTGTCCCAGAAGGTATTCGCCGGGTTGAGGTTCTCGAAGTTCTGTACCAGCCACGCGCCGTCGAACTTGCCGGCACCCAGGTCGGAGACCAGGGATGCGAGCCATGTGCCTCCGAGGAGGCCGCCCGCATAGCGCATCGGGTTGTCGCCTTCGCCGTCGCGCCACGCGCCGCCCCAGTAGGACATGGGCGCGCCCACGATGACCAGCGGGCCGATATCGTCGGGGCTCGCCGAGGCCAGCATCATCGCCGCCCAACCCGCCTGGCAATTGCCGATGAGCGCAGGCTTCGGCGCATCGGGATGCCGCTCGCGAACGTGATGCACGAATTCGCGTTCCGCATCGCAGACGTCGATGAGCGTCTGGCCGGGCTCGGGATTGGGGAAGAACACCACGAAGTACACGGGGTGGCCGTCGCGCAGCGCCACGCCCACCTGCGAGTCGTCCTTGAAGCCACCGATGCCGGGACCGTGCCCGCCGCGCGGATCCATCACGATGTAGGGGCGGCGCTTCGGATCGACTTTCACGCCGTCGGGAGGAACGATGCGCAGCAGCGCGTAGTTCACGGGACGTTTGCGATTCCGCCCGTCGAGCAGCATCTCGTACTCGAAGCGCAGGACCGGCGGCAGGCCCTGGCGCTCGTGCTCGAGGAAGTTGTTGCCGCGTTGCCTCAGCGTGTCCCAGAAGAGGATCGAGCGTTGCGCAAAGTCCACCAGGTGCGCGGCGCCCGTGGTCAACGGCCACGACGGCGCGCGCTTCCAGGCGTCGGCTTGGCTGCCAAGCGCATTCTCGACGCTTTTCCCATAGCGCTCGAGCGCGGTTCGCGTGCGGGTCTGGACGAGCTGGGCGACCTTACCCGCGATGTCGTGACTTTGGGAAAGCTTTCTAGCGGGCGTGCTCATGGGTCGCCTCCTTCGCTCTTCCGGATGCATTCAAAAGCGCCGCGGCGTGGCTCGCGGCGATCCATTCCTCGTCGGTCGGCTCTACTGCGACCAGCACACGGCCCTCAGCGCTCGAGATGACCGCCTCGTTGCGGCGGTTTCGGCTGTCGTCCAGCGTCAGGCCCAACCAGCCGAGCGCCTCGCAGATGCGACGGCGCAGCTCCGCGCTGTGCTCGCCGATGCCCGCGGTGAAGGCGAGCATGTCGAGGCCGCCCAGCACGGCCGTCAATGCGCCGATCTCGCGCACGATGCGCCGCACCCAAAGCGCGAGCGCGGCCCTGGCGCCGTAGTGCGAGCCTTCGATTTCAAGCAACTCCTGGGGGTCGCCTGACACGCCGGAGACGCCCTTGAGCCCCGACTCGTGGTAGAGGTAATGCGCTACCTGGTCGACTCCGAATTTCTCGACCTGCATGAAATAGAGCAGCGCGCCCGGGTCCAGCGAGCCGCAGCGGGTGTTCATCATGAGACCGTCGAGCGCAGAGAATCCCATCGTCGTGGCGACGCTCTTCAGGTCCTGCATCGCGCAAAGGCTGGCCCCGCTGCCGAGGTGCGCGACGATGGTCCGGCCACGCGCAGCGTCGCCGTGGCGCTCGGCAAGCGCGAGCGACATGTATTCGTACGAGAGCCCATGGAAGCCATAGCGCCGCACGCCCTGCTCCCAGGCCTTGAACGGCAGGGGCAGCAGCTGCTCGACCAGCGGCAGCGTGCGATGGAAAGCGGTGTCGAAACAGGCGACCTGCGGAAGCTGCGGTGCCTCCTCGAGCAGGATCCCAATCGCTTCGAGCGCGAAAGGCTGGTGAAGCGGCGCCAGCGGAATGTAGCCCTTCAAGTCCGCGAGCACGGACGCATCGACCATCACCGGCGCCGAATAGCGCGCCCCGCCATGCACGACGCGGTGCACGGCGGCGCCGAGCGTCTGCCCGCCCAACTGCGCGGCGACGCGATTGCGCAAGTCTGCGAACGTCGCGCGGCTCGGGGGCTGGTCGATCTTGCCGCCCCAACGCGCCCGGCGCGGGACTTCGGACCCGTCGGCTTCATACAACGCGAACTTGATGCTCGAGGAACCGCAATTGAGGACGAGGATGGGAGCGTTCATGCGACGATGTGGAACCCGTTATCGACGTAGAGGGTGTCGCCGGTGATCGACTGCGCGGCGTCCGAGATGAGGAAGGCGGAAAGCGTGCCTACGTCATCCAGCGTGATCGCTCGCTGCACGGGCGCGCGCTGCCGCGCATCGAGCGCGAGCTCGTCGAACCCCGGGATGCCGGAGGCGGCGCGCGTGGGAATCGGGCCCGGCGACACGGCATTCACGCGGATGCCGCGACCGCCAAGCTCCGCGGCGAGATACCGGACGGTCGATTCGAGCGCCGCCTTGACCGGCCCCATCACGCCGTAATGCGGGATGACCTGGTCGGCGCCGACGAAGCTCATCGTGAGCAATGCGCCACCGCGGTCCATCAGCGGCTCGGCGAGCCGCGCCATACGTACGAAGGAATGGCAGGAGATGTCCACCGCCCGCGCGAACCCGTCGCGCGAGGTATCCGCCACGCGCCCATGCAGCTCCTGCGACGGCGCATAGGCGATCGAATGAAGCGCGAAGTCCAGCCGGCCCCATTGCGATCGAATCGCCGCGAAAACGGCCTCCATCTGCTCGGGCTTCTCCACGTCGAGCGGCATGGCGATGGGCGCCTCGAGCGCCTTTGCGAGCGGCTCCACGTGCGCACGCGCCTTGTCGTTCAGCCACGTGACGGCGACTTCCGCACCCAGCTCCCGGAAGACTCGCGCGCAGCCCCACGCGAGGCTGTTCTCGTTGGCGATGCCGACGACCAGTCCTTTGCGTCCAGCAAGCAGGGTCGAGACCAGCTGCAGCGATGGCCTTACTTCGATGTCCATGGCTCGGCTCCGGAGTCCTTCGCGCCTGCGATTTCGTTTTGCCAGGCGCGTCGCGCGATGTTCGCGTACAGCGACACGACGCTCGCGGCGAGCTCCTGGTGCTCCGGATGGCGATCGATGAGGGGCCGCAGGAGCTTCGCGTCTTGGATGAGCTGGCTGACGTGATCGAGGTCCGAATCGCTCAGGCGCTCGCCGGCGTCGAGCCTCCTTTGCATGTCGAGCGCGCGCGGGTACAGGTGGCGGGCAAAATGCTCGATCACCACGTAGATGACGCCGTCGTCCGCGTTCATGCGACCGCCTTGGCGGGCGCCTGCCGCCGGGCATGGTCGAGGAGAACGGCCACGGCGCACGAGGCGAGCCGCGCCCCGACCGAATCGGCCCGGCTCGTCAGCATGATCGGCACGCGCGCGCCGAGAACGATGCCGGCAGCGTCGGCCTGGGCCAGGAACGAGAGGCTCTTCGCGAGCATGTTTCCCGCCTCCAGATCGGGCACGACCAGCACGTGCGCGCGTCCGGCGACTGGCGAGGCGATGCCCTTGATGCGGGCCGCCTCCACGTTGATCGCGTTGTCGAGCGCGAGCGGACCGTCGAGAATGCCGCCGCGGATCTGCCCGCGATCGGCCATCTTGCACAAGGCTGCCGCCTCGATGGTCGACGGGACCTTCGGATTGACGGTTTCCATCGCGGAGAGGATGGCAACGCGCGGCTCGGCGATGCCCAGCGCCTGCGCGAGGTCGATCGCGTTCTGCACGATGTCGACCTTCTCCTCGAGCGTGGGCGCGATGTTGACCGCAGCGTCCGTGATGATGAGCGGCTCCGCGTACGCCGGCACGTCCATCACGAAGCAATGGCTGATGCGGCGCGCGGTACGCAGGCCTTTCTCGCGATCCACGACGGCACCCATGAGCTCGTCGGTATGGAGCGAGCCTTTCATGAGCGCAGCCGCGCGGCCCTCGCGCACGAGCTGGACGGCCATCGCGGCCGCCGCGTGGCTGTGAGGCGCATCGACGATCGCATAGGGAGAAATTTCCAGGCCGGCGCTGCGCGCGGATTCGCGTATGCGCACAGCGGGTCCCACGAAGACCGGCTCGAGCAGCCCGAGCTGCGCTGCATCCACAGCGCCGGCAATCGACGCGGCATCGCACGGGTGCGCGACCGCGGTCGCGAGCGGCGGCGCCCTGCGCGCCATCTCGAGGAGCTGTCTGTACTTCTCATGCCTGCGAGAGGCCGCGTCCTTCAGCGCGATGTCCATGTCAACCTCGCGCCATGACGAGGAAGCGCAGCAGCATCGCGAGAAATTCGCGCGTCCTTCGGGCCGTTTCGTCGCACATGGTTTTCATGGTTCACCTCAGAAGCGATAGTTGAGGAACAACATTCCGTAGGTCAGCCCATCGTTGGGCCGCTTGATGCCGCCGTTGGAGACGTGCTGCAGGCGCGCGCCGAGCTGGAACTCGTTGCGGCGTCCGTAGCGCGCGCCGACGCCGACGAACTCGCCGAACTGGAATGCGGTGCTGAACTGGCGATAGTCGTCCACACGCGTCGACGAAAGGAGGTTCACGCCGATGCCCGCCTCTGCGGTGAAGGAGACGCCGAGCGGGCGTCCAAGCTCATAGCGCGCAAAGGGCGTCACGCTGAGATCGGCGATTCGCCTCCCTCCCGACGCGTTTCCCCGCCAACCATCGGCGCGGAACAGCAAACCGGTGTGCAGCCTCGTGGATTCCGAGCAGCGGTCGGTCGGCAGCTCCCAGCCGATCCCCGCCACGTCGACGCTGTTTCCGCTGCCCGCTTGCAGCGTAAAGTTCTCGGCATGGTTCGCGAGACAGGAAGCGGACAGTAGCGCGGCGGCGAGGGCGAGCATGGCGATCTCACATGGCCGGCAAAGGATCCGATGGGACAACCGACGCTTTATCGCGGGCTTCGGCACGGCGCACCTTGAAGCACGCTGCATAGAGCGCAGGCACGAAGAAGATCGTTAGAAGCGTGGCGGCCGTGAGCCCACCCATGATCGCGATCGCCATCGGACCCCAGAAGACGCTGCGCGTGAGGGGGATCATCGCAAGCACCGTGGCGGCGGCGGTGAGGGCCACGGGCCGCGTCCGGTGCACGGCGGCATCCACCACCGCCGTCCAGGGATCGCTCCCCTGCTCCATCTCGGTCTGCACCTGGTCGATCAGGATCACCGAGTTGCGCATGATCATGCCGCCGAGCGCCACGATGCCGAGGATCGCCACGAAGCCCAGTGGCGCGTGGAACATCAGCAGGCCGCCGACCACGCCGATCAATCCGAGCGGGGCCGTCGCGAACACCATCAACATGCGCGCGAAGCTTTGCAGCTGCAGCATGAGGATCAGGAGCACCGTGAGCAGCATGATCGGGGCGACGGCCGCGAGCGCCACGTTGGCCTTTTCGCTCTCCTCGACCGCGCCGCCCACATCGATGCGATAGCCGGTGGGCAACGTGGCCTGGATGTCCTTCAGGTGCGGCTGGATCTCCTTCGTGACGGAGACGCCCTGTTCGCCGTCTTTCACGTCGGCACGGACGGTGATCGCCATGTCGCGGTTGCGCCGCCAGAGCACCGGCTCCTCGAGCACGTAGCGCACGCGCGCAACCTGCGACAGAGGAACGGTGGTGCCATGGCGCGTGAAGAGGTTGATGTCCTCCAGGGTGTCCACGTTCAGCCGCTCGCCGGGAACCGCGCGCGCGACGATGTCGATCAGGTCCTCGCGCTCGCGCAGCTGCGAGAGCGGCGCGCCGTTCATGACCGTCCGTGTGACGAGTTGGATGTCCGCAGGCGTGAGTCCCAGCGCGCGTGCCTTGTCCTGGTCGAGATCGACGCGCAGCGTGCGCACCGGGTCGTACCAGTTGAGCTGCACGTCGCGCACCTTGTCGCTGGCGGCGACGACACGCTCGACCTCGCGGGCGATGTCGCGCACCTTCTGCGTGTCCGGTCCCACGACGCGGAACTGCACCGGGAAGCCCACGGGCGGCCCCAGCTCCAGCCGGGTCACGCGCACCCATGCTTCCGGGAACTGCGTGGCAGCGCTCTGCATGAGCATCGAGCGCACGCGCTCCCGGGCTGCGAGATCCTTCGTCATCACGATGAATTGGGCATAGCCCGGGTTCGGAAGCTCGGGATCGAGCGCCAGGTAGAAGCGCGGTGCGCCCGCACCGGTATAGGCCGTGAAGAAGCGGACGTCCTCGTCCCTCCTGAGGATCCCTTCCATCTTCTTGACCTGCTCGGTCGTCGCGGCGAAGGAAGAACCCTCCTTCAGCCGCAGGTCGACGATGAGCTCCGGACGCGGGCTGCTCGGGAAAAATTGCTGCGGCACCAGCTTCATGCCGAAGATCGCCAAGACCAATGCCCCCGCGGTGACACCGATCACGAGCCAGCGCCGCTCGAGGGCGAGGTCGATCCACTTGCGAAGCTTCCGGTAGAACGGCGTGTCGTACGGGTCCTTGCCGTGCTCATGGCCCTTGAAGGTGGCCGGCAACATCTTCACCGCGAGATAAGGCGTGAAGAGGCCCGAAACGACCCAGGAGAACACCACCGCCGTGCCCACGATCCAGAAGATGCCGCCGGCGTATTCGCCCGTGGTCGACTTCGCGAAGCCGATCGGCATGAAGCCCGCGACCGTGACGAGCGCGCCGGTAAGGCGCGGCATCGCAGTCGCCTGGTACGAGAACGCGGCAGCCTTCACGCGATCCCAGCCCTGCTCCATCTTCACGACCATCATCTCGAGCGAGATGATCGCGTCGTCCACGAGCAGGCCGAGCGCGATGATGAGTGAACCCAGCGACACGCGCTCCAGGTTCCAGCCCATCGCGAGCATCATGATCGCCACCGCGCCGAGAACCAGCGGCACCGAGGCCGCGACGACGAGGCCGGTGCGCAGGCCCAGGCTCAGCAGGCTCACGACGAGCACGATGGCGAGCGCCTCCAGCAAGGAGCGCTCGAATTCCCAGACCGCGTCCTTCACGACGGTGGGTTGGTCCGCGACGCGCTCGAGCTCGACGCCGTAGGGCAGCTCGGCCTGGATCTTCGCGATCGCGTCTTCCATGGCCTTGCCCAGCTGCACCACGTTCCCATCGTTGGTCATGACGATGCCGATCATCAGCACATCCTGGCCGTTGTGGCGGATCGTGTAGGTCGGCGGATCCTCGTAGCCGCGATGGATCTTCGTGAAGTCGCCCAGCTTGATGAGCCGGCCGCCTGCCTCGATCGGGACGTTGCGGATGTCGTCGAGGCTCGTGAACTGCCCGCTCACGCGGATGAAGACACGGTCGCCTTTCGTGTCGATGGACGGCCCCGTGAGCATCGCGTTCTGCGCGCGCAGGCTGTCCGCGATCATGAGCGGCGTGATGCCGAGCGCGGCGAGCTTCTCGTGTGAGAACTCGACGTACACGCGCTTCGCCTGCTTGCCGATCACGTCGACCTTCTTCACCATCGGCACCTTGAGGAGCCGCCGCTTGATGTCCTCCGACATGTCGGTGAGCTCGGAATGATCGATCCCGTCGCCGCGGACGGCGTAGAGCATCGCGTACACGTCGCCGTACTCGTCGTTGAAGATCGGGCCGATCACGCCTTCGGGAAGCTCGTTCTTGAGGTCGGAGAACTTCTTGCGCGCCTGGTACCAGGCCTCGCGCTGATCCGCCTTGGAGGTCCCGCCCTTGACCGTGATCGTCATGCCGCCCAGCTCCTGGCGCGAAAACGTGACGACCTTGTCGAAGTGGTCGAGCTGCTCGAACTTCTTCTCCATCCGGTTGAGCACCTCGTCCTGCATCTGCTGCGCGGTGGCGCCCGGCCAGATCACGAGCGCGGTCATCGACGGGACGGAGAAGTTCGGATCCTCGAGCTGGCCCAGCCGCGTGAAGCCCAGCGTGCCGGCGATGCCGATCACCAGGATCAGGAAAAGGACGATGGCGCGGTGGCTCAGCGCCCACTCGGAGAGGTTGAACGATTTCATCGCGCGGCCTGCTTCGTGGCGTCGGAAGTTGCCGGTGTCGACAGTGCGACCTTCAGGTTGGGCGCCATCTTCTGCACGCCGGCCACGACCACGCGATCTCCGGCCGACGGACCCGAGATCAGCACCTCGTCGTTGCGATAGCCGTGCACGGTGACGGGTATGAGTCCGACAGTGCCCGCGCCTTCGCCCGCGGCTTTCACGACCCAAAGCGCGGGTTGTCCGTTCGACCGCGTGATCGCCGCGGCGGGAAGCGCCGCGATGCCCACGCTCCCCGCTTTGTAGGCCACGAAGAGCGTTGCCGTGGCGCCCAAGGGCAGTGCACGCGAGGAAACGGGTTTGAGGCGCGCGCGATACGTGCGCGTCTGGGCCGCGGCCTGCGGCGACAGCTCGCGCAACGCGACGTCGAAGACCTGGTCCGGAGCGCTCGCGAGCGAGGCTTTATAGCTGGCGGACCTGAAAGCGGCGAGTTGGTCTTCGGGAACATCCACCACGACCTCGGGCTCGCCCTGGCTCGCGATCGAGACCACAGGCTGGCCTTCGGCGACGACCTGCCCCGCCTCGAACTTGACCGCCGTCACCACGCCGCCCTGCGAGGCACGCAACACCGTGTATGCGAGCCGGTTACGCGCGAGATCGAGCTCTTTCGCCTTGGCGTCAGAGGCCGCGCGCGTTGTGCGCGCCTGGCTGTCGGCACGCTCTTCGTCGGCGACGCTCACGGAGCCGTCGAGCTTGAGCGCGGCGAGCCGCTTGCGGTCGGACTCGGCTTGCGCCGCCTGTGCGCTCGCCGCGACGAATTGCTGGTGGACCGCTTCGACCGCAAGTTGGTAGTCCTTGTCGTCGAGCATGGCCACGATGTCGCCTTCGCGGACGACTTGCCCCACCTCGACGACGCGACGCGCCACCTTGCCCCCGACCCGGAAGGCCTGGTCGACCTCGTAGCGCGAGCGCACGGTGCCGACGTAGCGATTGGTATCGCCGGCCTTCTCATAGCGGACTTCGACCGTGCGGACCGCGCGCAGCGGCTCGGCCGGGGGTTTGCTGCCGCACGCGGCGAGCATGACCGCCAACGGCAGCGCGGCAAGTGTGATCGGTTTCATCGCGGAATTCCTCATGTGGTGGATTTGCGTTCGCCCTCGAAGGCTTGCCAGCCGCCGCCGAGCGCTTTGTAGAGCTGCACGCTGTCGAGCAGCAGTTGCGTATCGCTGTCGTTCGCGCCGAGGCGCGCGGCGAGCTCGGCGCGCTGCGCATCGAGCAGCGGCAGAAGGTCGATCTGCCCACGCTGGTAGAGCGAGCGTGCGTGCCCCAATGCCGCGACCGCGGCCTCGGCCGACGTGTGCAGGGAGCCGGCGCGATCGCGCTCCGACTTGAGGGCCACGAGCGCGTTCTCGACGTCCTCGAGCGCGCTCACCATCGCCGATTCGTAGCGGATCGCCGCTTCCTTCTGCGCGCTCTCGGCCATGTCGTTGATGGCCTGCGTGCGCCCGGCGTTGAACACCGGCATCGCAAGGAGCGCCGCGGCATTCGTGTAGCGCGCGGCGCCGAGCGACGCGCCGTTAAGGCTCACGCTTTCGCGGCCGAAGGCGGCGCCGAGAAAGAGGCGCGGGAACCATTCGGCGGCCGCTTGCTGCCGGCGTGCATTCGCCGCCTCGAGCTGCGCCTGCGCGGCGAGCACGTCGGGCCGGCGGAGGAGGAGCGTCGCGGGCTGTCCGGCACGCGTGGCGGGCACGACCGTGCGGCCTGCGTAAGGAACGATGGCCGACGCGTTGAACGCCTGGTCGCCGATCAGCACGGCGATGCGATGGCGCGACACGGCAGCCAGCGTCTCGAGCGGCGGGATCGCGGCATGGGCCCGCGATGCGTCGGCCTGTGCACGCTCGACATCGAACGGTGTGGCAAGGCCCGCGCGCTCGCGTGCCTTCACGAGCCGCAGCGTTTCGTCCTGGGCCGCCGAGATCGCTCGCACGGTCTCCAGCTGCCGCAACGCGCCGGCGAGCACGAAATAGTTGGTGGCGACGTCCGTCACCACGAGAAGGCGCACGCCGCGCGCCGCGTCTTCTGTCGCGAGCGATTCGGCCTTCGCAGCCGCCACACCCGCGCGCAAGCGGCCCGACAGATCCACTTCCCAGGACACATCGGCCGCCGCGGTGCCGGCCTTCAGCTCCGGCCAGGCCATCTGTCGCTGCGCGTCGTAGCCGTTCTTCATGTCGACGCCGCCCGCACTCACGCCGACTTGCGGGAAGAGCCACGAGCGGCTGACCTTCTCGCCGGCGCGTGCGGCGCTCACGCGCTGGGCTGCAATCCTCACATCCCGGTTCTCGTAGGCGGCCTTGCGAATGAGCTGGGCAAGCACGGGATCCCCGTAGCCGTCCCACCACGCGGTCTCGGGCTCTTCGTCGCGAGATGTGGCATTTGCGAACTGCGACGGCACGTCGATCGTCGGCTTCATCACAGGCGTGGTGCATCCGGCGGCAACCATCGCGATCGACACGACAAAGGCCAGCGTACGGAGGCGAGTGGATGGCATCGGTGCGTTCATGTCGGAAGTCATGGGATGGCAGCGTATTCACGCGTCGCCATGGAGTCGTCAGGGAAAGGTGTGCGATCGGTCTTCATTCCGGCCGCCCTCAAGGCTTCCTGCCCGTGTCCGCGAGATCGCTTGCGAGCGATTCCAGGAGTTCCCGGTCGGAGCCAAAGTCGCGCTGCCGGCCGGTGACGAGGTTTTCGAGGCGCCCCGCCAGCGCGCCCGGCGCGGCGTCATTGCGGACCTTGAGGACGTACGTGCGCCGGCTGGGAAACTTCGTTTCGGAATTCAGGGACATCGTGCAAATCCGTGCTGAAAGAAGGATGTGCACAAGGTAGGCTCCCGGGTGCCTGAAGTCGGCAGCGAAAGGTCCAGCTTCGGTCTCAATCGGGGCCGCGGCGCCGGAGGGTTCTTCGCTCTCGTCAACCCGGGTTTTTTCTCGCCGGCGTATCATCAAACGGTCTCTGGCGTCCCCGGGATTCCCATGGCGCAAGACCCGCCTACGACGCTTGCCCGCCCCACCGCCAAGCCGGTGCGGGTCCGCTTCGACCGGTTCGAGCTGGACGAGGAGAACGCCACACTCACAGGGGATGGCAAGGCCATCCCGGTCGCGCCGACCCCGTTCGCGGTCCTCTGCGCGCTTGTGAGGCAGGAGGGTTTGCTCGTCACCAAGAACGCCCTTTTGGACGAGGTCTGGGGCCACCGCTTCGTGACCGAGTCGGTGCTGAAGACCGTGATCGGCAAGCTGCGCACGGCGCTCGGCGACGACGCCCGGCAGCCGCGCTTCATAGAAACCGTGTCGCGCCGCGGCTATCGATTCATCGGCCGCACGGTTCCCACCGGCGCGAAGGCCGCCCTGCGGCTTCCGGGGGCGCCTGCGGATGCGTCATTCATCGGACGAGCCGACGCGCTCTCCCGACTCGAAAGCGCCTGGGACCGCGCCTGCGCCGGGCAGCGAGCGATCGTCTGGATTGCCGGCGAGGCCGGCATCGGCAAGACCACGCTTATCAACCGCTTCGTGTCTTCCCTCGGCGATGCCTCGTGCGCGCGGGGCCAATGCGTCGCGCAATACGGAGCCGGCGAGCCGTACATGCCCGTGCTCGAAGCGCTGGGACGGCTCTGCCGCACGGACCCCACACTCGTGACTTTGCTTCGCGCGGTGGCGCCAACGTGGCTCCTGTCCCTGCCGTGGCTTCTCGCCGCCGACGAACGCGCGGCACTTCACCGCGAGCTCGTCGGTGTCGGGCCGGAACGCATGCTGCGCGAGATGGGAGAGCTGCTCGAGCGTTACACCGCGGAGCGCCCGCTGCTCCTGGTCACCGAGGACCTCCATTGGAGCGACCGCGCGACCACGCATCTGCTCGATTACCTCGCGCGACGAAATGACAGCTCGCGCTTCATGTGGCTCGCGAGCTTCCGCCTGTCCGAGGCGGTTGCGCTCGAGCACCCGCTTGGCGCACTGCGCCGCGAGCTGCGGCTGCACGAGCTATGCGAGGAGATCGTGCTCGACCCCTTCTCCGAAAGCGAGATCGAGCAATTCGTCGCCCAACGCGCGCCTTCGATCGCGCCGGACGAGGGCCTGGTCCGCGCGTTGCACGAGCGAACCGATGGTGTGCCGCTGTTCGTCGCACAGATCCTGGTCGACCTGGCGCGTGGCTCGGGCCAGGCGAGCGACGCCGGCTCGCCCGCCGAGCGCATCGCGCGCATGGCCGTCCCCGAGAATCTCGCCGGAATCATCCATCATTACTTCGACAAACTGCCGGATGCGCAGCGCGACCTGCTTTCGGCAGCGGCTGTGTGCGGCGTCGAGTTCCGTCTGAAAACGCTCGCGGGCGTCGTTGGGAGCGACGAAGCCGCAGTGGCGCAAGCCTGCGATTCCCTGGTGCGCGACGATCTGTGGCTGACGGCGTCGTCCGGGAGCACTGGCGATGATGGACTGCATCCGCACTACGCGTTCAAGCACGCGCTCTTCCATCAAGTGGTGCATGAGCGAACCAATGCCGCCGCGCGGGCCGACCTCCATCGCAAAGCGGGACTCGCTCTCGAGCGTGAGCGCACTGATGGCGCGACGATCACGCCCGCGCAACTCGCCATGCACTTCGAGCGCGGCGGCGAGCCGCTCGCTGCCGTCCGGTATTACGCGGAAGCGGCCGAGACCGCGCTGTTGCATTTCAGCCCAGCCGAGGCTACGTCCCTCGCGGAGCGGGGGCTCAAGGTGCTCGCACAAGCAGCGAGAAGCGCGGAGCGAAACGACCTCGAAATCACGCTGGCTACCCTGGAAGGGGTTTCAGCGGCGCATCTGCGGGGTGTGAGCTCCGACGCGGCGAAGATCGCCTACGAGCGTGCCGATGCATTGCTACCGCGGATGCCGGCGCACCGCCATCGCGAGCTCCTGCTCCACGGACTGGGGCTGACCCTGTGCGTACGAGGCGATTACCCGCAGGCGCTGGCCTTCGCCGAACGCTGCGCCGCCCTCGCCGCCTCGACGAACGATCCCGTGGCGTTGCTGGGCGCGTGCACCGTGCACGGGGAAGTCGACATGCTGCAGGGGCGCCCGCAGCAAGCGCGCGAATGGGCCGAGCGCGGGCTCAGCATCATCGAGTCGCTCCACGCACCGAGCGAGGAGGCATTGGCGCCCCAGATCACGTTGCTGGGACTTCTCGCGATGGACCTGCTCCATCTGGGCTCGCTCGACGACGCGCGCGCTAAAGTTCGCGAAGCGCGTGAGCGCGCCGACGCCTGGGGCCAGCCGCTCGCGCTATCGATCGCCATCTGGTTCGAGGCGCTGCTCGAGGTGCGGCTCGGCGATGCGGAGCGCGTCGCGGGGCTCGCAGCGCAGATGGAAGCTCTGGTGGACAAGCATGCGCTGGCACAGGGACGGGCCGCCGGTCGATGGTTCCGCGGCTGGGCACTGGCACGCACGGGACAGGCGCGCGAGGGTTTCGCGCTCATCCGCTCCGCTTACGAGGAGAACAGCGCGCTGGGCATGCGGGCAGGCGGCAGCGAAGTCGTGGGCTACGCCGCCGAAGCACTGCTGCTCGCTGGCGACCTGCAGGGCGCGCAGGCGCAGCTCGATGAGGCCCTCGCGATCTCGCGCGGCCTGGGCGAGCGCGTCTATCTTCCGCAGCTGCTCGTGCTGCAGTCCGAAATCGCGCGCGCGCGTGGCAATGTGCGTGAGGCCACCGCATCCGCCCGGCGCGCATTGGAGGAAGCCCGCGCGCAGCAGGCGCCGTGGCTGGAGCTCGTCGCGCTCCTGCCGCTGTGCGAAGAACTGACAGCCAATCGCGAGGATCGGCGCTCACTCGAGAAGCTGGTCGAGTCGCTGAGCGACGCGCAGGAGACGGGGCCAGTCGCACGCGCGCGCAGAATCGTCGCGAGAGCCTGAGGCCTGTACTCGGTCGCATTCGCCCAATCGTGCTCCCCGTCCGCAATCGGCCCGTAAGCGCCCTCCTTATTCTGTCGGGCACCGTGGGCAAATGTCAACTATACTTGACATTTTCGGGGCGACATACTACCATACGCAAATGTCGCTCAATCCGCAGATCGCTGCGCTAGGCACGGAGATCCGCGCTCGCAGGAGAAGACTTGGCCTGACGCAGTCTCGCCTTGCAGCGATGACGGACCTGTCGCGAGCCAGCGTCAACGCGTTGGAGTCGGGTACGACGGATCTTGGCTTGGCGAAGGTAATTAGAGTCGCCGTGGTGCTGGGCATGGACTTGCGCTTCGAAAGGCGGACGGCGAAGCACGAAGGGTGGCTGCAAACTGCTGCCACGTCGGCGAGCGCGAGCTATCGCAAGACAGTTCCGACGGCTGTCATCGCGCAGGCAGCGAAGACCGCACAGGTCCCAGCCGACTATCTGCCCCATATCGCTACGCTGCTGGAA
>DASTGG010000097.1:0-11854 GCA_035719385.1 Usitatibacter sp.
GCCGCGGCGCGACGAATTCGTCGCCGGCATCGCGGGCACGGATCCGCAGCGCGAGCGGCGCATCGCCGCCTACGACAAGTTCACCGCCGATCGCTGCACGGGACTGGGCAGCGTGACGATCTCGCAGGACGACCTCTTCAAGCTGCTGAAGGATTCCGCGGCCGGCGGCGAGCCCGCGGCGCGCGCGCTCGCGGTCGAGCAGGACTTGTGGGCAGCGAGGCGCGCGAGCGGCACGCGCACCGCTTCGCCCAGCGACGCGCAGATCGAGGCGCTCAAGGAGGCCGCCTCCACGCGCGATCCCGAGGCGATCCGCGTGGCCGGCCGCGTGCTCGCCAACGGCTGGTCCGATTACGCGCTGCGCGTCGGGCCCGGGGAGCTTCCGGTGGAAGAACGCCCGTTCGTGAACGCCTTCCTCGTGCTCGCCTGCGAGTACGGCGCGCCGTGCGGCGCGGACACGCCGCGGATGCTCCAGGCATGCGCGCTCCAGGGACATTGCGATGCGCAATCGTTCCCCGAATACCTCGCCTACTACGGCAGCTCGCCGCACGACTCCACGCTGCTCATGGAATATCGCTCGATCATCCGCAGCGCGATAGAGACGGGCGATTGGTCCCAGCTTCACGTGCTCCGCGGCCAGCCGCAGGGCAGCAACCGCGCGACGTTCATTCCAGGTCCGCGGTGACGGAATCGATCGAGACCGGGACCGCGAGACGATGGCCCGGCTTCTCGAGACGCCGGGCGACAGGGCGCAATTCGGCGTTGGGTGTCGCCGGACGGCGTCGGCGCGAATGACGACGCAGCGAGGAATCCGGGCGCCGTTGCGCCTGTTAACCCGCGGTAGCAGAATTCGTCTTCCTCCCCCACCTCCTCCGGAGACACAACAATGAAACTGAACGTGAACGGCCGCGTCCAGAACGTGGACGTCGAGCCCGAGATGCCATTGCTCTGGGTGCTGCGCGACGTGCTCGGCCTCGAGGGCACGAAGTACGGCTGCGGCGTGGCCGCATGCGGCGCGTGCACCGTCCACGTGAACGGCGAGGCCGTGCGCTCGTGCACGACGCCCGTGAGCCAGGTCGAGGGCAAGAAGATCGTCACGATCGAAGGGCTCGGCGGCAAGGACCTGCACAAGGTGCAGAAGGCCTGGATGGACCAGGCCGTGCCCCAGTGCGGCTACTGCCAGAGCGGGATGATCATGTCCGCCGCGGCACTGCTCGCGAAGAACCCCAAGCCGACCGATGCCGACATCGACGAGAACGTGACCAACCTCTGCCGCTGCGGCACCTACGCGCGCGTGCGCAAGGCGATCCACGTGGCGGCGGGCGAGAAGGCCGAGCCGGCGCCGCAGGCGCTCGAGGCGCCCAACGGCCAGAAGCTCGCGTGAGGAGGCAGCCATGAAACTTACGCGTCGGCAATTCCTGCAATCGTCGGCCGCCGTCGGCGGCGGCCTCGCCCTCGAATTCTCCGTGGCCGGTGCGGCGCTCGCGCAGGTGGGGGCGCCATCCTCGCCGCTGGAGGTCACGCACTGGATCGTCATCAAGCCCGACGACACGGTGGTCATCCGCATCGCGCGCTCCGAGATGGGGCAGGGCACCATGACCGGCCTCGCGCAGCTCGTGGCCGAGGAGCTGGGTTGCGACTGGAACAAGGTCACGACCGAGTTCGCCTCGCCCAACGAGCACATCCGCCGCAAGCGCATCTGGGGCTCGATGTCCACGGGCGGCAGCGCCGGCATCCGCACGTCGCAGGAGTACGTGCGCAAGTCCGGCGCCGCGGCGCGCGAGATGCTGGTCTCCGCGGCGGCGGCGGACTGGAAGGTGCCCGCGTCCGAATGCACGGTCTCCAATGGCGTCATCACGCACGGGGCCTCGAAGCGGCGCACGAGCTACGGCAAGGTCGCGGCGAAGGCGGCGAAGCTCGAGGTGCCGAAGGAGCCGAAGCTCAAGCAGCCGCAGGAATGGACGCTCATCGGCAAGTCGGTGAAGCGCCTCGAGCTCCGCGACAAGGTGACGGGCAAGCCGATCTATGGCGTGGACGTGCGCCTGCCCGGCATGCTCATGGCGTCGATCGTGCAATGCCCGGTCTTCCTCGGGAAGGTGAAGTCGGTCGACAGCGCCGAGGCGGAGAAGATGCGCGGCGTGAAGGGCATCGTGAAGCAGGAGGATTTCGTCGCGGTGGTCGCCGACAACTGGTGGCGCGCCAACGAGGCGGCGAAGAAGCTGAAGGTGGAGTGGGACGGCGGCAAGCATGCGAACGCTTCCGACGAGACGATCCGCGCGATGCTGAAGGAAGGCCTGGAAGCGAAGGACCTGCCCTCGGCGCGCAAGATCGGCGACACGGATGCGGCGCTCGGCTCCGCGGCGAAGGTCGTCGAGGCCGAATACGACTCGCCGTACCTGAGCCATGCGCCGATGGAGCCCATGACCGCCACGGCGTGGCTCAAGGACGACGGCACGCTCGAGGTCTGGGTCTCGACCCAGAACGCCGAGGCGTCGATCGCCACCGCGGCGGAAACCTCGGGCCTCGCGCTCGAGAAATGCGAGGTCCACAAGACGCAGCTGGGCGGGGGCTTCGGCCGCCGCGGCGCGCCGCAGGACTACGTGAAGCAGAGCGTGCTGATCGCGAAGCAGTTCCCCGGCAAGCCGGTGAAGATGATCTGGTCGCGCGAGGAGGACATGCAGCACGGCTTCTACCGCCCGGCTTCGATCGTGCGCATGAAGGCGGGGCTGGACAAGGACGGCAAGCTCGTCGCGATGAAGACGACCATCGCTTGCCCGTCGATCCTCGCGATCCTGCGGCCCGAGGGCATCGAGAAGGGCATCGACTTCACGGCGGTGCGCACCTTCAGCGACGCGACCTACACGATCCCGAACCAGCAGGTGGACTACGCCATGCGCAACGGCCACGTGCCGGTGGGATTCTGGCGCGCGCCCGGCCTGCAGAACTCGTTCTATCGCGAGTGCTTCATCGACGAATGCGCGCACGCGGCGGGCCAGGATCCCCTGGCATACCGCCTCTCGATGCTGAAGGACGGCGACAAGAACAAGGCGGTGCTGCAGGCGGTGGCGAAGGCCGCCAACTGGGGCTCGCCGCTGCCGCAGGGCGTCTATCGCGGCATCGCGCAGTCCGACGGCTTCGGTAGCTACACCGCGATGGTGGCGGAGGTCTCGGTCGATCCGAAGGGCGAGCTCAAGGTGCACCGCGTCGTGTTCGCGATCGACTCGGGGTACGTGGTGAACCCGGACACCTGCCGCGCGCAAGCCGAGGGCAACGTGATCTTCAATCTCGGCCAGCTCTACGAGGCGCACCACGTGAAGGACGGCCGCATCGTCGAATCCAACTTCCACGACTTCCCGCTGCCGAAGCTCACGGAGATGCCGAAGGTGGAGACGCTGTTCGTGCCGAGCGGCGGCTTCTGGGGCGGGCACGGCGAGCCCGGCGCGCTCAACGTGGTGCCCGCGGTGCTGAACGCCGTGTTCGCGGCCACCGGCAAGCGCGTGCGCTCGCTGCCGCTCAAGGAAGGAGAGCTCAAGCGCGCGTGATGCGGCTGGCAGCGCTCGGCCTGCTGTTGTGCGCCTGTGCGGCGCCTGCCGTGGACGACCGGCTGGACACGCCGCTCGCCGCGGCGGGCGATGCCGGGCGCGGCCGCGAGGTCTTCGTCTCGCGCGAGGGCGGGCACTGCGTGCTCTGCCACGCGGTGCCCGGCGCGCAGGCCGCGGGCAACGTGGGCCCCTCGCTCGCGGGCGTGGCCACGCGGCTCACGCCGGCGCAGATCCGGCTTCGCATCGCCGACATCACGCGGGTATATCCTGAATCGGTCATGCCGACCTTCCATCGCATCGAGGGGCTGAAGCGCGTGGCGCCGCAGTATCGCGGCAAGCCCGCGCTCACCGGCCAGCAGGTGGAGGACCTCGTGGCGTGGCTATCGACGCTGCACTGACATGAAACGCCGCCAGTTCCTCAAGCGATCCGCGCTCGCGGCCACCGCGGCCGCGCTGCCCGCGCTCGCGCAGACTTCCACGCGCTTCCAGCCCGCGCAGGACATCCGCCCGCTGCTCGACGAGATCACGAAGGGCGCGGCCATCGGCGAGGGCGGCATCGAGGTGAAGCTGCCCGCGCTCGCCGAGAACGGCAATTCGGTGCCCATGCAGGTGAAGGTGGACCACGCGATGGCGCCGGAGAACTACGTGGCCGCCATCCACATCATCGCGGAGCGCAACCCGCGGCCCCGCGTGGCGAGCTTCCACTTGAGGCCCGAATCGGGGCGCGCGGAGATTTCCACGCGCGTGCGCCTCGCGGGCACGCAGAAGGTCACCGTGCTCGCCGAGATGTCGAACCGCACTTTCCGCATGGCGCAGACCGAGGTCGTGGTGACTTCGGCCGCCTGCCTCGACGAGTCGATGTGAGGCCGCCGCCATGATGCTCGGACGCCTGCAGGTGCCGCCGACGGTGAAGAAGGGCGAGCCCTTCGAGATCCGCGTGCTGGTGCAGCACCCGATGGAGACGGGTTACCGCCGCGACCTGAACGGCCAGAGCATCCCGCTGCACATCGTGGACAAGCTCGTGTGCCGCGTGGGCGGGCGCGAGGTGTTCAGCGCCGAGCTGGGCTCCGGCATCGCGGCCAACCCCTACCTCGCCTTCTTCGCGACCGCCGATGCGAGCGGCGAGGTGGAGGTCGAGTGGAGCGACAACCGCGGCGACACGGGCCGCGTCACCGCCCGGTACACCGTTGCATGAGAACCGGCGCGTGGCTCGCGCTCGCCGTGGCCGGCGCCGCGCTCGCGCAGGAGCCGAAACGGCCGGCGCCGCTCCTGCCCGGCACGGAGTTCCAGAGCGCCGAAGCGCGCGCGATGCAGGCCGACGACTTTTCCAATCCGGGGCTGCTCTGGGCCGAGCGCGGCGAGAAGCTGTGGTCGGAGCCGCGAGGCCGCTCGGGAAAATCGTGCGCGTCGTGCCATGGCGATGCGCGGGAGAGCATGCGCGGCGTGGCGGCACGGCTTCCGCGCTACGACGCGGCCGCCGGCCGCGTGCTCGATCTCGAGGGCCACATCAACGAGTGCGTCACGAAAAACCAGGGCGCGCCCGCGCTCGCATGGGAATCGCAGGATCTGCTCGGGCTGAGCACGTTCATCGCACGCCAGTCGAAGGGCGCGCGCATCGACGTGCCGATCGAGGGGCCCATGCGCGACGTCTACGAGCAGGGGCGGCGCCTGTACTTCGAGCGCCAGGGCCAGCTCAACCTCGCGTGCACCCACTGCCACGACCTCAATTGGGGCAAGACGCTGCTGTCAGAGAAGATCAGCCAGGGCCATCCCGGCGACTGGCCCGCGTACCGCATCGAATGGCAGGCGCTGGGCTCGCTGCAGCGCCGGCTGCGCGCGTGCTATTTCGGCGTGCGTGCGGAGCTGCCGCCGTTCGGCTCGCCGGACCTCCTCGCCCTCGAGGTCTACCTCGCGGCCCGCGCGAAGGGCCTGGAGCTCGCGCCCCCGGGCGTGCGCCGCTGAGGTGCGACGGTAAACCGCACGCCGGAACAGCGGTGCCCCTTACAATCATCCAATGTCCATGAACCGGCGAATCGTCGCGCTTTGCGCCCTGCTGGCGGTGGCCTGGACGGCCCTGTGGCCGCTCATCGCCTCCGCGCATGCGCTCGCCTTCGCCGAGTCGATGCCGCTTTGCCATCAGGCAGGCATGCAGGTGGGCGCGGACGAGGCGTCGAACGACGAAACGCCCGCCGCGCCGCAGTCGCCGAAGCAGCACTGCCCGCTGTGCATCATGGCCTTCTTCGCGATGCCCGCCGCGACCGCCATCGTGGCGGCCGACCGCATCGCGCCCGTCGACCTCTCCAGCGACTTCCGCAGCGCCG
Organism: Usitatibacter sp.; assembly: GCA_035719385.1. Lineage (GTDB taxonomy): Bacteria > Pseudomonadota > Gammaproteobacteria > Burkholderiales > Usitatibacteraceae > Usitatibacter. Next base: position 5,861 of record DASTGG010000097.1, read on the forward strand.
CGAGCCCGGCCGATCTCACGGCCCGTCTTCCGGAAAGCCGCGCGCCACCCGCCTCGCACGACGTCACCCCGGCTTAGGCCGGGGCCGCATGGGATCCCGGCCTGCGCCGGGATGACGGACGAACAACGAGGAAGAAATCATGGCAACCCGGCATTGGGTCGGCGCCGCCTCGTGCGCGCTGGCCTGCGGCCTCATGCACGAAGGCGCGAGCGCCCACGGCTTCGCGGGCAAGCGCTTCTTTCCGGCGACGATGGCCACCGAGGACCCGTTCGTCGCCGACGAGCTGTCGCTGCCGACGGTGTCGCGCCGCAAGCTCGGCGCGAGCGACGAATCCCCCGCGACGATGGAGACGGCCACCTCCATCGACTACTCGAAGCGCATCACGCAGGACCTGGGCATCGGCTTCGGCGCGACGTACCTGCGCCAGCGCGACGACGACGGCACGGTACGCAAGGGATTCGACAACCTGGCCGCGAACGTGAAGTACCAGTTCTACCGGAACGACGAGCGCGAGGCCATCCTGTCGGCCGGCGTGGACTGGGACATCGGCAATAGCGGCGCGAAGCGCATCGGCGCGGAGACCTTCAGCACCGTCACGCCCGCGGTCTTCTTCGGCAAGGGATTCGGCGACCTTCCCGAGGGCGCGCGATTCCTGCGTCCGCTCGCGCTCACCGGCCAGGCGGGCCTGTCGATGCCGAGCCGCACGCGCACCGTCACGACCGACGAAGACGGCAACGACGTGGTCGAGCGCCATCCGGATGTCGCGCGCCTGGGCCTCGCGCTCGAGTACATCATCCCGTACCTGCAATCGTTCGTGAAGGACGTGGGACTGCGCGAGCCGTTCAACCGCCTCATTCCCATCGTGGAGCTGGAGCTGAGCAAACCGGTCAACCGTGGCGGCGGTCCCACGACCGGGACGGTGAACCCCGGAATCCTGTGGGCGGGACGCACCATGCAACTCGGGGTCGAGGCCGTGATCCCGGTGAACTCCCGCACCGGCGGACGCAACGGCATTCTCGTGCAAATGCATTTCTTCCTCGACGACCTCTTCCCGCGCGCCCTCGGGGCGCCGCTCGTCCGATGAGCCGCGCGATCGCCTTCATGGCGGGGTGCGCGACGGCGCTTGCGTTGGTGGGCGCGCGCCCCGCGTCCGCCCACGCGTTTCTCGACCATGCCTCGCCGCGCGTGGGGGCAGCCGTCGACCAGGTGCCGGAGCGCGTCACGTTGTGGTTCACCGAGCCGCTCGAGCCCGCGTTCAGCTCGGTCAAGGTGCTCGACGCGAGCGGCAAGCAGGTCGACCGTGGCGACAGGGAAGTCGATCCGTCGAATCCCGCGGTGCTGCGCGTTTCCGTGCCTCGCCTCTCGCCGGGAAAATATCGCGTGACCTGGCGCGTGGTCTCGGCCGATGCGCACGTCGCCCAGGGGGACTTCACCTTCGACGTGAAGCCCTAGGGCGAGATGGATCTCGCGCTCGCGATCGTGAGGGCCGCGCATCTCGCGGCGGCGATCGCGCTCTTCGGCCAGCTCGCGTTCAGGCACGCGGTGTCGCCGGGACGCGCGCGGCCGCCGCGCTTCGGCGCCGTCGCCGGCTGGAGCCTGGCCGTCGCCGGTGCGAGCGCCATCGCGTGGCTCGGGATCGAGGCGCAAGAGATGAGCGGATTGGCGCTACGCGAAGCGCTGATGCCGCGCACGCTCGGGATGGTCCTCGCGCGGACGCTCTTCGGGGAGCTGTGGCTCGCGCGCATGGCGATCCTCGCGCTGCTGGCGGCATCGATCGCGATCCTGTCGCGCGAGAAGCGCGATGAGGTCCCTGCTTGGGCGTGGCTTTCGGCGCTTGTCCTGGCGCTCGTTCTGCTGGCCACGGTCGCGGGAACGGGCCATGCGGCCGCGGCGCGCGGGACGGAGCGCGCCGTGCGCCTCGTCGTCGACGGTTTGCACCTGCTTGCGGCCGGCGCATGGCTCGGCGCATTGCCGCCGCTGGTCCTCGTGATCGGCGCGGCGATGCGCGAGGGCGATGCGGGCGCATTCGACCATGCGCGCGAGGCCACGCGGCGCTTTTCCGCGCTCGGCATCGCGAGCGTCGGCACGCTGCTGCTTTCCGGTGTGATCAATGCCACGTACACCCTTCACGGCTTCGCGGCGCTCCTCGAGCCCGGCTACGGCATGCTTCTCGCCGCGAAGCTCGCGCTTTTCCTGGTCATGGTCGGATTCGCCGCCGTCAATCGGATGTGGCTCACGCCGCGGCTCGCGGCGAGCGCGGGGCAGGCGCGAGCGTCGCTGCGCATCGTGCGGCGCAATGCGATCGTGGAGCTCGTCCTGGGCATCGGCATCGTGTGCATCGTCGGGCAACTCGGCATCACGATGCCCGCGACACCCGCCCGTGTGGAGTAAGCTTGCGCTTCCGATGCGCGGGCCGAGACGACTTTCCTTCGCCTTCCTGATCGCGGTTGCGCTGGCCCTGGGCCAGTACGCCGCGGCGCTGCATGCGCTCGGCCATGCCACCGAGCAGCTGTCGCAGAAGCCCGGCACGCCCGCCAAGATCGCGTGCGACCAGTGCTTCACCTGCTCGCAACTCTCCGGCGGCGCGCCACCGACGCCGCCCATCCTTCCGGCGCCGCGGGCGGAATCGCACGGCACGGTCCTCGACACCGCGTGCGGCCCGAGCATCACGCGCGTCGTCTTCCTTTCGCGGGGCCCGCCCGTTCTGTCCTGAAAGCGATCGAGGGGCGCCCGCTTCGCGGCGCCGTCTTGTCTTTTCCGGATGGGAGTGTCATGGGCAGGATCCTGTCGTTGTCGGGCGCGCTGGCGCTCGCGTTGTGTCACCCGGTCGCGGCGATGGCGGCGACCGACAGGGAAGTCGAGGAGATTCGCGCGCAGATCCGCGAGCTCAAGTCGTCGTACGAAGCGCGCATCCAGGCGCTCGAACAGCGCCTGAAGGAGATGGAGGCCGGCAAGGCCGCGGCGAGCGCACCCGCCGTCACCCCGGCGAGCGCACCCGCCGTCACCTCGGCGAGCGCACCCGCCGTCACCCCGGCGAGCGCACCCGTCACCCCGGCGCAGGCCGGGGCCCAATCTTCACTGTCCGCCTTCAACCCCGCGATCTCCGCGATCCTCACCGGCAACTACGTGAACCTCTCGCAGGATCCGGCGAGATACCGGCTGTCGGGCTTCGCGATACCGCCGGATGCCGGGCCCGGCCGCCGCGGCTTCTCCATCGGCGAATCGGAGCTCACCTTCTCGGCGAACGTCGATCCCTTCTTCAGCGGCGCGCTCACCTTCTCGATCGCACCCGACAACCGCGTGGAGGTCGAGGAAGCGTACGGCCTGTACAACCGCGGGTTGAACGGCATCGTGCCGAAGTTCGGGCGTTTCCTCTCGGCGGTCGGTTATCTCAACGAGCAGCACGCGCACGCCTGGGATTTCGCGGACACGCCGCTCGCCTACCAGGCCTTCCTCGGCGGGCAGTACCGCAACGACGGCGTGCAGCTGCGCTGGATCGCGCCGACGGAGCAGTACGTCGAGCTGGGCGGTGAAGCCGGCAACGGGGACGCCTTCCCCGGAAACGAGCGCAACAGGAACGGCTTCGGCTCCGGCATCGCCTTCGCGCGCACCGGCGGCGACATCGGCGACAGCCACAGCTGGCTCGCGGGCGTCTCCTACCTGCGCACGCGCGCCGACGCGCGACCCGACGTGCTGTTCGATGCGTCCGGCACGCCCATCGACGATCCCTTCACCGGCTCGAGCCGCACGTGGGGCACGATGTTCGTCTGGAAGTACGCGCCGCACGGCAATCCGCGCGAGCGCAACTTCAAGCTGCAGGCGGAATACTTCTGGCGCAACGAGCGCGACCAGCAGCACGGCGGCTACGTGCAGGGCGTCTACCAGTTCATGCCGACGTGGCGCGCGGGCCTGCGTTACGACCGGCTCGACCCGCGCGCGCTCGAGGGATTCAACCCGGAGCGCTCCACGGCGATGGTCGACTGGAGCCCGTCCGAATTCGCCCGCATACGCTTCCAGCTCGCGCGGGCGAAGCTCGCCCCGGGATTCGCGGACAACGAGCTCTTCCTGCAATACATCCTCAGCATCGGCGCGCATGGCGCGCACAAGTACTAGGAGATCGCCATGGGCACGATCCTTCGATGGTTCCTACTCGCCGCGGCTCTCGCGGCGCCCGCCTTCTCGCAGGCCGCGTTGAACGTCTTCGCTACCGTCCCCGAATGGGGCGCGCTCGCGCAGGAGCTCGGCGGCGACAAGGTGAAGGTATACACCGCGACCAACGCGCTGCAGGACCCGCACCGCGTCGAGGCGCGGCCGAGCCTCATCGCGCGCGCGCGCACGGCGGATCTCGTCGTGTCCACGGGCGCGGAGCTGGAGGTGGGATGGCTGCCGCTGGTGCTGCAGCAGAGCGGCAACACGCACGCGCAGCCGGGATCGGTCGGCTACTTCGAGGCGGCGAGCGCCGTGCAGTTGCTCGACAAGCCCGCGCGCCTCGACCGCGCCGAGGGCGACGTGCATCCGTTCGGCGACCCGCACATCCAGGGCGATCCGCGCAACATCCTGCGCGTGGCGGACGCGCTGTCGCAGCGGCTCGCGCAGCTCGATGGCGCCAACGCCGCGTACTACAGGCAGCGGCACGACGATTTCGCTTCGCGCTGGAATGCCGCGATGACCAAATGGAGCCAGCAGGCCGCGCCGCTGAAGGGCATGGCGGTCGTGGTCCAGCACAAGGGCTTCACCTACCTGGAGAACTGGCTCGGCCTGCGCGAAGTCGCCACGCTCGAGCCCAAGCCGGGCATCGAGCCCACGACCTCGCACCTCGCCGACGTGCTGGCGACGATCCAGAAGCAGCCCGCGAAGGCGGTGTTGCGCGCGGCCTACCAGGGCGACCAGGCTTCGCAGTGGCTCGCGCAGCGCGCGAGCATCAAGGTGGTGACGCTGCCCTTCACCGTCGGGGGCACCGACGGCGCCAAGGACCTGTTCGGCCTCTTCGAGGACACCATCCAGCGCTTGCTCAAGGCCGCGGCATGACCGGTTCCGAGCTCTCCATCCTGTGGCCGGCGCTCATTGCCGGCCTTCTCGTGGCCGCCACGCACGTGCCGCTCGGCACGCAGGTGCTGGCACGCGGCATCGTCTTCATCGACCTCGCCATCGCGCAGATCGCCGGGTGCGGCGTGCTGATCGCCGATCGCATCGGCTTCGAGCCCGAGGGCGCGGCGGTGCAGGTGGCGGCCTTCGGCGCGGCGCTCGCAGGCGCGCTGCTGCTCACGTGGACCGAGCGCGTGTGGCCCGACGTGCAGGAAGCCGTGATCGGCGTGGTCTTCGTGCTGGGCGCGACCGCGAGCCTGCTCCTCCTCGCGAGCAACGCGCATGGAAGCGAGCACCTGCGCGACCTCCTCGTGGGCCAGATCCTCTGGGCGCAGCCCGCGCGCCTCGCCTGGGCGGGCGCCGTGTACGCGATCGTGCTGGTTGCATGGTTCGGATTTCGCGAGCGCATCGGCGTGCCCGGCTTCTACGTGCTCTTCGCGCTCGCGGTGACCGTGTCGGTGCAGCTGGTCGGCCTCTACCTCGTGTTCGCCACGCTCATCGTGCCGCCGCTCGGCACGCGAAGGATGAAGCGGCGCCGCCTCGTCACCGCGTGGACGCTCGCCGCGATCGGCTATGCCGCGGGGCTCGTCATCTCGACCGCCACGGACCTGCCGACCGGCGCGGTGATCGTGTGGACGCTGGTGGTGGTTGCGCTCGCGTGGTATCCGCTCACTCGGCCGCGGGCTGTCTCTACACGGTCGTGACGAGGGGTGCCCGCGTGTGCCGGCCATGCCGTCCCTTTGCACGGTCGTGACGAGGGGTGCCTGTGTGTGCGGCCCCTTGATGGTGTCGGAACCCCTTGAAGAACTTGGCAGGACTTCAGCGGGGCTTGCGATACAGAACCACTGCTTCGGGGGCTTCAGAAGCAAAGACCTTCATCAGGTTGTCGATTCTGCGGGCAACCACCTC
>DASTGG010000098.1:0-4159 GCA_035719385.1 Usitatibacter sp.
GAGGGCAGGGACGCGCGCCGGCGCGGGGCGGAGCTGCTCGAGGAGCTGGGACTCGCGGACAAGCGCGGCGATTTCGTCGAGAGCTTCTCGCGCGGCATGCGCCAGAAGCTCGCGCTCGCCGGCGCGCTCATCCACGATCCCGCCGTGATGCTGCTGGACGAGCCGCTCACGGGCCTGGATGCCGCGGCGGCGCGGCAGGTGAAGGACATCCTTCTCGCGCGCGTGCGCGCGGGCTGCACGGTCGTGCTCACGACACACATCCTCGAGGTGGCCGAGCGGCTCGCCGAGCGCATCAGCATCATCGCCGGCGGGCGCATCGTCGCGCAGGGCAACATGGCCGAGCTGCGCGCGCGCGCCGGGCGCGGCGAGACGCTGGAGGAGGTGTTCCTCGCGCTGGTCCGTGATGCGGCCGCCGATGCGCCTCGCTAGGGCCGGTAGCGCGCCGTGGTTGCTCGCGCACGAGATGCGCCTGCTTTGGCGCTCGTTCGGCATCCGCTCGCGCATCATGGCCGGGCTCGCCGTGGTCTTCGTGGCGTTCGCGCACGCCGCGGGATGGATCCTGCTGCGCTCCCATGCGCTGGAGGCGCTCATCGCGCGCGCACCGGGCTCGGCGATCGCGATCACCGTGTTCGTCGTGCTCTTCGTGGTGTCGTCGGCCTTCGGCCTGGCGGTGCGCGTGCTGCTGGAGCGCGGCGATCTCGAGCTCCTGCTCGCCTCGCCGGTGCGCATGCGCACGGTCTATGGCGTGCGCGCGGTCACCGTGGCGCTGGCCTCCGTGGGAAGCATCGCGCTCTTCGCGCTGCCGTTGGGCAACATGGGGCCGTTCGTGGGGCAATGGCGCGCGCTGGCCGCGTGGCCCGCCCTGGGCGCCCTCGGGCTCGCGGGCGCCGCGCTCGCCCTGGCGGGAACGCTCGGCCTGGTGCGCTGGCTCGGATTGCGGCGCGCGCGCGTCGTCGCGCAATTGATGGGCGCCTTCGTGGGCGTGGCCTTCGTGCTGGCGCTCCAGGCCGAGGCGCTGTTGCCGAGCGGGCGGCGGGAGGCGCTGCACGCCTGGGTCCAGGGCAGCCTGCACGATGGCTGGCTCGGCCCGGATAGCCCGCTGCTGTGGCCGCTGCGGGCGTTCATGGGGGAAACGCTGCCGCTCGCGGCCGTGGTCGCGATCGCCACGGCGCTTTTCGCCGGCGTGATTCGCGCGACCGAGCGGGCCTTCCTGCATGCGGTGCAGGACGCGCCGGCCGCGGCCGATGCGCCGCGCCGCGGCGCGCGCGGGCCGCGCGAACGCTCCTTCGGCGGTGGCCTGGTACGGCTCGTCGTGGCGAAGGAGCTCACGCTCGTGGCGCGCGATCCGACGCTCATGTCGAAGGCGCTGCTGCAGATGCTCTTCCTGCTGCCGCTTTTCATCGTGCTGGCGCGGCGCACGCAACCCGCGGAGATCATGGCTTCGGCGCTGGTGGTCATCGCCGCCGGGATCGCCGGCACGTTCGCGTGGATGACCGTGAGCGGCGAGGAAGCGGCGGACCTGCTCGCCTCGGCCCCCGTTCCGCTCGAACGCGTCCGCCGGCTGAAGGCCTGCGCGGCGCTCGTGCCGGTGGTGATCGTCATGGCGCCGTTCGTCGCGTGGTACGCGTGGCTGTCGCCCGCGATGGCGCTCGTCGTGGTCGTCTTCATCGCGCTCGCGCTCGCCTCCAGCGCCGTGGTCCAAGTGTGGTCCACGCCCATGGGCGGCGGCCGCGACCTGCGCCAGCGCTACCGGCAAAATCCGTTCGTGAACATCGCCGACACCGTGTCGAGCTTCGGGTGGGGGTTCGCGTGCTATCTCGCGCTCGCCGGGTCGGGGTTGCTGGCGGCGGGCATCGCGATCGGTTGCATCGCGCCTGCGGCGGCGTGGCTATCGGGCCGGCGCGCGCGGGCCTAGGCGCCGACGAACGGCTTCTTGCCGTCCTTCCAGCGGCGCCACGCCTTGGGATTCGCGAGCGCCTCGAGCAGCGCGAGGTTCATGTCGACACTCTCGTCGGCGAGCCCTGCTTCCCGCGCGGCGTGGCGCGCCTGCGTGATGATCACGTCGGCGTTGTGCGCGACGGCCGGGTGCATGCCGCTCTCGATGTCGTCGCGCGAGGGATCGGCGTGGAACGCCTTGCAGGGATCGACGCTCGTCGAGTGATAGCGGCGGCACTGCGCCGGGCGCGCCTCGTAGGCGGTGCAGGCGCCATCGTCGCCCAGGAGCGCGCACGCGATGTTCGTGCGCTTGCGCGCTTCCTCGCCGAGCGCGCGCGTCTTCGCGACGTTGGCGCGCAGCTTCGCCAGGACCTGCTCGAGGCGCGCCGCGTCGAAGTGGCGCCGCAGCCATGCGGCGAGCCGGAACGCCTCGTACGGCTGCACCTGCACGCGCAGGTTGCAGCAGTAGGAACAGCCTCGCGAGCACGCCACGGCCACCTTGTGGCCGGCGATCGTCGCGGCGAGCGCCTCGTCGACGCGACGGTGCAGCGTGACGACCGCCGTGGTCATGCCCTCGGGCTCGCGGACCCTCGCGAAAGCCGCGCGCGACTCCTGTCCCCACGCGGCGAGGCGCGCCGCGACCGCCTGGCTTTCGTCGCTCATTTCTTCGGCGGCAGCATGTCCGTGATCGAGCCCTCGACCATCTCGGCGCCGAAGAACACCGTCTCGGACAACGTCGGGTGCGGGTGGATCGTGAGGCCGATGTCCTCGGCGTCGGCGCCCACCTCGAGGGCGAGCACGGTCTCGGCGATCAGCTCGCCGGCGTTCACGCCGACGATGCCCGCGCCGAGGATGCGCCTCGAGTCCTTCTCGAACAGGATCTTCGTGAGGCCTTCGTCGCGTGCCATGCCGAGCGCGCGGCCGCTGGCCGCCCATGGGAACACCGCCTTCTCGTACGCCACGCCCTGGGCCTTCGCCTCCGGCTCGGAAAGCCCCATCCAGGCCACTTCGGGGTCGGTGTAGGCGACGCTCGGGATCGTGCGCGCCTCCCACGCGTGGTGCGCCATGCCCGCGATGACCTCGGCGGCGAGCTTGCCCTCGTGCGTGGCCTTGTGCGCGAGCATCGGCTCGCCCACGATGTCGCCGATGGCGAAGATGTGCGGCACGTTGGTGCGCATCTGCCTGTCGACAGGGATCCAGCCGCGGTCGTTCACGTTCACGCCGGCCTTCTCGGCGCCGATGTTCTTTCCGTTCGGCCGGCGGCCCACCGCGAGCAGCACGCGGTCGTAGACCTCGGGCGCGGGCGCGTTGCCGCCGCCCTCGGCGCTCTCGAACGTCGCGCGCAGCCCTTCCTTCAGCGCCTCGATCCTCGCGACCCTGGTCCTGAGCAGGATCTTCTCGTAGCGCTTCTCGATGCGGCGCGCGAGCGGCTTCACGATGTCCGGATCGGCGCCGGGAATGAGGCGATCCATGAATTCGACCACGGTCACCTTCGAGCCCAGCGCGTCGTACACCGTCGCCATCTCCAGGCCGATGATGCCGCCGCCGATGATGAGCAGCCGCTTCGGCACCTCGGCGAGCTCGAGCGCCCCGGTCGAGTCGAGGAGGCGCGGATCGTCGTCGGGCAGGCCCGGAATGCGCGCCGATTGCGAGCCGGCCGCGATGATGCAGTGATCGAACGAGATCACCTTGCGGCCGTCCTTCGTCTCGACCTCCATCGTCTGCGGCGAGGCGAACTGCGCGCGGCCTTCCACCACGGTCACCTTGCGCGCCTTGGCGAGCTGCGCGAGGCCCTTCGTGAGCTTGCCGACCACGCTGTCCTTCCACGCGCGCAGCCGGTCGATGTCGATCTTCGGCGGGCCGAAGCCGACGCCGAGGTGGCCCATCTCGTTCGCATCGGCGATCACGCGCGCGGCATGCAGCAAGGCCTTGGACGGGATGCAGCCCACGTTGAGGCACACGCCGCCCAGCGTGGGATAGCGCTCGACGAGGATCACCTTCTTGCCCAGGTCGGCCGCGCGGAAGGCGGCCGTGTAGCCGCCCGGCCCCGCCCCGAGCACGAGCACTTCCGCGTGCATGTCCGCGTCGAGGGACGCGAGGGTGGAGGCGAGGGCCTGGCGGACGGAAGGTGATTGGGCCCCGGCCTGCGCCGGGGCGACGGCGGCTGCGCCCGCCATCGATTGGGCCCCGGCCTGCGCCGGGGCGACGGCTGCGCCCCCGGCCT
>DASTGG010000099.1:0-9480 GCA_035719385.1 Usitatibacter sp.
CAAGCTCGACGCGAAATCGCTGCTGCCGGCGCGCGTGAGCGACGGTTTCGAGCAGGAGCTGCGCCACCTTTCCCGCACGAGCGACGACGGCAAGCGCAGCGCGGGCGCGCGCGCGGCCTTCTACCTCAAGGGCAAGATCCGCGGCGAATACCTGCTCACCGCGGCCTACGATTCGGACAAGGACACGCGCGAGCGCCTCTTCCGCGACATCCAGCCCGACGAGTTCTACCCGGTGTACGGCGACGCGGCGATCCGCGGCTACGACGCGCAATCGACGGGCCGGCTGTACGTGCGCGTCGACCATCAGAAGTCGTATCTGCTGTACGGCGACTTCACGACGCAGGGCGACACGAACGCGCGCCGGCTCTCGAACTACAGCCGCTCGCTCACCGGGGTGAAGCAGCATTACGACAACGGGCGCGTCGTGGCCAACGCGTTCGCGAGCCGCGACACGACCCGCCAGGTGATCGACGAGATGCCGGCGAACGGCACCTCCGGCCCGTACTTCCTCTCGACGGCGAACGGCCTGGTGAACAGCGAGAAGGTCGAGATCGTCACCCGCGACCGCAACCGCCCCGCGCTCGTGCTGCGCTCCGTCGCCCAGGCCCGCTTCTACGACTACGAGATGGAGCCGCTCACGGGCCGCATCCTCTTCAAGGCGCCGGTGCCCTCGGTGGACCAGGACCTCAACCCGGTCACGATCCGCATCACCTACGAAGTCGACCAGGGCGGCGAGCAGTTCTGGGTCTTCGGCGGCGATGCGTCGGTGAAGGTGACCGACCGCATCGAGGTAGGCGGCTCGTTCGCCGAGGACCGCAATCCCGCCGCGCCCTTCAAGCTGCGCGGGGCGCACGCCGTGGTGCGGATCACCGACAAGACGGTGGTCACGGCCGAGGCGGCGCGGGCGGACCATCCGGACCAGGACAAGGCGGGCAACGCCGAGCGCATCCACGTGAAGCACGACGGCGACCGGCTCAAGGCCGAGGCGTTCGTGGCGCGCACCGATCCGGAATTCGACAACCCGGGCGCCTATCTCGGGCAGGGGCGCGGCGAGAGCGGCGCGCGCGCCTCGTACAAGCTCGACGAGAAGACCACGCTGCGCGCCGAGGCGCTGCGCACGGAGGATACGAGCAACCACAACGTGCGCGACGGCGTCATGGTTTCCGGCGAGCGCACCTTCGACAACGGCGTGAAGGCCGAAGTCGGCGTGCGCCACGCGCGCGAGCAGGGCGGTCCGGCGATTGCGCCCACCATCGTCGGCGAAGGCTCGGCGGGCACCACACCGCGTGACGTGACGAGCGTGCGCACCCGCGTGACCGCCCCCATGCCCTTCGTGAAGGCCGACGCGCAGGTCTATGGCGAGGTCGAGGTGGACACGCAGGACGCCGAGCGCAAGGTGGTCGCCGTCGGCGGCAACTATGCGCTGCCCAATCGCGGCAAGATCTATTTCCGCCACGAGTTCATCTCGTCGCTCACGGGGCCCTACGGCCTGAACGACCAGCAGCGCCAGAACGCGACGATCCTCGGCGTCGATACCGAGTACATGAAGGACGCGCGCCTCTTCAGCGAATATCGCCTGCACGACGCGATGAACGGCGGCGACGCGGAAGCGGCGATCGGCCTGCGCAACCTGTGGGTTCTCGGCGACGGCGGCCTGCGCGTCGGCACGAACCTCGAGCGCGTGCACTCGCTCTCGGGCAAGTCGGAGGCCGAGAACACCGCGGTGGCGCTCGCGCTCGAGTACGTCGGCAGCCCGCTCTGGAAGGGCTCGACGCGCATCGAGGTGCGCGACGCGGCCTCGCAGCAATCGTTGCTGCACACGGTGGGCGTGGCCTCGAAGATCAACCGCGAATGGACCTTCCTCGGCCGCAACACCTATTCGATCCAGAAGAACAAGGGCGGCGAGCGCGACGGCGCCGAGCACGTCCTCGACCGCATGCAGGCCGGCGTGGCGTTCCGCGATGCCGACACCGACAAGGTCGACGCGCTCGCGCGCGTGGAGCATCGCGAGGAGCGCGACGACACGCAGCCGGGCCTCGAGCTCAAGCGCTCCACGCAGCTGGTCTCGCTGCACGCCGACTGGAAACCGCGGCGCCCGTTCGTCTTCACGGGCCACTACGCGGCCAAGTGGACCAAGGAGAACTCCAACGGCGTCGCGTCGCGCTACCGGGCGCAGCTCGTGAGCGGCCGCGCCACGTGGGAGTTCGCGCCGCGCTGGGACGTCGGGCTCGCGGCGAGCGGCCTCTTCGGCGAGCCCGGACGCTCGAAGCAGTATGGCCTGGGCCTCGAGGTGGGCTACCTCGTCACGACGAACCTCTGGGTGTCCGCGGGCTACAACCTGCTCGGCTACCATGACGACGAGCTCGCGGGCGGCGAGTCCACGCAGAAGGGCGTGTACGTTCGGATGCGGTACAAGTTCGACGAAGCCGCGTTCGGAGCGGCCGCGGAAGGCAAGCCGTGAGGCGGCTCGCCCTCTTCGTGCTGCTTTTCGCGGCAGCCTCCCTCGCACAGGCCGCCTTCACGATCTCGCGCACTTCCTCGGCGACGTTCTACACCGACACCAGCGTCACGCCGAACATCACCTGCAACTACGAGTCGTTCTCGATCACCAGCTCGAGCGCGGTGACCGACGCGTGGGCGCGCGCTTCCGGCTTCAGCGGCGTGCTCGGCCTGGGAGGCAACGACGACGGCATCCAGAACCTCGGCGCCTTCTCCGCCGGGCAGACCAAGTACGCGTTCTTCTACGTGTGCTCGAGCTTCACCGGCAACACGTCGAGCGGGGCCTTCGACGTCGCGGTCTACGACCGCAACCCCGCCCTCGCCGGCGCCGCGACCCTCGGTGGGCCGAGCAACTTCTCCTTCACGGTCGACAACACGCTCATCCAGGCGGCGACGAACACCGTGACCACGATCTTCGCCGGCCCGAACCCGGCCACGATCGGTGGCATCGTCACGATGACGGTCGAGGGCGACACCGGCACCATCGGCAGCAACCCCGGCCCCAACGGCCCGCTGTCGTTCACGCCTGCCGCGTATGCCTCCTGGCGCGCGGACGCCTACGAGCTCTTCGCGACGAACATCAGCCTGTCCGGCGGCAATTCGGGCAGCTACGACAACCAGCTCGTCATCCCGTCGCTCGGGGCCAGCTCCACGACGCACTACGTGGCGACGTATTACTTCCGCGCCATGGGCGGCACGACGTCGACGACCGAGCTCTCGCCGCTCGTGGACATCGCGAGCGGCACTCAGATCAAGCACACGGACACGACGAAGGGCGCGTATGGCTCCGGCCTGCTGCCGATCGAGCCGGCAAGCAACTCGCTGCTGCTCACGAAGCTCGTGAGCGCCGCGACGCTGCCGGCCCAGGGCGGCACCGTGACGTACACGCTGCGGCTATCCAACAGCAGCGGCTCCGCGATCTCGGTGGACGACTTCGTGGACACGTTGCCCGCGGGCGCGGCGTATGTGAACAACTCCTCGACCTTCGCGGGCGTTGCCATCGCCAATCCATATGCGTCGGGCCAGACGCTCACGTGGAACGCGCCATTCTCGGTGCCGGCCGGCGGCACGGCGGACCTCGTGTTCCAGGCCACGTTGCCGCCGACGCCGAGCCTGTACACCAACAGCGCCGTGGCGCACGTGGGCTCGACCGTCATCGACGCGACCTACAGCACATCGGACAACGTGCCGGCGACCGCGGCCACGCGGGTGCTCGCGGCGCCCACGGTCGCCAAGAGCTTCTCGCCGGTGGCGACCGCCGTGAACAGCGCCGCCACGCTCACGCTGACCTTCACCAATCCCAACACCGCGACGGCGCTCACCGGGCTCGCCATCGCCGACACCTATCCCGCCGGACTCGTCAACGCGGCCACGCCCAACGCGGCGACGACATGCCCGGGCGCGACCATCACGGGCGGCGTGGCCGGCGGCAATACCGTCGGGCTCTCGGCCGGCTCGCTCGCCGCGAGTGGATCGTGCACGTTGAGCATCAGCGTGACCTCCGCTGCGGGCGCGACGTATGCCAACACGACCGGCACCGTGAGCTCCACGAACGGCGGCGTGGGTGCGACGGCCTCCGCGAGCGTCACCTTCACGACCAAGCCCACGCTCGCGAAGACGTTCACGCCGGCCGTGGTGCCCCTCGGCACGACGTCGCGCGTGGCGATCACGGTCACGAACAACAACACCGTGAGCCTCACGGCGCTCGCGTTCGGCGACACGTTGCCCGCCGGCATGGCGGTGGCCGCGACGCCGAACGTTTCCAACACTTGCGGCGGCACGGTCACGGGCGCGACTTCGGGCTCCACGACGGTAAGCCTCTCGGGCGGCGGCATCGCCCTGCCGGCGTTGACGTGCCAGCTCGCCTTCGACGTGATCGCTTCGCCCGCGGGCGTCTATGCCAACACGACGAGCGGCGCCTCCAGCACGGAAACCGGGGCCGCCGGCCCGGCCAGCAACACGGCCAATCTCACCGTGATGTCGGCGCCGACGGTCTCGAAGTCCTTCAGCGTCGCCTCGATGGGCCGCGGCCAGGCCGCCACGCTCACGATCACGCTCGGCAACACGAACGCCACCGACATCACCGGATCCGCGTTCACGGATACGTATCCCGCGAACCTGGTCAACGCCGCGACGCCTGCGGCCGCGACCACCTGCGCCGGCGGCACGGTGACCGCCGCGCCGGGCGGCGGCAGCGTCGCGTTGTCGGGCGCGACCGTCCCCGCGAACGGCTCGTGCACGGTCACCGTGAACGTCACTTCGAGCACGGCGGCTACGTACGCCAACAACATCGCCGCGGGCGGCGTGACCGCCGCCAACGCGCCCGCCAGCACGGCGGCGGCGAGCGCGCAGATCATCGTCAACAACACGCCGACGATCACGAAGTCGTTCTCGACGAACCTCGCGAACGGCATCACCACGATGACTCTGGTGATCACGAACAACGCGAGCGCGGGCGGCGTGACGTCGCTGGCGTTCACGGACAATTTCCCCGCGGGCCTCGTGGTGAGCTCGTCACCGGCGCTCGCCAACAGCTGCGGCGGCACGGTCACCGGCGCCACCTCCGGATCGACGTCGATCGGCCTGTCCGGCGGGGCGATCGCGAACCCGGGCGCCACGTGCCAGCTGAGCGTCTCCGTGATCTCGAACCTGCAGGGCGTCTACAACAACACGACCGGCGGCGTCTCGTCCAACCTGGGGACGGGAGCGCCCTCGAATACGGCCACCTACATCGCCGCGGGGCTCGCCAAGAGCTTCTCGCCCAACACGACCGGCGTGGGCGATACCTCGCGCCTCACGCTCACCCTCTCCAACCCGAGCCCGACCACCGCGCTCACGGGCGTCACGTTCACGGACAATTTCCCGAGCAACATGACCACCACCGCGTCGCCGTCCGTGGCCAACACGTGCGGCGGCACGGTGACCGGCGGCGGCGCCAATGTGAACAACATCGGGCTCACGGGCGGCTCGCTCGCGCCCGGCGCAAGCTGCTCCATCTCGGTGAACGTCATGGCGACGGCCGTGGCGTCGTACTACAACCAGACCGGCAACGTGATCACCAGCCAGGGCACGGGCGTGAACGGCGCCGACACGCTCTACATCACGGCGAGGCCCACGCTCGTGAAGTCGTTCTCGCCCGCGACGATCACGATGGGCTCGAGCTCGACGCTCAGCATCACGGTCGAGAACAACAACGGCAGCAGCGCCATCAGCAACGTGGCCTTCAGCGACGCGTTCCCCTCGGGGATGGTCGTGGCAGCCGCGCCCGCGCTCACGAACACGTGCGGCGGCACGGTGGGCGGCGCGACGGCAGGCTCGACGTCGATCAATCTTTCGGGCGGGGCGCTGGCCGCGAATGCGAAATGCACGATCACCATCGCGGTGACCGCGACGGCGGCGGGCAGCTACTCGAACCAGACGAGCGGGGCGACGAGCACCGAAACCGGCGCCACGCCCGGGCCGCGCAGCAACATCGCGGTGCTCGCGGTGAACCTTCCCGCGCCCACGGTGGCGAAGAGCTTCGCGACGTCGCCGGTCGGCATCAACACCGACACCGCCATGACGATCACGCTCACGAACCCGAGCGCGATCGCGATCACCGGCGTGAACTTCACCGACACGTATCCCTCCGGCCTGGTGAACTCCGGCACGCCCGGCCTCACGTCGACCTGCTCGGGCTCCGCGACGGCAGCCGCGGGCGGCACCTCGCTCGCGCTGGTCGGCGGCACGATCCCGGCCTCGGGCAGCTGCGCCATCACGGTGAACGTCCGGGCCGCGAGCCCGAACACGTACGTGAACACCACGGGCGCGGTGACGGCCGCGAACGCGAACAGCGGCGCGAGCGCGAGCGCCACGCTGGTCGTGCTCGCCCCGCTCACCGTCACCAAGTCTTTCACCGCCTCGACCGTCGGACCGAACGTCTCGACCGTGATGACGATCCGGCTCGCGAACCCGAACAGCACGGCCGTGACGGGTGTCGCATTCACCGACAGCTATCCGGCCGGGCTCGCCAACACCGCGACGCCCGCCGGGGCAACGACGTGCGCGGGCGGGGCCGTGACCGCGGCGGCCAGCGGCACGAGCGTCTCCTTCTCGGGGGGCACGGTGCCGGCGAGCGGCAACTGCACGATCACCGTGAACGTCGCGGCGGCGGCCGCCGGCAGCTATACCAACACGCTCGCGGCGGGCGCCGTGACGTCCGCCAACGCCGGGTCCAACAGCGCGGCCGGAAGCGCGACACTCACCGTGCTCACGCCGCTTACCGTGACCAAGGCGTTCTCGCCCGCATCGATCGGCACGGGCGACACGAGCGTCATGACGATCACGCTCACGAACGGGAACGCGACGACCGTCACCGGCATCGCGCTCACCGATACGTACCCGGCGGGCCTCGTGAATACCGCGGCCGCCAACCCGCAAAGCACCTGCAGCGCATCGCCGACCGCCGCGAACAACGGCGGCTCGGTCGCGCTTTCCGGCGGCTCCGTGCCGGCCAACGCGAGCTGCACGGTCACCGTGAACGTGACGAGCGCCGCCGCGGGCAGTTACCTCAATTCGACCGGCCCCATCACCACGACGAACGCCGGCACCGCCGCCGCCGGGACGGGAACGCTCACCGTGCTGGCGCATCCGGCGATCGCCAAGGCGTTCAGCCCGGCGCAGGTTCCCGTGAACGCCACCTCGACGCTCACGTTCACCCTCACGAACGCGAATGCGGTCGCCATCACGGGTGCCGGCTTCACCGACAACTATCCCGCGAACCTGCAGAACGCGGCGACGCCGGCGGCATCGAGCACGTGCGCGGGCGCCTCGATCACGGCTGCGGCGGGCGGCAACAGCCTCGCCGTGACCGGTGCCACGATCCCGGCGAACGGCTCGTGCACGGTGCAGGTGACCGTGACGCCCACAGCGACGGGCAGCTTCGCGAACACGCTCGCGGCGGGCGCGCTCACCTCCGCAAACGCCGGCGCCAGCACCGGGCCCGCGAGCGCCACGCTCACGGCGCAGGGCGCGCCCACGGCGGCGAAGGCGTTCACGCCGTCGACGATCGCGACGAACGGGACTTCCGTCCTCACGATCACGGTCACGAATCCGAACACGAGCAGCCTCACGGGCGTCACGTTCACGGACAACTACCCCGCGGGCCTCGCGAACACGGGCACCCCGGCGGCGGCGATCGGCGGCGCGGGCTGCTCCGGCACCGTGAGCGCCTCGCCGGGCGGCGCCAGCGTCGCGCTCTCCGGCGGCGTGGTGCCGGCATCGTCCTCGTGCACGATCACGGTGAACGTCACCGCGAGCACGCCGGGCAGCTACCTGAACTCGACGGGCGCCATCGCCACCGCCAATGCGGGCTCCGCAGCGGCGGCCACCGCGACGCTGCGCGTCTTCACGGCGCCCACGGTGACGAAGTCGTTCGCGCCCACGTTCATCCCGACCGGCGGCAGCTCGACGCTCACCATCGCGGTGACGAACCCCGCGGCGAACCCGGCGGACCTCACGGGCGCGGCGATCTCCGATGCCTATCCCGCGGGCCTCACGAATATCGCGGCCGGAAGCATCGCGTGCTCGGCGGGCAGCGCGACGCTCACCGGCGGCGTGAACGGGGGCGCGGCCGTCGGTTTCACGAACGCGACGATCCCGCCGGGCGCGACCTGCACGATCACGCAAAGCGTGACCACCACGGCGAATGTCACCAATACGACAGGCACGGCGACCAGCAACGAAGCGCCTGCCGGCACGGCGGCCTCCGCCTCGCTCGCGACCTCCACGGCGCCGTCCGTCGCCAAGGCGTTCTCGCCCGACACCGTGGCGCTCGGCGGCACCAGCACGATCACCTTCACGATCACGAACCCGAACCCGGTCGCGCTCACGGGCGGCGCCTTCACCGACACGCTGTCGGGCATGCAGATCGATGCCACGGGCGCGGCGGGCGGCACCTGCGCCGGCGCTGGCGGCAATACGTTCACCACGGGCCAGGCGAGCCTCGCCTTCTCGGGCATCGGCGTGCCCGCCTCGCAGGCCTGCACGGTGACAGTCGTGGTGCGCGGCACGGCGGTGGGCGCGCAGCCCAACACGGCCTCGGCCTTCTCGAGCAACCAGGCGCCTGCGAGCGCCGCCTCGAACACCGCCACGCTCACCGTCACCGCGACGGCGCCCACGATCGCCAAGGCGTTCTCGGTAAGCCCGATCGACCCGGGCGCCATCTCGACGCTCACCATCACCGTCTCCAACGGAAACGCGTCGGCCATCGCCATCACCTCGGTGACCGACACGCTCCCGGCGGGAATGACGGTCGCCTCGACGCCGAACATCGCCAATTCGTGCGCCGGCGGCACGGTCACGAACACATCGGGCAGCGTCACGCTGACCGGGGGCTCGGTGCCTGCCAACGGCGCGTGCGCCTTCTCGATCGACGTCACGTCGTCCGCGGCGGGCGCATCGCTGGTGAACACGATTCCGGCGGGCGCGCTCACGACCAATGCGGGCAGCAACGCGGTCGCGGCGAGCGCGACGCTCAACGTGCGCCCCGCGGCCGACCTTTCCATCACCAAGACGACGGCAGCGACGGTGGCGAGCGGCGCGGCGCTCACCTACACGATCGTGGTCTCGAACGCCGGTCCTTCGCCGGCCAGTGGCGCCCAGCTCACCGACAACGTGCCCGCGGCCGTGACGGGAGTCGCCGCCTCGTGCGGCAGCCCCACCGGCGGCGCGGCGTGCGGCGCCGTGAACGTCTCGGGCAATGCGGTGACCAGCACGATCACCACGCTTCCCGCGGGCAGCAGCGTCACCTTCACGATCACCGGCACGGCGCCGGCCGCGGGCACGTTCACGAACTCGGCGAGCGTCGTCACGCCCGCCGGCGTGGTCGATCCGACGGACCCGGGCCGCACCGGCGCCGGCAACAACACCGCCTCGGCCAATACGACCGTCGTCGCGCCCGACCTGCGCGTCACCAAGAGCCACACGGGCAGCTTCAGCGCC
>DASTGG010000100.1:0-24507 GCA_035719385.1 Usitatibacter sp.
TCCAGCGCCTTCACCTGGTGGTGCAGCAGCATGCCGCGGCTCGCGTCGCCCTCGCCCGGCGCGCCGGAGATCACGACCATGGGCGACTTCTCGGCGAACGCGGCGGCCACGGGATTCACCATGTTGAGCGCGCCCGCCCCGTACGTGACCGCCGCCACGCCCAGGCCCGAGCGCTGGCGGGCGGCCGCGTCGGCCGCGAAACCCACCGCCGGCTCGTGGCTCAGCGTGTAGAGCGGGAGGATGCGCGATTCCTCGACGACCTTGAAGAACGGCAGGGCGAAGTCGCCGGGGATGCCGAAGATCTCGCGCGCGCCGTGGTCGCGCAGCGCGCGCAGCAGCGCGTGGCCGATGTCCATCCACCCATGAAAACCCGCGGCGCAGGGGGCGGCTTGATGCGCGTCAAACGGCGCGCCGGGTCACACGCGCAGCTGGTCGGCCAGGTCCTCGAACGATCGGGCCGCGATATCGACCGGCACCACGGGCCGCGGCTCCGCGCCGGGCGATTCCGCCGGGCGCGCCACGTGCGCGGTGCGCAGCCCCGCCTCGCTCGCCGCGCGCAGGTCGTAGCTGTGCGCGGCCACCATCATGCAGCGCGCGGGCGGCAGGCCGAACGCTTCGCAGGCGGAGAGGTACACCGCGGGCTTCGGCTTGTAGTCGCGCGCGACTTCCGCGCCGAGGATCGCATCCCAATGGATCTCGTTGCGCCGCGCGAGGTCGACCATCAGCGCGATGTTCCCGTTGGAGACGGGCGCCATCAGGAACCGACGGTGCAGCCGCGCGAATGCGGGCGGCACGTCCTCCCACGCATCGAGCCGATGCCAGGCCAGGTTGAGCGCTGCGGACGTGGCTTCGTCGAGCCGCCCCAGGCCGAAGCGGTCCTTGATGCCCTCGAGGATCTGCCGATGGAGGACGTCGAGCCGGACGAAGCCCGTGCTGCCGCGGCGCACCGCCTCCATCGCGGGCTGGTAGCCGGCGCGCCACGCATCGGCGAACGCGGCCCAGTCGATGTCGAAACCCAGCGGCTCCAGGATCGCGCGCGCCTCGCGGGCGATGCCCGTGCGCCAATCGACGACGGTGCCGAAGACGTCGAAGAAGAGCGCCTCGACGTGCGCGTCATGCCCTGCGGCGGTGGGTTCCATGTCCGGGCGGCATTTTGCGCGCGGCAGGCGCGGGCGGCAACGATGCGTCGAGACGCGCTATCGGCAATTCGCCGGATCGGCGCGGCACTGGGCTATGCGTTGCTGGGCAATGATGAGGTCGGCTTCGGCGTTGAGCTCCTGGGCCCTCCTCGCGGTGAGCCCCTGTGCCGTCGTCAGTCCCGTGTTGACCACGTTCAGGGCGGATGCCGCTCCCGTGTTCGAGACGTATTGCACGCTGGTGAGCGCGCCCGAATCCGCGAATTGGGCCACGAACACCTGCTTGCCGAACGCCGGCGCGCGGGGAATCGGCAGGTCGTAGTCCACGCCGGCCTGCGCCACGACGAGCGTTCCATGCCAGATTTCGCGTATCGCGCCGGCAGTCGACGCAGCCACGCTGACCTCGACCAGGCCCGGTTGCCGCGCGCGCAGCAGCAGCCCCTCGACGTGCCGGTTTACCACCGGGGGCGCGGGCGTCGTCCTCGAGACGACCCGGGCCGAGACGGGCCCGAGCGCGCTGGCGAGCTCCTTCGCGTAGATCGCGCTTTGCGTGTCGGGCTCCAGCGGGTTGTCGGAGCCGGCGCCGCGCGACAGGTCGACGGGCCCGCGATAGCTCAGCGTCACGCCCTTGTCGCCGCCGACCTTGCGAACGTAGTCGCAAGGCGGGAGCACGGGCGCGATGAACTTTTCGCGCGCGACGGCGAGCTGCCCCGCGATGGAGATGGCGCTGGTGAGGATGGCTTCGCCCTGGCCGGTGAAGGTCGCGTTGACGCCCTTCAGCCGCCCGTCGTCGGAGAAGTCGAACTTCACGTCGCTGTCCGCGAAAATGCTGTTGAGGCTCGCGTACGCAATCTCGTAGGCCTTCGAGGTATCCGCGGCGTGCGTCACGGTCGGCGTGACGGTGTCCACCACGACGACGTTGTCCGCCGGATCGCACGAGACCGTGCGCTGCACGTTGACGGCCGCCGACGAGGCGGGAAGGTAGTAATGCAGCGTGGCGTCGGGAAGATGCGCGCAGCCGGCGCACACGAGCAGCACGAGCATGCCTGTGGCCGCGGAATGCATCGTCCGGTCCTCCCTTTGTTGTTGGCGTTGTCGGCGTGCCCGGCGCCGGCGGCGGGCCGGCGCCGTGATCAGGTCACGTCGAGCGGCGGCTCCGGGCGGATGGTGGAAGCGACGCGCGCGTTGGGCGTGGTCCTCTCGGCGAGCGTCGCATTCCCGTACTTGAGGCGCGCGACCACCGCCGCGCTTCCGGGCGAGATCGCCGTCACCTTGCCGTCGGCGAGCGACACCTCCACCTTCCTGAAATGCGCGGTGAGCTCCAGCGTGAGGCGGATCTCCGGAAGCGCCTCGTCGCCGGCATGCAGGTCGAGGATCGGGTTGCAGCTGTACTTGAGGTCATGCTCGCCCAGGGCAACCACGGCGGGCTTGCCCGTGCCGCGGCTGGCGCTGGCGACGCTCCACAACGCCCGCGACTTCGCCCAGGCGTGCGCGAACACGTCCTGGACGTCGACCGTGGAAAGCGCCTTGTTGACCTCCTCGGCCGCCTGGCTGAAGACGAAGCCGGTGAGCCGCCGCGAGGGTTTGTCGCGGTCCGCGAGGTTCACGCCGCTTTCGAGCTGCGCGCCGGAGACTTCCACCAGGTCGCGCAGGCTGCTCACCTTACTCATGGACGGCCTCCCTGGAGACGACCACTTCGGAACGCGCATTGGCGAGGCGGACGGCGATGGCGAGCGGCGGGCCGTCGAGCTCCCCGCCCTCCAGCGTGGCGAGGTGGCTCGCCGGGTCGATGCGCGCGCTCGCCCGCATTTCCTTGCGGGGCGCGAACATGCCGCCGACGCTGGCGAAAACCGTTTGCAGGGACGACAAGCGCATGGCTGCCTCCTGAAGGGAGCCGCTTCATGGCGTGGTCAGGTCATGGTGCGCCCGCACGCGGCGGGCGGCAACTACCCCGGCGTGTGGGAAATCGACCCAGGCTACGGCGGGCCGGCGGCCGCGGCGTGCGCCGCGGGCCTCAGGCGGCGAGCAGGACGAATGCCCCGATGACGCACGCCGCGAACACCAGCGTCAGGAGCGTCTCCACAGGGGCGGCAATTCTTCGGATGCGCAGGTTCTTCACGACCCGACCACTATGCGACAGGAAACTTTCGGGGAGCTTGCGGCGATCGCGCAGGCGCTACGCAGCAAGATTCACGAAAGCTGGGATCGGCAGAATGCCCCGGCCCGACTTCCTTGCCGCTGCCCTTGGCCCCACGAGACAGACGTCGTAGCCCGCGGGAGGCATCCGCCCCGGCGCGGGAGGGCGCGCTGTGCGCCCTCTGCGAGGCGGGGCCGGGCGGCGCGCAGGGCCACTGCTCCATGCAGCCCCGGCTGGAGGAGCTCGGCCGCCGCATGAAGGAGCGGCTGCGGCTGGTCTTCCGTTGCCGGTCGTGCGAGTCCCGGTGGGTGCGCGAGCGCATCGGCCCGCGCCAGCACCGCTGGATCCGTATCGTGTAACGGCCTGCCTCAGGACCCGGACTGGCCCCCCAGCGACAGCATCAGCTCGTTGCTGCGCCTCACGAACTCCGCCGGGTCCTCGAGCTGGCCCCCCTCGGCCAGCAGCGCCTGGTCGAAGAGCAGGTTGGCCCAGTCAGCGAAGCGCTCGTCGCCCACCTGCAGGCGCTGCACGATCGGGTGCCCCGGGTTGATCTCGAGGATGGGCCGCATGTCCGGCAGCTTCTGGCCCGCGGCCTTGAGGATGCGCGCGAGGTTGCTGCCCATGTCGTGCTCGTCGGCCACGAGGCACGATGGCGACTGCGTGAGCCGCGTGGTCACGCGCACGTCCTTCACCTTCTCGCCCAGCACGCTCTTCAGCTTCTCGACGAGCGGGCGGTGCTCGGTGGACGACTGCTCCTGCTTCCTGCGCTCGTCCTCGCCGTCGGCGCCGCCCAGGTCCAGCTCGCCCCGCGCCACGGACGCGAGCGGCTTGTCCTGGAAGTCGATCAGGTTGCCCACGAGCCACTCGTCGATGCGGTCGTGGAGCAGCAGCACCTCGATGCCGCGCTTGCGGAAGATCTCGAGATGCGGGCTCGACCGCGCCGCGCGGAACGTCTCCGCGGTGACGTAGAAGATGCGATCCTGCCCGGGCTGCATGCGCGAGACGTAGTCGGCGAGCGAGACGTTCTCTTCCTCGCTGTCGGCGTGCGTGGAAGAGAAGCGCAGGAGCTTCGCGACGCGCTCGCGATTGGACGCGTCCTCGGCCACGCCTTCCTTCAGCACGCGCCCGAATTCCTTCCAGAACGCGGCATACTTGTCCTTCTCCTTCTCCGCGAGGTCCTCGAGGAGGTCGAGCACGCGCTTGGTGCAGCCCGCGCGGATGGCGTCGATGTCGCGGCTCTGCTGCAGGATCTCGCGCGACACGTTGAGCGGCAGGTCGTTGGAATCGACGATGCCGCGCACGAAGCGCAGGTACGCGGGCAGCAGGTGCTTCGCGTCGTCCATGATGAACACGCGGCGCACGTAGAGCTTCAGCCCGTGGCGATGCTCGCGGTCCCAGATGTCGAACGGCGCGTGGGCCGGGATGTAGAGCAGCTGCGTGTACTCCTGGCGCCCCTCGACGCGGTTGTGCGTCCACGCGAGCGGCGGCTCCATGTCGTGGCCCACGTGCTTGTAGAACTCGACGTACTGTTCCTCGGTGATCTCGTTCTTCGGCCGCACCCACAGCGCGCTCGCCTGGTTGATGCGCTCGTCCCCGCCGTCCTCCTTCTCCATCAAGATGGGCACGGCGATGTGGTCGGAGTACTTGCGGATCATGTGGGCGAGGCGGTAGCGGTCCAGCAGCTCATCCTCGCCCGCGCGCAGGTGCAGGATCACGTCGGTGCCGCGCCCGGCCTTCTCGGCCGGCTCGATGGTGTAGGCGCCGCCGCCCTGCTCGATGTGGCACTCCCAGCGCACGCCCTGCCCCGCGGGCGCCCCGGCGCGGCGCGTCAGCAGCGTCACGCGGTCGGCGACGATGAACGACGAGTAGAAGCCCACGCCGAATTGGCCGATGAGATGCGCGTCCCGCGCCTGGTCCCCGGTGAGCGACCTGAAGAACTCGCGTGTGCCGGAGCGCGCGATGGTGCCGATGTTGGCGACGACCTCCTCGCGCGACATGCCGACGCCGTTGTCGGACACGGTGATCGTGCGCGCGGCCTTGTCGAACGAGACGCGGATCCGCAGCTCCGGATCGGACTCGTAGAGCGAATTGTCGGACAGGGCCTCGAAGCGCAGCTTGTCGGCCGCGTCCGACGCGTTCGAGATGAGCTCGCGCAGGAAGATCTCCTTGTTGCTGTACAAGGAATGGATCATCAGCTCGAGCAGTTGCTTCACCTCGGCCTGGAAGCCGAGCGTCTCCTTTTCGGTCGTGGACATGTTCGTTACGCTCTCTCGTTCTGGATGGCGGCAGCGTCCGATTTTAAGCGACGCGGGCGCGCCCGTGATGCGGTCAGTGCTAGCGGGCAGGCGCCCGGCGCACGCGCGCGAAGAGCGCGAGCAGCAGCACATAGGCGGCCGCCCAGCTCGCCGCGGCCGCCGCCAGCCACGGCCCGCGCTCCGGGACGAAATCGGCCGCGACGCGCGCCACGACCGCCACGGCCACCAGCGCGGTGCTCCATACCGGCAGGACGGCACGCGCCGGATCCCGCCGCGCAAGCCGCAGCCACGTGAGCGCCATCACGTTCACCGTGAGCGTGCCGATCGCCCCGACCGTCACGAGATGCAGCGCGGTGACGAGATGGGCCTGGCGCACGAGGGCCACGCCGACGGCGAAGAGGCCCACGGCGAGCCAGCCGTAACCCAGGCCGAGACAGACGAGGTCGGGCCGCGTGCGCAGCGTCCAGAGGCGCCAGCGCGCCATGCGAACGAGCGCCACGACGCCCGCCACGGCGACGGCCGCCCCCGCGAGCGCGAGCGCCCCGGCGGCCGCGGCGGCGATCGCGAGGAACATCGCGGCGATGAGCGTGCCTTCGAGCCGCGGCTGCACGCGCGCGGCGAGGTTGCCGCCTTCGCGATAAGCCTGCCCCGCCGCCGCGGGCGCGATGATCCGCCCGCCCATGAACAGCATGAGCAGCCCGAGCAGAAGGATGGCGACCACGAGCGCGGCCTGCTGCATCGGCGCCGGACCCGCGTGCAGGGAGATGCCGGTGATGGCGCCCATGATGCACAGCGCCACCACGGTCACCGGCAGCGAGCGGTTGCGCAGCTTCTTCGGGTGCCCGAAGGCGCGCGGCGCGATCTGCCACGCGAGCGTCGCGGCGAACGCACCGTTCAAGACAGCGCTCGTGACGTGCATCGGCGCGGCGAGGAACGCGACGCGCGCGGCGAGCCAGAGTCCCAGCAGCAGCGCGAGCACGGGCCTCGGCGTGGGCCCGAGCTGGTTGCCGGCGACCGCCGCGAGCGCGAAGCCGAAGAGCAGCTCGTGGGCGTGGCCGGCGGGAAAGGCGAGCCCCGGGATCGCGGGGCCCGCGCCCAGCATCGCCGCCACGGACGCCGGAACCGATGCGGCGGCGTAGGCGGCCGCGGCGGGAAAGAAGAGCGCGTGCGCGGGCACGCGCGAGGCGGCGGCGATCAGGTCGGGCGGCCGATGCGCACCTTCCAGACGTCCGGGCCCTTCTCGAGGTAGTCCCATTCGAAGCGCCCGTCGAGCTCCGCCTTGAACTGGTAATAGAGCGGCTTGGGATCGTGGTCGTTCACGAGCAGGAAGCCCTCGCCGGGCCCCAGGTTGCTGAACGTGTCGAAGATCAGCGGATGGCGTTCGCGCGGCACGATGGTGCGCACGTCGATGGTCTTCAGCTGCGGCATGGAATCCTCGCGGCGTTAAAGAAGTATTTAGAATACTCCTTTCACGCCTCCGGGGCGTTGATCTGCCGCAAGCCCCGTGCGCTTCACGCCGTCGTGGCGGATCGCCTTTCGCGCACCTTCACCTCCGGGCGCGGCGCGTACACCATCCACGCGACGCCGAAGCGGTCCGTGAGCATGCCGAAGCTCGTGGCGAAGAACGTGGGCGCGAGCGGCATCTGCACCGAGCCCGCGTCGGCCAGCGCGTCGAAGAGGCGCTTCGCCTCGGCATCGCCCGAGGCGGTGACCGACAGCGCGAAGCCCTCGAAGCGCGGCTTGCCTTCGCAACGGCCGTCCGAGGCCATGAAGTGCGTGTCGCCGACCCGCAGCCGCGCGTGCATCACGCTGTCCGGCCTCACCTCGGCCGGGCATGGCATGCCCGCGGGAGCTTCGTTGTAGCGCATCACCGCCTCGACCTGCGCGCCGAGCGCGCGGCGGTAGAAATCGATGGCCTCGTCGCAGCGGCCTTCGAAGAAAAGATAGGGCTCGAGTTGCATGATGGCTCCTTGGGAGATTGGATCCCCGCCTTCGCGGGGATGACGTATTTGCGGGGATGACGTATTTGCGGGGATGACGTACTTGCGTGGATGACGTACTTGGGGGGATGACGTACTTGCGTGGATGGCTCAGGACGAGGCGAGCTTCGCGCGCAGCTTCGCTTCCTTCTCGCGCAACTCCGGGGGAAAGGTCTTCTCGGAGAAATCCTCCATCTCGTAGAACTGCCGGATCTCGATCTCGCACTCCTCGCCGGGGAACGGGCTGGGCGCGCGCTTCGCCCAGGCGATGGCCTCGTCCTTCGATGCGCACTTCCAGATCCAGAAGCCCGCGATGAGCTCCTTGGTCTCGGGGAACGGCCCGTCGATCACGCTGCGCCGGTTGTCCTTCGAGAACCGGATGCGCGCGCCCTTCGAGCTGGGCTGCAGCCCTTCGCCGGCCTGCATGATGCCGGCGTTCACCAGCTCCACGTTGAAGCGGCCCATCTCCTCGAACAGCTTCGGGTCGTCGGGAAGGATCCCGGCCTCGGATGTCTGCGTCGCTCGAACCATCACCAGGAATCGCATGTCGGTCCTCCAGTCAGAAGATTGATGCGGTTGCGCCGGATTTGCTCGACGAGGGGCGCGGCACGCCGTCCACCACCAGCTGGCGGCAGGGGCGTACCTCGACGGTGCAGTACGCGGCGCTCGGCAGTCGCGCCGCGACCTGGATCGCCTCGTTCAGGTCCCGCGCCTCGATGAGATAGAAGCCCGCGACCTGCTCCTTCGTTTCCGCGAACGGGCCGTCGGTGACCTGCGTCCTGCCGTCGCGCACGCGCACGCAGGTCGTCATCGGCGAGGGCTCCAGCGGCTCGGCCTCGATGAAATGGCCGCTCGCGACCAGCGCCTCGTTGAGCGACAGGTGCGCGACGTTCAGGTGCCGCACCTCTTCCGGCGACAGGCTCGTGAGCCGGTCCTCGTTCCAGACGAGCAAGCATACGTATCGCAATGTCTCCTCCATTTCCAGCGCCCGGAAGGGGCTTCCTGCCGGATAGTCGAATGGCGCCCGGTCGATTCGACAGGCGCCGCCACGATTATTTCGCGAGCTCCATGAGGCGCCTGGCGAGGAAGCGCCGCTCGGAGGGCTGCGCCGTGAGGGCCATGGCCTTCTCGTAGGACGCCCGCGCCTCCGCGGTGCGCCCCAGGCGCCGTGCCAGGTCGGCGCGGGCGGCATGCGCGAGGTGGTAATCGGCGAGATCGCCGCGGGCGAGGATCGCATCGACCAGCGCGAGCCCCGCGGCCGGCCCGTCGCGCATGGCGATGGCCACGGCGCGGTTCAGCTCCACCACGGGCGACGGCTCCATCGCGATCAGCACGTCGTAGAGCGCGACGATCTCGCGCCAATCGGTCGCCTCGGCGCTCGGCGCTTCGGCGTGCAGCGCGGCGATGGCGGCCTGGATCGCGTACGGGCCCGCGGGGCCCGCGGCGAGCGCCGCTTCCACCAGCTTCACCGCGTCCGCGATCTGCCCGCGGTTCCACAGCGAGCGGTCCTGATCGGAGAGCAGCACGATCTCACCCGTAGGCGACGTGCGCGCGGCGCGGCGCGACTCGTGCAGCAGCATCAACGCGAGCAATCCCACGGCTTCGGGCTCCGGCAGCAGCTCCACGAGCAGGCGCCCGAGCCGGATCGCCTCGCCCGACAGGTCGTGGCGCGTGAGCGAATCGCCCGACGAGGCGAGATAGCCCTCGTTGAAGACGAGGTAGATCACGCGCAGCACGCTCGCCAGGCGCGCCGGCAGCTCGGACCGGCCCGGCACCTCGTAGGGAATGCGCGCATCGCGGATCTTCGCCTTGGCGCGAACGATGCGCTGCGCGATGGTCGGGGGATTGATCAGGTGCGCGCGCGCGATCTCCTCCGTCGTGAGGCCGCACACTTCCCGCAGCGTGAGGGCCACCTGCGCTTCGGGTGCCAGCGCCGGATGGCAGCACGTGAAGATGAGGCGCAGGCGGTCGTCCTCGACGCCCTCGCGCTCCTCGGAAGCCGGCGGATCGGCGATCGCCTCGGCCTGCTCGGCGACGTCCTCGAGCGACACGTCGTACTTCGCGCGCCGCCGCAGCCGGTCGATCGCCTTGAAGCGTCCCGTCGAGACCAGCCAGGCGCGCGGATTGTCCGGCATGCCGTCGCGCGGCCATTGCTCGACCGCGGCGACGAACGCCTCGTGCAGCGCCTCCTCGGCGACGTCGAAATCGCCGAGCAGCCGGATCAGCGTGGCGAGCACGCGCCGCGATTCGGCGCGGTAGATCGCATCGATGGCCGCCGGCGTGGCGGCGTTTTCGTGCGAAGCGGGGCCAGGTTCCATTCCCATGATGCCGAAAGCCTACGGCATGTGTCCGGAGAATGGAGTGTGACCCCGTTCATCCCTGCGCGGCGTTACTGAAGGTTCACCGCCGCGGCGCCCGCCGGCAGCGCCTACTTCGGGATCCGGAAGCGCGAGATCGTCCAGATCTTCACGTCCTCCTCGGGCTCGTCGCCGACCATCGGCGTGAGCGCGATGGCGAGGTTGGTGACGAACATGTCGTTGCCGACGACCACGGGGCTCGCCGGGAAGAGCAGCCCGACGGGCTGGCCGTCCTTGCGGATGCCCGCGAAGAATCCGGCGCGCACGACGGGGCGCCCTTTCGCATTGAGCGCCACCACCTCGTCCGCCTGGTTGGCGCAGACCCACAGCAACCCGTCGTGGAACAACACGCCATCGGCGCCGTTGATGCTTTCGGCGAACGTCGAGATGGCGTTGGTCGCCATGTCCATCGCGAGCACGCGGTCGTCTCCGGTGTTGGCGATGAACATCGTCTTCTCGTCCGCGCTGAAGGCGAGGCCGTTGGCGCCGAAGGGCGGGAACCCCGCCGTCGCGAGCTTGGGATCGTGCGTGACGGTCGTGACCGCGCACGGCGTGGCGCAGGTGGTGGCATTCGCGATCTTGAAGATGGCGCCCTGGAACGAATCGGAGACGAACAGGTTGCCGGCGGCGTCGAAGACCATCGCGTTCGCTGCCGGGAAGCCGTTGGAGCCGAAGGTGATCGTGTCCTGGCTGCCGTCGGGATTGCCCTCGTTGCGCGAGCCGGGCGAGCCGATGCTCGGGAACGTGGCCACGGTTTCCACGGGCGTGCTCGCGTCGAAGTTCGCGGGGACGCGCTGCAGCTGCGACGTTCCGAAGTTGAGGATGTACACCTGGCCGTTGCGGAACTCGAGCCCGAGCATCGCCTGGCCGCCGAAGTCCTTCATGGCATCCAGGTGCCCGTCGCGCGAGAACCGCATGAGCTTGTTGTTGGCGCCGGTGGTGCGCGCGTCGAAGGTCGCGGCGAAGATGTCGCCGGTCGCGGGGTTCGCGGCGATGCCTTCCGGGTTCTGCACGCCCGCGGGCAGCGTGGCGAACAGGTCTACTTCCACGAACTTCGGGCCGTCGAGGGCGAATGCGGGGGATGCAGCGAGGGCGCCTGCGAGCAGGCACGCGAACCAGCTCATCTTCATGGGGAGGCCTCCTGGGGGATTGCCGCGTAAACAACGGCGGGCCGGGGATTGTTCCCCTGAAGATGGCGGTCGTCAATCGCAGCGGTCGCCCCGCGGCGACGCGGTCAGGCGGCGGCCCGGGCCGGCCACTCCTCCAGCGCCGTCGCGAGCGCCTTGTCCACGTCGTCCACGAACACGAACTTCAGCTGCGCCTGCGCTTCCGGCGGCACGTCCTCGAGGTCGCGCCGGTTGCGCTCCGGCAGCATCACCGTCTTGATGCCCGCGCGCATGGCGGCGAGCACCTTCTCCTTCACGCCGCCGATGGGCAGCACCAAGCCGCGAAGGCTGATCTCGCCGGTCATCGCGACGTCGTTGCGCACGGGGCGGCCGGTGAGCAGCGAGGCGAGCGCGGTGAACATCGCCACGCCGGCGCTCGGCCCGTCCTTCGGCGTCGCGCCAGCGGGCACGTGCACGTGGATGTCCGATTTCTCGAGCAGCTCGGGCTTGATGCCGAGCGATTCGCTCCTCGACTTCACCAGCGTGAGCGCCGCCGTGGCGCTCTCCTTCATCACGTCGCCGAGCTGGCCCGTGAGCGTGAGCTTGCCGTTGCCCGGCGAGCGCGCCGCCTCGATGAAGAGGATGTCGCCGCCCACGGGCGTCCACGCGAGCCCGGTCGCCACGCCGGGAATGCCGGTCCGCAATGCGACTTCCGCCTCGAACTTCTTCGGCCCGAGCACCTTCGGCACGTCCTCGGCGGCCACTCTTGCCTGCGTGATCGACCCTTCGGCGATGCGCACCGCGACGTAGCGGCACACGTTGCCGATCTCGCGCTCGAGGTTGCGCACGCCCGCCTCGCGCGTGTAGTCGGTGATGAGCGCCATGAGCGCGTCGTCGGTGATCTCGCACTGCTCCGCCTTGAGGCCCGCCGCGACGAGCTGGCGGGCGAGGAGGTAGCGCTTCGCGATCTGCAGCTTCTCCTCCGCGGTATAGCCGGGCAGGTGGATGATCTCCATGCGGTCGCGCAACGGCCCCGGGATCGTGTCGAGCACGTTCGCGGTGCAGATGAACATCACGCGCGACAGGTCGAACGGCACCGCGAGGTAGTTGTCGCGGAACGTCGAGTTCTGCTCGGGGTCGAGCACCTCGAGCAGCGCCGAGGCGGGGTCGCCGTGGAAGCCGCCCGCGCCGAGCTTGTCGATCTCGTCGAGCATCAGCACGCAGTTCGCGGTCTCGGCCTTGCGCAGCGCCTGCACGATGTTGCCCGGCAGCGCGCCCACGTAGGTTCGCCGGTGGCCGCGGATCTCCGCCTCGTCGTGCACGCCGCCCAGGGCGACGCGCTGGAACTTGCGCCCGGTCGCCTTCGCGATCGACTGCCCGAGCGAGGTCTTGCCCACGCCGGGCGGGCCGACGAAGCACAGGATCGGGCTGCGGCCTTCGGGGTTGAGCTTCTTCACCGCGAGGTACTCGAGGATGCGGCGCTTGACCTTGTCGAGGCCGTAGTGGTCCTCGTCGAGGATGCGGCGCGCCTCCGCGATGTCGATGGGCGGGCTGTCCTCGCGCTTCCACGGCAGCTCGACGAGCCACTCGAGGTACGTCCGGATCATGCCGTGCTCGCCCGCGCCTTCGGGCGTGCGCTCCAGGCGCTTGAGCTCCTTGCGCGCGTGCTTCTCGACCTCCTCGGGCATCTTCGCGTCGGCGATCTGCTTCGAGAGCTCCTCGATCTCCGCGGCGCCCTCGTCCTCCTCGCCGAGCTCCTTCTGGATGTGGTGCATCTGCTGGCGCAGCACGGCCTTGCGGTTCGCGTCGCCGATGGATTCGCGCGTGCGCTCGTCGATCTCCTTCGAGACCTTGAGCACCTCGATGCGGTGCGACAGCATCTCGAGCAGCTTGTCGAGGCGCGCCTTGAGGTCGAACGTCTCGAGCAGCTTCTGCTTCTCCTCGGCGGTGATGTCCATCATGCCGGCGATGAAATCGGCGAGCGCGGAAGCCCCTTCCAGCGCCTGGAATGCCGTCACCACTTCTTCCGGGATCTGCGGCAGCAGCTGCAGGATTTCCGTCGCGCGCTGGCGCAGGGCGAACGCGCGGCCCTCGACCTCCGTGTCGTCCTGCTTCGCGTCCTCGATGAACTGCACGCGCGCCACGGGGAACGGCCAGCCGTCGAGGAACTCCAGCACGCGGAAGCGCTGCTCGCCCTTGCAGATCGCATGGTGCGTGCCGTCGGGCATCGTGATGTAGCGCAGCACCGTCGCGGTCGTGCCGACCCAGTGCATGTCTTCCGGCTTGGGCTCCTCGATTTCCGGCTTGTTCTGCAGCAGGATGCCGAGCGGCTTCTGCAGGCGCACCGTCTCCTGCGCCGCGGCGCGCGATTTCTCGCGGCCCACGGCGAGCGGCACGATGAGGCCCGGGAACAGCACCACGTTGCGCACGGGCAGGATGACCACCGCATCGTCGGGCAGCGGCCGCAGGGCCGCCGCCTCGCCGGAGCCGGCGGGCTCGTTGGCGGGGGCATCCATGCGTTGCACGCCCTCGGCGTCCAGCGGCTTCGAATGGGTGTCGGGTTCGGTCATGGATTCCTCGCTCCCCGCTTGCGCAGGCGCAGCATCAGGCAGCCGTCGTTGAGTTCATGGGAAACCAGCTCGAGCGGCACGGGCGGCAGCGCGATGCGGCGCTCGAAATAGCCGTACGGGATCTCGACCTGCCGCACGGCGAGGCCCGATCCGCGGAATGGATGCGGGCGCTCGGCGCGCACCAGCAGCGCGTTGCCTTCGCTCGACACATCGACGCGATCGGCCGCCACACCCGGCAGCGCCACCACGACCAGGATCTCGTGCTCGCTCTCGAACACGTCGGCCGGCGGCTCCCACGTGGCCTGCGTGCGCGCCTGCGACGTGAGGCGGAAGAATTGCTGGTGCATGCGATCGGCCTGCGCCAGGATCTCGCACGCCTGGGCCCACATGAGGGCCGTCGGATCATTTCGACGCGACATGGGCATCGATCCACTGGAGGAGTTGGGGAACGCCGAGCGCGCCGGACTGGCGCGCGATCTCGCGCCCGTTCCGGAACGCGATGAGCGTGGGAATGCTGCGGATGCCGAAGCGGCCGGCGATTCCGGGCTGCGCTTCCGTATCCAGCTTCGCGAGGCGCACGCGCGGCGCGACACGCGCCGCCGTCTCCTCGAACGCGGGCGCCATCATGCGGCACGGGGCGCACCACGGCGCCCAGAAATCCACCACGATGGGCAGGTCGCTCGCGGCGACCTGGCGGTCGAAATTGGCGTCGGTCAGCTCCACGGGCGCGGGCGGCAGCAGCGGACGCTTGCACTGGCCGCACGTGGGCCCGTCGTGCAGCCGCTCGGACGCCACGCGGTTGGTGGTATTGCAGTAGGGACAGGCGACATGCAGGTTCTGGCTCATACGGGCAACGTTGTGGTCAGACCCCGGCGTTTCAACCGTGTTCAGGCCCGGGGAATTCCGCCCTGCGAAACCTGGTCGAACACCATCGTGCGCGCACCCGATCCGATCCCGAAGACCGCCCGCCGCCTTCCCGTCGGCGCGGAGCCTCGGCCGGCGGGAACGCATTTCCGGGTCTGGGCGCCGCGGCGCAGGCGCGTCGAGGTCGCGATCGACGGGTCGGGCGCACTGCACGCGCTCGAGGACGAGGGAAACGGCTACTTCTCCGGGCTCGTGAAGGGCCTCGCCAGCGGCACGCGCTATCGCTACCGGCTGGACGGCGGCAATTCGTTCCCCGACCCGGCCTCGCGTTTCCAGCCGCACGGGCCCCATGGGCCGTCGGAGGTCGTCGATCCGGACGCGTTCGCGTGGAGCGACGGCGCATGGCGCGGCGTCTCGCTGCCGGGCCAGGTGATCTACGAGCTGCACGTGGGCACCTTCACGCGCGAAGGCACGTGGGAGGCCGCCTCGCGCGCGCTCGGCCATCTCGCCGACATCGGCGTCACGGTGATCGAGATGATGCCGGTGTCCGAGTTCGCCGGGCGCTTCGGCTGGGGCTACGACGGCGTGGACCTCTTCGCGCCCACGCACCTTTATGGCGCGCCCGACGACCTGCGCCGCTTCGTCGATCGCGCCCATGGCCACGGCCTCGGCGTGATCCTCGACGTGGTCTACAACCACCTCGGCCCCGACGGGAACTACCTCACGGAATTCGCGCCCGAGTACTTCAGCGACCGCTACGAGAACGAATGGGGCGAGCCGCTGAATTTCGACGGTCCCGCGAGCGGCCCGGTGCGCGAGTTCTTCATCGCGAATGCCGGCTACTGGATAGACGAGTTCCACATGGATGGCCTGCGCCTCGATGCGACGCAGCAGATCTTCGATGCCTCGCGCGTGAACGTGATGCAGGAGATGACGCGCCGCGTGCGCGAGGCGGCGGGGGCCCGGCGCACGCTCATCGTGGCCGAGAACGAGCCGCAGGACGTGAAGCTGCTGCGCCCGCTCGAGCAGGGCGGCTACGGCATGGACGCGCTGTGGAACGACGACCTGCACCACAGCGCGCGCGTCGCGCTCACCGGCCGCAACGAGGCCTACTACAGCGACTACCTCGGCTCGCCGCAGGAGCTCGTCTCCGCGGTGAAGCACGGATTCCTGTACCAGGGGCAGCGCTATGCCTGGCAAGGCAAGCGCCGCGGAACGCCCGCGCTCGGGCTGCCGCGGCACGCCTTCGTGACCTACATCGAGAACCACGACCAGATCGCCAATTCGGCGCACGGCCTGCGCATGCACCGCCTGTGCAGCCCGGGCCGCCACCGCGCGCTCACCGCGCTGTTCCTCCTCGCTCCCGGAACGCCGATGCTCTTCCAGGGGCAGGAGTTCGGCGCCTCGGCCCCGTTCCTCTTCTTCGCCGACCACAAGCCGGGCCTCGCCGAGGCGGTGCGCAAGGGCCGCGCGCAATTCCTGTCGCAGTTCCCGAGCATCGTCGAGTCCGGCGCGGCGCTCACCGACCCGGGCGACCCGGCGACCTTCGAGCGCTGCAAGCTCGACCACGACGAAAGGGAACGCAACGCCGCGATGCTCGCGCTGCATCGCGACCTGCTGCGCCTGCGGCGCGACGAGCCCGCGTTGCACGAGGCGCCGCACGGCGGCGTGGACGGCGCCGTCCTCGGTCCCGAGGCCTTCGTGCTTCGATTCCTCGACGAAGCCGGCGACCGGCTGTTGCTCGTGAACCTCGGGCGCGACCTGCCGCTCGTCCCGGCTCCCGAGCCGCTGCTCGCACCGCCCGCGGGCGCTCGATGGCAAACGGCGTGGTCGAGCGAGGATCCGCGCTATGGCGGCGGCGGCACGCCGGTGATCGAGTCGGAAGACGGCGGCTGGCGCCTGCCCGGGCACTGCGCGGTGCTGTTGCGGCCCGCGCCGCTGGAGGGCGCATGAACGACATGAAGATGGCGAGGGACGCGCAGGCCGAAGCGCGCGGCGCGGGCGGCACGTACCTGTGGTGGCAGCGCGGCATCCTCTACCAGGTCTATCCGCGCTCGTTCATGGATGCCAACGGCGACGGCGTGGGCGACGTTCCCGGGATCCTGTCGCGCCTGGATTACCTGCGATGGCTGGGCGTGGACGCGATCTGGATCTCGCCGATCTATCCGTCGCCGATGAAGGACTTCGGCTACGACGTCGCCGACTACACCGGCATCAACCCGCTCTTCGGCACGCTCGCGGACTTCGACCGCCTCGTCGCCGAGGCGCACGCGCGCGACCTGAGGATCATCCTCGACTTCGTGCCGAACCACAGCTCGGACCAGCATTCCTGGTTCCGCGAGTCGCGCGCTTCGCGCGACAACCCGAAGCGCGATTGGTACCTCTGGCGCGACCCCGCGCCCGGCGGCGGGCCGCCCAACAACTGGCTGTCCTGCTTCGGCGGCAGCGCCTGGGAATTCGACCCGCACACCGGCCAGTACTACTACCACGCGTTCCTCAAGGAGCAGCCGGACCTCAACTGGCGCAACCCCGAGGTGGTCGAAGCGATGATGGGCGTGCTGCGGTTCTGGCTCGATCGCGGCGTGGACGGCTTTCGTGTGGACGTGCTCTGGCACCTCATCAAGGATGACCGGTTCCGCGACAACCCCGCGAATCCCGACTGGAAGCCGGGCAACGATCCCTACCAGCAGCTGGTGCCGATATACACGACGGACCGGCCCGAGGTGCACGGCATCGTGAAGCGCATGCGCGCCCTCCTCGACGAATACACGGACCGCATGTTCATCGGCGAGATCTACCTGCCCATCGAGAAGCTGGTGCAGTACTACGGCGGCACGGAGCTCAAGGGCGCGCACCTGCCGTTCAACTTCCAGCTCATCAACGCAAGCTGGGATGCGCGCCATCTCGGGCGGCTCATCGAGGAGTACGAGGCGGCGCTGCCGCCCGGCGCTTGGCCCAACTGGGTGCTCGGCAACCACGACCAGCACCGCATCGCCTCGCGCTGCAATCCCGCGCAGGCGCGCGTGGCCGCGATGCTGCTGCTCACGTTGCGCGGCACGCCCACGCTCTACTACGGCGACGAGATCGGCATGCGCGACGTGCCGATCCCGCCGGGACGAGTGCAGGACCCGTTCGAGAAGAACGTGCCGGGCAAGGGCCTGGGGCGCGATCCCGAGCGCACGCCGATGCAGTGGAACGCAGCCGCCAACGCCGGATTCACCACGGGCGAGCCGTGGCTGCCGGTCGCGGACGATTACGTGCGCGTCAACGTCGAGGCGCAGCGCGACGACCCGCGCTCGATGCTCACGCTCTATTGCCGCCTCATCGGCCTGCGCCGCGGCGAGCCGGCGCTCGAGGTGGGACGCTTCGAGCCGGTCGCGGCCGACGGCGACGTGCTCGCCTACGTGCGGCGCGGCCGCCAGGACGAATGCCCGTTCCTCGTGGCGCTCAATCTCGGCCCGCGCGCGCACGTGCTGCATCGCCCGTCCGGCGCTCCCGCGGGCACGATCGTGCTTTCCACGCATCTGGACCGCCACGGCGAGCGCGTCGCGGGCAACCTCGCGCTGCGCGGCGACGAGGGCGTCATCGTGCGGCTCGCGGGCTAGCGGCCTCGTCCGCCTCGCGCAACGCCTTGAGCACGCGCGCGCTGGCATAGCCGTCGGGCGGCAGGCCGGTCGTGGCCTGGAAGGCCTTCACCGCGGCGGTAGTGCGCGAGCCGACGATGCCGTCGGCATCGCCTTCGAGCAGCCCGCGCGCGATGAGCCGCTGCTGCAGCTCGACCCGCTCGGTGCGCGACAGCACCGGATCGTCGATGGGCCAGGCGGCGCGGATCGGCCCGAGGCCGCGCAGGCGGTCCGAAAGGTGCGCGATCGCGAGCGCGTACGCCTCGGAGCGGTTGTACGCGAGGATCGCACTGAAGTTCGGGAACACCATGAACGCCGGCCCGCGCGCGCCCGTGGGCAGCAGCAGCGCCGCCTCGCCGTCGATCTGCAGCGGGCTGCCGTCGGCGCGCGCGATGCCGCGGTTGCGCCACGCCTCGAGCGGCTCGCGGTCGCGGCGCCCGGAAGGGCCTTCGTAGCGGTCGGGCAGCTTGACCTCGTAGCCCCAGCCCTCGCCCGGCCTCCACTTCGCCAGCCGCAGGAAATTCGCCACCGACGCCAGCGCATCGGGCACCGACTCGACGAGGTCGCGCCGCCCGTCGCCGTCGAAGTCCACGGCCATGCGCTGGAACGTGGTCGGCATGAACTGCGTCTGGCCGAACGCGCCGGCCCAGGAGCCGCGCAAGGCCTCCGGCTTCATGTCGCCGTCCTGGATGATCTGCAGCGTGGCGAGCAGCTCGCCGCGGAAGAAGCGCTGGCGCTCGCCGTAGCACGAGGCCGTCGCGAGCGAGCGCACGAGCGGGCGCTTCCCCATGATGCGCCCGTAATCCGACTCCACGCCCCAGACCGCCACGATGGTGTAGCGGTCGACGCCGTATTCCCGCTCGATGCGGTCGAGCACCGGCGCCCACTGCTCGAGCCGCGCCTGGCCGTCGGCCACGCGCTTGTCGTCCACGAGCCGCCCGAGGTATTCCCACACCGGCGTCTCGAACTCGGGCTGCGCCTGCATCGCGTCGAGCACCGACGGATCCGGCTCCACGCCCCTGAAGGCGCGGTTGAAGGTGCGATGGCCGATGCCCTGCGCGAGCGCCTCGGTGCGCAGCTCGCGCAGGCAGGCGCTGAATTCGGGCGACACCGCGGCCTGCGCGCCCGTGACGACCAGCAGCGGGAAAACCAGGCGAACGAGAACTCTCACCTCGCCAGCTTAACGCCGGCCTGCTCCAGTTGGGGACGAAGTTGCTTTTCGATGGCCTCGATCGAGCGGGAGAATTCCGCGGCGTCCTGGTAGCCCTCCTCGATCTGGTTGTCGGCGAGGTACTTCTTCCAGGACGGCGTGCGCACCAGCCGTGCGAACACCCCCTCCCAATAGGCCACGACCTCGCGCGGCACGCCGGGGGGCGCCACGGCGCCACGGATCTGCGGCGCGAGGGCGATGTCGAAGCCCGCCTCCTTCATCGTGGGCACGTCGGGCATTCCCGGCAGCCGGTGGTCCGCGATCTGCGCGATCGCGCGCATCTTGCCTGCGCGGATCTGCTCGCCCGCCTCCTGCGGCTCGATGACCATCATGTCCACGTGGCCGCCGAGAAGCGCCGCCACCCGCTCACCGCCGCCCGGAAAGGAGACGAACGCCCACTTGGCGCCCGTGTGCGCCTGCAGCGCCTGGTGCACGAGGTTGTCCCGCGAGGTGAGCGAGCCGCCCGATTGCCTGAGCTGTCCCGGTTTCGCCTTCGCCGCCTGGATGAAGTCGCCCAGCGTCCTGTAGGGCGAATCGGCCCGCACGGCGAACACCGCCGGCTCCAGCATCAGGCGGGCGATCGGCGTGAGGTCGTGCAGCGTGACGCGCGCTTCCTTGCTCACCAGCGGCGTGGCGATCCAGACGCTCGTGATGAGGCCGATCGTGTGCGTGTCGCCCTCCTTCTCCTTCAGGAAGGCCGCCGCCACCGCGCCGTTGCCGCCCGGCTTGTTGATCACCTGCATGCGCACCGGAAGCAGCTTCTCCTTCTCCATCATCTGCGCCACGGCCCGCGCGAGCACGTCGCTGCCGCCGCCCGGGCCGGTGTGCACGACCACCTCGATGGGCCGCGTCGGCTTCCATTGCGCCGTCGCGATGCCGCTGCCCGTCGCCAACAGCGCCGCCGCCAGCCATGCCGAAACCCTCCTCGCCTCACGCATCGGTCCCTCCTCCGTGTGTGTGGACTTCAACCGCCCTGGTCGATCACCCGCACGCGCGTGGCATTCAGCCGCTTGAACAGCGGCACCGCCAGCAGCAGCGCCGCGATGGCGAGCAGCGCCGCCGAGATCGGCCGCGATACGAGGATCGACAGGTCGCCCTGGGACATCATCAACGACTGCCGCAGCGCCTTCTCGAGGTTGTCGCCCAGCACGAGGCCGAGGATCATCGGCGCGGTCGGGAAATCGAGCTTGCGCATCGCGTAACCCACCAGCCCGAAGAGCGCCAGCAGCCCGAGGTCGAACACGCTCGAGGAAACCGAATAAACGCCCACGATCGACACGCCGAGCACGAGCGGATACATCGCGTAATGCGGCAGCTTGAGCAGCTGCGCGAAGACGCCCACCAGCGGCAGGTTGAGGAACAGCAGCATCACGTTGCCGATGTACATGCTCGCCACGAGGCCCCAGAAGAGCGCGGGGCTGTCCTCGATGAAGAGCGGTCCCGGCTTGAACCCCCAGAGCACCAGGGCGGCGAGCAGGATGGCGGTCGTGCCGCTGCCGGGAATGCCCAGGGTGAGCAACGGCACCAGCGCGCCCGCCGTCTCGGCATTGTTCGCGCCCTCCGGGGCGGCCACGCCCTCGATGGCCCCTTCGCCGAAGCGCTCGGGATGCCGCGACACCGCCTTCTCGACGCCGTACGCCAGGAACGAGGCGATGGTCGAGCCGGCGCCGGGCAGCACGCCGACGAGGAACCCCAGCACGGAGCCGTTGAGGAACGCGAAGCGGCATTGCTTCATGTCCTCGCGCGTGGGCAACAGGTTGCGCAGGCCCTTGGGCACGGGCAGCAGCTGCGCCGGCTCGCTGGGCTCGAGGTTCGCCATGACCTCGCCCACGGCGAAGACGCCGATCGCGACGATCACGAAATCGATGCCGCCCAGCAGCTCCACGCGCCCGAAGGTGAACCGCGAGGTGGCGCTGAAGAGGTCGGTGCCCATGCCCGCGATCCACAGCCCGAGGAGCATCGACAGCAACCCCTTCACGAGCGAGTGTCCCGCGAGCAGCGCCACCATCGCGAGCCCCATGGCCATGAGGCCGAAATACTCCGGCGCGCTGAAGGCGAGCGATACCTTCGCGAGCGGCGGCGCGACCAGCATCAACGCGACCACGCCCACGGTGCCGGCGATGAACGAGGCGATCGCGGCCATGCCGAGGGCGGCGCCGGCGCGGCCCTTGCGCGCCATCTGGTAGCCGTCGAAGCACGTCGCCGCCGAGGCCGATTCGCCCGGGATGTTGAGCAGGATGGACGTGGTCGAGCCGCCGTACTTCGCGCCGTAGTAGATGCCCGCGAGCATGATCATCGCGCCCGTGGGATCCATGCGGAAGGTGAGCGGCAGCAGCATCGCGATCGTCGCCGGCGGGCCGAGCCCCGGCAGCACGCCCACGACGGTGCCGAGGAAGCAGCCGGCGAGGCACATCGCGAGGTTCACCGGCGTGAGCGCCACGGCGAATCCGTGCATCAGGCCGCCCAGGACGTCCATCGTCAGAAGAAGCGCCCGGCGGGCAGCGACATGTCGAGGCCCCAGCTGAATACCAGCCAGAAGAGCACCGCGCCGGCGATCGACAGCCCGATCGCGATGCGCGCGTGCTTGCGGCACAGCACCGCCACGATGAACCAGGAAAGCAGCGCGAAGGAGACGATGAAG
This sequence comes from Usitatibacter sp., assembly GCA_035719385.1. Classification (GTDB taxonomy): domain Bacteria; phylum Pseudomonadota; class Gammaproteobacteria; order Burkholderiales; family Usitatibacteraceae; genus Usitatibacter. Next base: position 21,879 of record DASTGG010000100.1, read on the forward strand.
CCCGCGGTCTTGAGCAAGGCGATGCAGCCTGCCAGCGCCGCCCAGCAGGCGAGCGCGCGCCCCACGCCCTTCCAGGGATGAGCCGACGCGTTGCCGGCAACCGGATCGGCTGCCGGCGCCGGGGTGCGTCCCCGGGTGCGGGTCGCGGCGCCCACGACGAGCACGAGCGAGAGCGCGATCATCGCGATGCCGTACCACATCGGGAAGAATCCCGCGCCGGGCCCTTCCTCGCCGAGATACACCCAGCCGCGCGCCTCGCTCACGATGTAGGCGCCGAGCGCGGCGAATGCGAGGCCGGCCCAGAAGTCGCCGGCGCGACGCATCAGCCCGCCTGCTTCTTGTAGCGTTCCTTCGGCACCAGCTCGGCGATCGTGCCGCCGGGCGCCTGGAATTTCACCGGGACCACGCCGGGATCGCTCACGATGGTGCAGCCGTGCGCGAGGATCTGGCGCGTCGCGGCTTCCACGTCGTCCACCTCGACCGCGAAGTGGTGGATGCACGGGCCCTTGCCCGCCGCGTTCTTCTCCTTCGAATCGCTCGCGGGGTCGTACTTGAGCAGCGCGAAATCGATGTAGCCATCGGTGAGATGGCGCGAGGTATGGTCGCGGACCTTCTTCGTCTCGACCTCCCGGAAGCCGAAGACCTCCTGGTAGAACCGGGTCGTGGCCTCGAGATCCTCGACCTTCAACGCCAAATGCACGATGCGGTTCATGCGTTCCTCGCGCGGTCGATACGGGCCGGCAATCTTATCCGGGGCCGGGCGCCGCCGCCAGTTTCCGCCGGGCGGAATTCCACGCGACGCGCAGCGCCCGGTGCAGCAGCACCAGCAGCCACACCGCGAACACCAGGAAGAGCACGAGCGCCACCACGAATGCCACGGGATGGTTGAAGGCGAGCCAGGTGCCGGCGATCACGAGAGCGTCCTCGGAGAACGACAGGCCCCAGTTGCTGAACGGCTCGGGCGAGGCGTTGACGGTGGCCCGCGTCGCGGCCTTCGCGAAATGCGTGCCCGCGGTGATCGTGCCGCCCACGATCCCGGCGGCGAGCGTGAGCGCGGGAAGCTGGTCGCTGGTCGCGCCCGCGGCGAGGAAGGCGCCGGCGGGAATGCGCACGAACGTGTGCAGGAAGTCCCAGACCGTATCCACGCCCGGCACCTTGTCGACGAGGAACTCGAGCAGGAGCATGACGCCCGCCGCGCCGATCACCCAGTTGTGCTCGAGCACCTTCAGGCCCGAGGGCAGGTCCACATAGCCCAGCCGGCCGGCGAGCCCGACGGCGAAGATCACGAAATACAGGCGCACCCCGCTCGCCCACGCGAGCAGCGCGGCGAGCGCAACGGACTGCAGCAGGTGCCAGTCGGCGTCCATCGCCTACCCCAGGTATGCCCCACCGTTCACGTGCCACTCCTGTCCGGTCACGTAGCGCGCCTTCGGCCCGCAAAGGAATCGTACAACCGCGGCGACCTCCTCGGGCCGCCCGCGGCGGCCCGCGAGTCCCGCGTGCGCGTGCGCGCTCTTCGCGCTGCCGGAGCCGGCGCGTTCCGTTTCGATAAGCCCGGGGACCACACAGTTCACCGTGATGCCGTCGGGAGCGAGGTCGTGCGCGAGGGCGCGCGTGAGGCCCACGAGCCCGAGCTTCGCGGCGACGACGTGCGGGCGTCCGCGCGCGCCGGTGTGCGCGGACAGGCCGCCGATGTTGACGATCGCTCCCTGGCCGCTCGCGCGCAGCGCGCCCAGGCACGCCTTGGTGCAGAGGAAGGCACCGTCCAGGATCACGCCGGTCACGCGCCGCCACGCCGCGAAGTCGATGGCGTCGATCGTGCTCACGTCGCGGACGGCAGCATTGTTGACGAGGATGTCGAGCCTTCCGAACGCCTTCACGGCCGCACCGGCCATGGCGTCCACCGCCCGCTCGTCGCACACGTCGGCGAGATGCACGATCGCGCGCCCGCCCGAGCGCACGATCTCGTCGGCCACGGCCTGCGCCTCCACGCGGGCCTCGCGGCCGTTCACGACCACCGCGGCGCCCGCCTCCGCGAGCGCGATCGCGATGGCGCGGCCGATGTTGCGCGAGGAGCCCGTCACCAGCGCCACGCGGCCGTCCAGCTCCCTTTCGCTCATGCGCGGAACCTTTCCAATGCGACCGGCGCGTCGAACGCCTCGCCCACCCACGCGAGCCAGGAATCGGCGAGCGCGTCGCTCCAGCCGCCGTGCCGGCAATTGTCGCGGAACTTGGCCTCCAGCTCCGCGCGCGACAACGGTTCGTGTTGCCCGCCACGCAAATGCGGCTGGCGTTCCTCGACCACGCGGCCGTCGCGGAGCGTGGCGCGCACGTGCCCCGTGAATTCGCGCGGATAGGGGTTCGACGGATCGATCCGGTACGCCACCTTGCCGGCGAGCTCGCGCAGCGCCGGGTCGGCGGCATTCGCGTCGCTGAAGGCCTCGAGGCCCGCCGCGCCGTGCAGCAAGCCGTACGCGACGCCGTACGGAATGCTGAACTTCGCGGCATAGCCGTTGCGCGGCCGCCGCTTCGCCTCCAGCGGCTCCCAGAGGCGGTGCACGATGCCTTCCGCGGTCTCGCACTCGATGGTGACGATGTCGCGCGCCCGCACGCCGCGTTGCGCGATGCG
>DASTGG010000101.1:0-3006 GCA_035719385.1 Usitatibacter sp.
AACGAGTCGTCGACGCGGGGCCCTCACCTGGCGCGACCACGGCAGGGGTCCCTCGCGAATGCGCCGTGCCAGCTCGTAGCCGTCGATGCCCGGCAGGCCGATGTCGATGATCGCGACGTCGGGCTGCAGCTCGCGAGCCTGCCGCAGGCCTTCCAGCCCGTCGCTCGCGCAAGTGACTTGGTGAGCGCAATCGGCCAGCAGCATGCGAAGCGATTCGCGGACCTCCTCCGCATCCTCGACCACCAGGATGCGCTTGGGGCTCGAGGCCAGCTCGTCGGTGCGCGGCGATCCCGCTTGCGCGGGACGCACCAACGGAAAGGCGATCTCGAAGCGCGCCCCCTTGCCGACGCCCTCGCTTTCCACGCTCACGCGGCCGTCGTGCATGTCGACCAGCCGCTTCACCAGGGTGAGGCCGATGCCCAGCCCGCCTTCGCTGCGATCGAGCGAGGCCGTCTCCTGCACGAAGAGTCCAGGCGGCGAGCCCAGCTTTCGTAGGCGAGTGCCGCACTCGCCACATCCTGGATCGCAAGGCCCGTCGAGTCGAAGATCGTGATTTCGTCGTCGTTCGTACGGCCGGGCTTGCGGTTTGCGACGATTTCCGCGAGCTCGGCGTGGACGAGCGAACCCGCGCCTTCGCAGGGGTTGGCGAGCGCGTGATGCAGGTCGCCCATCGCCGCGGCCTGCTCCAGGCTATCCACGACCACCTTCGTGCCGGCGAAGAGCTCGGGATGCAGCTCGCTCTTGTGAGGGTTGTCGGCGCCGATTGCGGCGATGAACGTGCCGGGCCGAACGCATTCTCGTGCGAGGAACGGGGTGCGCGCGGTCGTGGCCGTGACGATGATGTCGCATGAGGCCGTCGCCTCGTGCAGGTCGGCGACGTCGAAGACTTCCATGCCGAGCGCGCGGCTCATTTGCGCGGCGAATTCGCGGGCGCGTGCCGGGTCCGCATCCCACGCATGCGCATGCTCGAGCGGCCGCACGCGCGCGATGGCCGCGAGCTGCGCCCGCCCCTGCTCTCCGCACCCGCAAATGGCGATGGTGCTCGCCTCGGGACGCGCAAGGTGCCGTGCCGCCAGCGCGCTCGCCGCCGCCGTGCGCTTCGACGTGATCTCCATGGAATCGAGGATCGCGAGCAGCCGCCCGTCGCTTGCGTCGTAGAGCAGCACCGCACCCTGGATCGTGGGCAGCCCGCGCGCGGGGTTGCCGGGAAAGTTGCTGTTCACCTTCACCGCCACATAGTCGTGGCGGAGGCCCACGTACGCGCCCTTCGCGTGGAAGCCGCCGCCATCGAGCTCGATGTGCAGCGGCATGGGCTGCGCCGTGCGGCAGTTCGCATGCGCCCGGAAGGCGGCCTCGACGGCGTGCAAGTAGTCGTCGAGCCCCATGATCCGCGCGAGCAGCTCGCGATCGATGAACGGTGGGTGCGAAGGGATGCGGGAGGGGGTGGCGATGTCCAAGTGCGGCTCCTTCCACGGGCGAGGCCCGACGGTGGAGCAGAGCTTGGACGCGCGGGGCGTCTATCGAAGCGGGGAGTCTGCCAATGGCCCCCGCGGGAAGCGCCTCATGATGCTATTCCAACGGCTTCGATTGTCAAGACGGCCAGCGCCGCGCGATGCCCTCCGCGATCGCGAGCTGCGTCTCCAGCCGCGGTGGGCGGCACGCGCGCCGCCTCGCGCATCCACTGCACCGTGGCGCTGGTGCGGATCACGCCCTTGATCACGAGGTGGATGTGGTCCGGTTGCACCTTGTAGCCGAGCAACGAAGGGAAGCCTTGGTGCGACGCCGGGTCAGGCCTCGAGGGGATCCGGATCCTCGAGGTGCTCGCCTTCGCGGGATCCGGCTCCCGACGCCTGCGCGGGAATCGCCCTCACCCGCTCCTTCACATCCCCGTTCTGCGCCCGATGCCTCAACGCGTGATCGATGAGGACGAGCGCGAGGAACGCTTCGGCGATGGGCGTCGCGCGAATGCCCACGCACGGGTCATGGCGCCCGTGCGTCTCGATCGTCGCGGCGTTGCCGTCGATGTCGATCGTGCGTCGCGCGAGGCGAATCGATGACGTGGGCTTGATCGCGATCGACACGACGATGTCCTGGTCCGTCGAGATGCCACCCAGGATTCCGCCGGCATTGTTCGACAGGAATCCGTCCGGCGTCATCTCGTCGGAGTGCTCGGTGCCCAGCTGCTCGACGCTGCGAAAGCCTGCGCCGATCTCCACGCCCTTCACCGCGTTGATGCCCATCATCACCTTCGCGATGTCGGCGTCCAGGCGGTCGTAGAGCGGCTCGCCCCAGCCCGACGGCACGCCCGAGGCGATGACCGTGAGCCGCGCGCCGACCGATTCGCCCGACTTGCGCAGCTTGTCCATGTACGTCTCGAGCTCGGGCACGCACGACGAGTCCGCGACGAAGAACGGGTTCGCGTTCACGTCCTCCCAGCTCTTGAAGTCGACCTTGTTGGGCCCGAGCTGCGAGAGATAGCCGCGCACGACCACACCGTAGCGCTCGTGCAGCCACTTCTTCGCGACCGCCCCCGCCGCCACCGCCGGCGCCGTCAACCGCGCCGACGATCGCCCACCGCCCCGCGGATCGCGGATGCCGTACTTGCGCAGGTACGTGTAGTCGGCATGCCCGGGGCGAAACGAGTTGGCGATCTTCGCGTAGTCCTTCGATCGCTGGTCGACGTTGCGGATCAAGAGCGCGATCGGCGTGCCGGTGGTCTTGCCCTCGTACACGCCCGAGAGGATCTCGACCTTGTCCTCCTCGTGGCGCTGGGTCACGTGCCTCGAGGTGCCTGGCTTGCGGCGGTCGAGGTCGGGCTGGATGTCCGCTTCCGAGAGCTCCATGCCGGGCGGGCAGCCGTCGATCACGCAGCCGATCGCCGGTCCGTGGGACTCACCAAACGTTGTGACGGTGAAGAGGGTGCCGAGAGTGGAGCCGGACATGGATGCAGTTTACTGCATCCCTACTTCGTTTGAGAGATCAAGGAGTTGGTGACTCCAGACGCGG
>DASTGG010000102.1:0-23111 GCA_035719385.1 Usitatibacter sp.
CGATCGTCGTGTACGCGTCGCCGTACTTCGGGATCGGCGTGTACGCCTGGTAGATGAATCCTTCGTCGCCGTACGTGCCTTCCTCGCGAATGACCTCGTCGCCGCGAAAGATCGTCACGTTGGCGCCCTCGCGCGAATACAGCGGCTTCTTCACGTAATCGGTCGCGAAGCGGCCCGGCTCGAAGCTCGCCGGCAGCAGGTTGGGATGGCCCGGGAACATCTCCCACAGCACCGGCAGGATCGCCTTGTTGGACAGCAGCATCTTCCACGCCGGCTCGATGAGCCGCATGGAGCCGCGGGCGAGGTAGGGCCCGAATTCCTCGCGCGCCATCCATTCCCACGGGTAGAGCTTGAAGAGTGTGCTGATCGGGCGTTCGTCCACGTCCACGAAGCGCGCGCCGTCCCAGCCGATGTCCGCGATGTCGATGGCGCGGGCGTCCAGGCCCGCCTGCGTGGCGGTGTCGCGCAGGTAGTCGAGGTTGCCCTGGTCCTCCATCGATCGCGTGTCGCACGTGAAATGCACCACGCCGTTGGCGGCGAGCTGCCCGCGCATCGCCTTCCAGCGCTCGATGAGCTTCTCGTGCAGCGAGTTGAACTGGTCGTGCGAAGGGTAGACGTCCTGCAGCCAGTACCACTGCACGACGCTCGCTTCCAGCAGCGCGGTGGGCGTGTCGGCGTTGTACTCGAGCATCTTCGGCTCGCCCGTGCCGTCCCACGAGAGGTCGAAGCGGCCGTAGAGCGACAGGTGCCCGTCCTTCCACGACTGCCCGACGAGGTCGTGGAACGCCTCGGGGATGCGGAAGCGCGCGAAATCGCGCCGCGAGACCACGCGCTCGACGGCTTCGAGGCAGCGCGCGTGCAGCTCCGCGGTCGCCGCTTCCAGCCGGTCCACCTCCTCGACGCTGAAGCGGTAGCAGGCGCGCTCGTCCCAATACACGCCGTCGATGGAGTGGTACAGGAACCCCAGCTCCTCGACCTTGCGCGGCCAGTCGGGGCGCGGCGTGAGCGGCTCGCGCTGCATCGCTCAGCCGCCCGCGGAGCGCGCCGACGAGCCGAAGCCGCCGCGGCTCACCGAAGACGAGGTCGAGCCGATGGCGCGGCTGTGCGCCCCGCCCGTCCACGTGGCGCCGCTGCCGCCGGAGTGATAGACGTACGCGGGCCCGTAGAAGTAGCCGGAGCTTCGATGGCGCTGGTCGGTGGCGGGCTGGCAGTCCTCGGGCTTGTTGCCCCAGTCGGCGAGGCAGTCGTCGCGGGACTTGTACACGTCGCGCCGCGTGTCGTCGCCGCCGCAGCCGGCGGCGGCCACGCCGATGAGCACGAGGGTCACGCGGCCCGACTTGCGGATCCTGCGGAGCATCCGACGCCTCCCGCGGCGCTTTCAGCCCACCAGCGCCTTGATGTAGTTGGGCAGGGCGAAGAGCGCGCGATGCACTTCGCCGTTGTAGTACTGCAGGTCCTTCACGCCGCGCGCCGCCAGTCTACGCTCGGCCTCGTCCGGCGGGACATCGCGCGGATCGAGCGTCCCGGAGGCGCACGCGAAGCCCCAGATCGAGCCGTAGAGCGGGATGTGCACGAAGTACGGCGTGACCCTGGGGAAGACGCTGCGCAGGTTGGCGAGCGTCGCGCGCACGCGCTCCGGATGCGAGAACGGGGAGCCGACATGGAGCGTGAGGGCGCCGTCGGGCGCCATCGCGCGGCGGGCGAGCGCGAACGTCTCGGCCGAGTACAGGTTCACCGAGGGGCCCACCGGGTCGGTGAGATCCATCGACACGAGGTCGTAGCGCACGTCGGTGCGCTGCAGGTATGCGAGCCCGTCGCCCACGGTCACCCTGAGGCGCGGATCGTCGAAGGCGCCGCGGTGCACGCGGCCGAACTGCGCGCGGCTCACCTCGATCACGACGGGGTCGAGCTCGGCCATGTGCACGACCTCGAGCGTCGAGTGCTTGAGCAGCTCCTCGGATGAGCCGCCGTCGCCGCCGCCGATCACCAGCGCGCGCCGCGGATGCGGATGGGCGATCGCGGCCGGATGGACGAGGTTCTCGTGATAGAAGAACTCGTCCTTCTCCGACGTCATGTTGCAGCCGTCCAGCCGGAAGATGCGGCCGAGGTCCGGCGTGTCGTAGACCTCGAGCAGCTGGAACGGGGTTTGCCTGCGCTCGACGAGGCTGCCGTCGAAGTACACGCCCGACGACGGCGTCAAGCGCTCGAAGATGCGGTCCGCCAACGCTTCAGCCGTTGGCGACGCGTTTCTTCAGGGGCAGGTCGCGGCCCCGCTGGATGCGCTCGACCAGCACGTCGCCCGGCTTGAGCGCCCTCACCAGCGCCTTGTAGACCGCCTCCGCCTTGCCGGTGTTGTCGGCGGTGTAATTGCAGACGTACACATCGAGCGTCGCGCCGTCCCGTTCGGGCCACGTGTGGATCGCGAGGTGGGATTCCGCGAGCACGACGGCGCCCGTGGAACCCCCTTGCTGGGTGCCATCGATGCCATCGAACTGGTAGAAGTGGTCCCCGAGGACCGTCAGGCCCGCATCGCGGCAGGCGTTGACGCAAAGCTCGCGCAACCTGGTGGAGGAGAAGAGCAGATCCCCCTTCTGGCAATTGTAAAGGTCGGCGATGATGTGCAGTCCCTTCACTCCGATACCCCTTTCTTCAAGCAAAGATCCGCAGTTCGGGACTTGGCGCGCGACCTCGGGCGTACCGGCTATGCCGGGACGCCCTCAAACCCAGGGCGGCGGGTGAAATCCTTCCTGCAGAGGTTTACCCAAGCGAAAAATATCGCGGTGAAAAAGTGCGCAAGTATAATCCGTTATTGCCGCTACGTATAGGTTTTTCCGGTTTTTTCCATTGGTTTTGATCCATTTGCGCGTCATTTCGCCGAGATTCCGATGCCTGATTCGCCTCCCGCCGCCGCTTCCTCCACCGACCTCGCCAACGCCATTCGCGCCCTCGCGATGGACGCGGTGCAGAAAGCCAACTCCGGCCATCCCGGCATGCCGATGGGCATGGCGGACATCGCCGAAGTGCTGTGGCGGCGCTTCCTGCGCCACAACCCGGCCAACCCCCGCTGGCCCGATCGCGACCGCTTCATCCTGTCGAACGGCCACGGCTCCATGCTGCAATACGCCCTGCTGCACCTCACCGGCTACGACCTGCCGATCGAGGAGCTGCGCAACTTCCGCCAGCTCCACTCGAAGACGCCGGGGCATCCGGAAGTGGGCTACACGCCGGGCGTTGAGACGACGACCGGCCCGCTGGGCCAGGGCCTCGCCAACGCGGTCGGCATGGCCATCGCGGAGAAGCTGCTCGCTGCGGAATTCAACCTGCACGGCCACACCATCGTCGACCACTACACCTACGTCTTCGTCGGCGACGGTTGCCTCATGGAGGGCATCTCGCACGAGGCCTGCTCGCTCGCGGGCGTCCTCGGCCTCGGCAAGCTCATCGCCATCTACGACGACAACGGAATATCTATTGACGGCGAAGTGAAGGGCTGGTTCCGGGACGACACGCCGATGCGCTTCAAGGCGTACGGCTGGAACGTGATCGCCGGCGTCGACGGCCACGATCCCCGCGCGATCGCCGCGGCCATCGAGCAGGCGCGCGCGCAGAAGTCGCGGCCCACGCTGGTGTGCTGCAAGACCATCATCGGCAAGGGATCGCCGAACAAGGCGGGCACCGAGGGCGTGCACGGCGCGGCGCTGGGCGACAAGGAAGTGGCCGCCACGCGCGAGGCGCTCGGCTGGAAGCATGCGGCCTTCGAGATCCCGGAGGCGATCTATCGCGCCTGGGACGCGCGCGCGAAAGGCCGCGAGCTGGAGCAGGACTGGCAGCGCCGCTTCGAGGCGTTCGAGCGCGCCGAGCCGAAGGCCGCGGCGGAATTCCGCCGCCGCATCGCGGGCGAGCTGCCCGCGGACTGGACAAGCACCGTGGAGGCGCTCATCGAGCGCGCCGAGGAGAAGGCCGAGACGGTGGCCACCCGCAAGGCCTCGCAGCAGGCGATCGAGGCTATCGCGCCGCACCTGCCGGGGCTGCTGGGCGGCTCGGCCGACCTCACCGGCTCGAACCTCACGAACTGGTCGGGCTCCACGCCGGTGACGGCCGCGCAGCCCGGCAACTACATCTACTTCGGCGTGCGCGAGTTCGGCATGGCGGCGATCTGCAACGGCATCGCGTTGCACGGCGGCTTCATCCCGTACTCCGGGACCTTCCTCGTGTTCTCGGACTACGCGCGCAACGCGCTGCGCATGGCCGCGCTCATGCGCGCGCGCAACATCTTCGTGTTCACGCACGATTCGATCGGCCTCGGCGAGGACGGCCCGACGCACCAGGCGATCGAGCAGGTCGCCACGCTGCGGCTCATCCCGCAGATGGACCTGTGGCGTCCGTGCGATACCGTGGAGACGGCGGTCGCGTGGGCCGCGGCCATCGAGCGCAAGGACGGCCCCACCTCGCTCGCGCTCTCGCGCCAGAACGTGCCGTTCGTGAAGCGCTCCCCGCAGGCGGTCGCGGCGATCCGCCGCGGCGGCTACGTGCTGTCCGATGCCCCCGGCGCGAAGGCGGCGATCATCGCCACGGGCTCCGAGGTGTCGATCGCGCTCGCCGCGCAGAAGGCGCTCGCCGGCGAAGGCATCGCCGTGCGCGTGGTGTCCATGCCGTGCACGAGCGTCTTCGACCGGCAGGACGCCGCGTGGCGCGAATCGGTGCTGCCGAAAGGCCTTCCGCGCGCGGCCATCGAGGCGGGTGTGCGCGACTACTGGCGCAAGTACGTGGGGCTCGACGGCGCCGTGATCGGCATCGACCGCTTCGGCGAGTCGGCGCCGGCGGGCGACGTCTACAAGTTCCTCGGCATCGATGCGGCGAGCCTCGTGGCCGCGGTGAAGGGCCTTGTCTAGGGTCGCGGCCGGTTTCTCGATCCGCGAGGCCGCGCAGGCCGACGCCGCGGCGATCGCGCGCGTGCACACCGAGAGCTGGCGCACCACTTATGCGGGCATCCTGCCGCGCGAGCTGATCGCCCGCGAAAGCGGCACCAAGAGCGAGCTCGTGTGGCAGCGGCGGCTGGCCCGCCCGGCGCGCGGCGCCGCCACGTGGATCGCCGAGACGCCGCGCGAGGGCATCGTCGGCTTCGCGACCTGCGGCGAGGCGCGCGACCCGATCGAGGGGCTCGACGCGGAGATCTACGCGCTGTACGTGATCCATTCGCACCAGCGCCGCGGCGTGGGCCGCGAGCTGGTACGCGCCTGCGCCCGCCATTTCGTCCGCCAGGGCCTTTTCAGCTTCTACCTCTGGGTGCTCAAGGCGAACCGCGCGCGCCTCTTCTACGACGCCATGGGGGGCGAGGAGGTCGCCACCCGCAACGAGCGCCTCGGCCTGCACCGCTACGACGAGATCGCCTATGGCTGGCGCGACCTCACGGGGCTCGTCACGCCCGATTGAGTTCGCCGGCCGGAACCCGCGCGGCGCCGGCTTGTCCCTCCTGACACGGTTCGCGACCCAGCGCAAAAGGGGCCGCCGCCCCCTGCGCTAAAATGCAGGCTTTCCCCGCTTTTCCCTTTCCCCGGAGCCTCCGTCCATGACCGTCCGCGTCGCCATCAATGGCTATGGCCGCATCGGGCGCAACATCCTTCGCGCCCACTACGAAGACAACAAGTCCCACGACCTGCAGATCGTGGCGATCAACGACCTCGGCCCGCCCGAGACGAACGCGCACCTCACGCGCTACGACACCGCCCACGGAAAGTTCCCCGGCAAGGTCGAGGTCCAGGGCGAAGAGATGATCGTGAACGGGGACCGCATCAAGGTGGTCGCGCAGCGCGATCCCGCGCAGCTGCCGTGGAAGGACCTCGGCGTCGACGTGGTGCTCGAGTGCACCGGCTTCTTCACCACGAAGGAAAAGGCCTCGGCGCACCTCAGGGGCGGCGCGAAGAAGGTGATCATCTCCGCGCCCGGCGGCAAGGACGTGGACGCGACCATCGTGTACGGCGTGAACCACCAGGCCCTCAAGGCCTCGCAGACCGTGATCTCCAACGCCTCGTGCACCACGAACTGCCTCGCGCCGCTGGTGAAGCCGCTGCACGACGCCATCGGCATCACCAACGGGCTCATGACCACGGTCCACTCGTACACCAACGACCAGGTGCTGACCGACGTCTTCCACGAGGACCTGCGCCGCGCGCGCGCCGCCGCCTACAACATGATCCCGACCAAGACCGGCGCCGCCGCCGCCGTGGGGCTCGTGCTGCCGGACCTCAACGGCAAGCTCGACGGCTACGCCATCCGCGTGCCGACGATCAACGTCTCCATCGTGGACCTGTCGTTCATCGCCGCCCGCGACACGACCGTGGACGAGGTCAACGCGATCATGAAGAAGGCGAGCGAGGAAGGCCCGCTCAAGGGGATCCTCGGCTACAACAAGGCGCCGCTCGTGTCCTCCGACTTCAACCACGACCCGCGCTCGTCCATCTTCGAGGCGACGCTCACGAAGGTCTCCGGACGGCTGGTCAAGGCCTCGAGCTGGTACGACAACGAGTGGGGCTTCTCGAACCGCATGCTCGACGTGACCATGGCCTGGATGGCGGCGAAGTGAACATCCGGAAGATGTCCGATGTGGACCTGAAGGGCAAGCGGGTCTTCATCCGTGCCGACCTCAACGTGCCGCTGGACGACCACGGCGCCATCACGGACGACACGCGCATCCGCGCCTCGCTCGAGGGCATCCGGCAGGCGCTCGCGAAGGGCGCCGCCGTGATGGTCACCTCGCACCTGGGGCGGCCGAAGGAAGGCGAATTCTCGCAGGCCGACTCGCTCGCGCCCGTGGCGAAGCGGGTCGGCGAGCTGCTCGGGCGCGAGGTGCCGCTCGTGCGCGATTGGCTGCAGGGCGTGGACGTGAAGCCGGGTGAGGTCGTCATGCTCGAGAACTGCCGCTTCAACAAGGGCGAGAAGAAGGACGACGAGGCGCTCGCGCGGAAGATGGCCGCCCTGTGCGACGTGTACGTGAACGACGCGTTCGGCACCGCGCACCGCGCCGAGGCCACCACGCACGGCATCGCGAGGTTCGCGCCCGTCGCGTGCGCGGGTCCGCTGCTCGCCGCCGAGCTCGACGCGCTCGGCCGCGCGCTCGCGAACCCCAGGCGCCCGCTGGTGGCCATCGTGGCGGGATCCAAGGTCTCCACCAAGCTCACGATCCTCAAGTCGCTCGCCGAGCGCGTCGACCAGCTCATCGTGGGCGGCGGCATCGCCAACACGTTCATGCTCGCGGCCGGGTTGCCGATCGGCAAGTCGCTCGCCGAGGCCGACCTCGTGGACGAAGCGAAGGAGATCATCGCCATGATGCAGCGCCGCGGGGCCGCCGTGCCCATCCCGCAGGATGCGGTCGTCGGCGAATCGTTCTCGGCCGATGCCAGGGCCACCGTGAAGGCGGCGCGCGACGTGGCGCCGGGCGACATGATCCTCGACATCGGCCCCGATACCGCGCGCCAGTACGCCGCCCTGCTCGCGAAGGCGGGCACGATCGTCTGGAACGGCCCCGTGGGCGTGTTCGAGTTCGAGGCGTTCGGCAACGGCACGCGCACCGTCGCGGAGGCGATCGCGGCGTCGAAGGCGTTCTCCATCGCCGGCGGCGGCGACACGCTCGCGGCCATCTCGAAATACGGCGTGAGCGAGCGCATCGGCTACATCTCCACGGGCGGCGGCGCATTCCTCGAGTTCCTCGAAGGCAAGAAGCTGCCCGCCGTCGCGGTCCTCGAAAGCCGCGCCGCGGCCTGATGCGAAGCACCAAGATCGTCGCCACGCTGGGCCCGGCCTCGAGCGACCCGGCGATCCTCGAGCGCATGTTCCTGGCGGGCGTGGACGTCGTGCGCCTGAATTTCTCGCACGGCACGGCGGAGGACCACCTGCGGCGCGCCGAGCTGGTGCGCGAGTGCTGCCGCAAGATCGATCGCGCGGTCGGCATCATGGCGGACCTGCAGGGACCGAAGATCCGCGTGGGCCGGTTCCGCGAGGGCAAGGTGATGCTCAAGGGCGGCGAGAAGTTCGTCCTCGACGCCAATTGCGAGCTGGGCGACGACGGCCGCGCGGGGCTCGACTACAAGGAGCTGCCGCAGGACGTGAGGGCCGGCGACAACCTCCTGCTCGACGACGGGCGCATCGTCCTCGAGGTGGAGCGGGTGACCGGCGGGGAGATCCACACCGTGGTGCGCCACGGCGGGTGGCTCTCGAACAACAAGGGCATCAACCGCCAGGGCGGCGGGCTCACCGCGCCCGCCCTCACGCCGAAGGACATCGACGACATCCGCATGGCCGCGAAGATGCATGCGGACTACGTCGCCGTGTCGTTCCCGAAGAGCGGCGCGGACATGTACATGGCGCGCGAGCTGCTGCGCGCGGCCGGCGGGCACGCGATGCTGATCGCCAAGATCGAGCGCGCCGAGGCGATCCCCGCGCTCGAGGACATCATGCATGCGTGCGACGGCATCATGGTGGCGCGCGGCGACCTGGCGGTCGAGGTGGGCGATGCGTCCGTGCCGGCGCTGCAGAAGCGCATGATCCGCCAGGCACGCGAGCTGAACAAGCTCACCATCACCGCCACGCAGATGATGGAGTCGATGATCGCGAGCCCCGTGCCCACGCGCGCGGAGGTCTCGGACGTCGCCAACGCCGTGCTCGACGGCACCGACGCGGTGATGCTGTCGGCGGAGTCGGCCTCGGGCCAGTACCCCGTCGAGACGATCGCCGCGATGAACCGCATCTGCATCGAGGCCGAGCGCACGCAGCCGATCAACCTCGACACCGATTTCCTGAACCGCGTCTTCCAGCGCGTGGACCAGTCCATCGCGATGGCGGCGATCTTCACCGCCTACCACCTGAAGGTGAAGGCGATCGCCTCGCTCACCGAGTCGGGCTCGACCGCGCTGTGGATGTCGCGGCTCAACTGCGGTGTGCCGATCTACGCCCTCACCTCGCAAACCTCCACCCGCTACCGCTGCACGCTGTTCCGCGACGTCTATCCGCTGATGGTCAGATACATCGGCAGCAGCCGCGAGGAGCTGCTCGCCGAGGCCGAGGCGGTGCTGGTGCGGCAGGGCGTGGTGAAGGAGGGCGACCACATCGTGCTCACGATCGGCGAGCCCATCGGCAAGGCGGGCGGCACCAACACGATGAAGATCGTCAAGGTAGGCGAGCACCGGGCATGACCGCGTCCGGCGCGCCGCTCGACGCGGTTCGCGCGCGCCGCTGGTTCTACGAGTTCGACCTGCCCGACGGCAGCCGCACCACCGCCGACCTGCCGCCGGGCGTCGCCTCCATCCACGAGACACGGCGCGAAATGCTCGACCGCGCGCTGCGGCATGCGCTGGGCGAGGACTATTCGCGCCTTACCGCCGCGGACCTCGCCTGCCACCAGGGCTGGTTCTCGCTGCCTCTCGCGCGGCGCGGCTTCCGCGAGGTGCTCGGCGTCGACGCGCGCGAGGCGCACCTCGACGACATGCGCCTCATGGCGGAGGTGCTGGGCATCGGCAATGTCCGCGTCGCCCGCCTCGACATCGAGGAGGTCCACGCCGCGGACATCGGCGAGCACGACGTGACCATCATGCTGGGCCTTCTTTACCACCTCGAGAACCCGGTTCGCGCGCTGCGGCTCGCGCGCGCCGTCACGCGGCGCGTGTTCGTCGTGGAAACCCAGCTCGTGCCCCATGTCGCCGGCGACGTGGAGTGGGGCTCGCAGGCGTTCCAGCGCTCGCTCAAGGGCATCTTCGGCGTCATCGACGAGACGCTGGAGACGCACGGGCCCGAGACCGGCACGCACGGCATCTGCCTCGCGCCCAGCCTGCCGGCGCTCGCGTGGCTGCTGCAGCGCGTGGGCTTCGAGAACGTCACGCGGGTCCTTCCGCCCGAGGGCGGCAACGAGCAGCTCGTGCGCCATCGCCGCGCGATGTTCCTCGCGACGGTCCCGCCGGCATGACGCAGGCATCGCGCTGCCCGCAGCGCGCTAAAATCATCGATTCACACCGGGAACTCTCCCCGTTTCTTCCCCGAGGAATGCCATGGATACCAAGCTGATGACCGAGACCGCCCGCGCGATGGTCGCGCCGGGCAAGGGACTGCTCGCCGCCGACGAAAGCGCCGGCACGTGCAAGAAGCGCTTCGATTCCGTGAACGTCGAATGCAACGAGGAGAACCGCCGCGCCTACCGCGAGCTTCTCTTCACCACGCCGGGCGTGGGCGAGTTCGTGAGCGGCGTGATCCTGTTCGACGAGACGATCCGCCAGAAGACGAAGGACGGCGTGAACTTCGCCGAGTACCTGAAGAAGAACGGGATCATCCCCGGCATCAAGGTGGATGCCGGCGCCCACGACATGGCGCTGCATCCCGGAGAGAAGGTGACCGAGGGCCTCGACAAGCTCGACGAGCGCATGAAGGAGTACTTCAGGCTCGGCGCGCGCTTCGCGAAGTGGCGCGCGGTGATCACGATCGGCGAGGGCATCCCGACGCAGGCGTGCCTGGACGCGAACGCGCACGCGCTCGCCCGCTACGCGGCGATCTGCCAGGCCAACTCCATCGTCCCGATCGTGGAGCCCGAGGTGCTGCTCGACGGCAGTCACAGCGCCGAGACGAGCGAGCAGGTGCACCTGCGCACGCTCGAGACGCTCTTCCACGAGATGGCGTGCCAGGACGTGTCCCTCGAGCACGTGATCCTCAAGGCCAGCATGTGCGTGTCGGGCAAGGACAACGCGAAGCAGGCGGGCGTGCAGGAAGTGGCCGAGCGCACGCTGCGGGTGCTCAAGCGCACCGTCCCCGCGGCGCTGCCGGGCGTGGTGTTCCTCTCCGGCGGCCAGACCGACGAGAACGCGACCGCGCACCTCGACGCGATGAACCGCATGGGCCCGAACCCGTGGCCGCTCACCTTCAGCTACAGCCGCGCGCTGCAGGCGGTCGCGCTCAAGGCGTGGCGCGGGCAGGCGGGCAACGTGCCCGGCGCGCAGAAGGCGTTCCATCACCGCGCCCGCATGAACAGCCTCGCCGCGAAGGGCCAGTGGAAGCCGGACCTCGAGAAGCAGGCGCTGGCGGCTTGATGTGAAGCCGATCTACGAGACGTCCATCCGCAGCCTGCCGCTGCTCGCACGCGGCAAGGTTCGCGACATCTACGCGGTCGGCGACGACCGGATGCTCATCGTCACCACCGACCGCCTTTCCGCCTACGACGTGATCCTGCCCACGCCCGTCCCCGAGAAGGGACGGGTGCTCACGGAGCTGTCGAACTTCTGGTTCAAGCGGCTCGAAGCGATCATCGCGAACCACCTCACGGGCATCGATCCCGAAACGGTGGTCGCCCCCGAGGAGCGCGAGCAGGTTCGTGGCCGCGCGATCGTCGTGAAGCGCTTCAAGCCGCTGCCCGTCGAGGCCGTGGTGCGCGGCTATCTCGAGGGCTCGGGCTGGAAGGAGTACCAGGAATCGCAGTCGGTATGCGGCATCAAGCTGCCGCCGGGCCTGCAGCGCGCCTCGAAGCTGCCCGAGCCGATCTTCACGCCCGCGACGAAGGCCGAGGCCGGCACGCACGACGAGAACATCTCCTTCGAGCGCATGGCGCAGATCGTCGGCGAGGCGCGCGCGAAGGAAGTCCGCGACGTCGCGATCCGGCTCTACAAGGCCGCGGCGCAATACGCGCTCGAGCGCGGCATCATCATCGCCGACACGAAGTTCGAGTTCGGCACCGATGCGGGCGGCAAGCTGCACCTCATCGACGAGGCGCTCACGCCCGATTCGTCGCGTTTCTGGCCGCTCGCCTCCTACCGCGTGGGCGCGAGTCCCGAGAGCTTCGACAAGCAGTACGTGCGCAACTGGCTGGATGCCATCGGCTTCGAGCGCAAGCCGCCCGCGCCGCCGATGCCGGACGAGGTCGCGCGCAAGACGAGCGAAAAGTACCAGGAAGCGTTGAAGCGGCTCATGGTCTAGGCGGAGAGCGGGCCGGAACCGCCATCCGGATCACGCTGTCCTCATGGTATGGCCCGTGAAACGCCGCAGGGCCACCAATCCGCACGAGGAAGGCCCATGAGCCATGCGCTGGATGGCGGACGGCCGTTGAGGATCGCGCTCGTCGCCCCGCTGCACGAAAGCGTCCCGCCGAAGCTCTACGGCGGGACCGAGCGCGTCGTCTCCTACCTCACCGAGGAGCTCGTGAGGCAGGGCCATCGCGTTGCGCTCTTCGCGACCGGCGACTCGCAGACGGCCGCGGAGCTGCGGCCGATGTGGCCGCGCGGCCTGCGCCTCGACCCGGGCTGCCGCGACCCGCTCGCCCCGCACGTGACGATGCTGCACGACGTGATCGAGAGCGCCGACGAGTTCGACATCGTCCACTTCCACATCGACTACCTGCATTTCGCCGCGGCGCGCCTGCTGCGGCTGAACTGCGTCACGACGCTGCACGGGCGGCTCGACAACCCGGAGCTCGCGCCGCTCTACCGCCGCCATTCCGACATGCCCGTGGTCTCCATCTCGCAGTCGCAGCGCGCGCCGCTGCCGTGGGCGCGATGGGTGGGCACGGTGCACCACGGCCTGCCGCCGCAGCTGTTGAAGCCCGGCCGGGGCAACGGCGGCTACGTGGCCTTCGTGGGCCGCATGTCGCGCGAGAAACGGCCGGATCGCGCCATCCGCATCGCGCGCCGCGCCGGCATCCCGCTCAAGATCGCCGCGAAGGTCGAGAAGTGCGACGTCGAGTACTTCGAGTCCGTCGTGAAGCCGATGCTGCGCGGCACGGGCGTCGAGTTCGTGGGAGAGATCGACGAGCGGCAGAAGCAGGCCTTCCTCGGCAATGCCGCCGCCCTGCTCTTCCCCATCGACTGGCCCGAGCCCTTCGGCCTGGTGATGATCGAGGCGCTCGCCTGCGGCACGCCCGTCATCGCCTTCCCGTGCGGCTCGGTGCCCGAGATCATCCGTGACGACGTGGACGGGCGCATCGTGACGAGCGAGGACGAAGGCGTGGCCGCGCTGCAGGCCATCGACCGCATCGACCGCGCCACATGCCGGCACTCCTTCGACACCCTCTTCACGGCCGACCGCATGGCGCGCGATTACGTCGCCCTGTACCGCGATCTCATCGCGCGCGCCTCGCCCATGAGCCTCGTGGCCGCATGAAGCGCACGAGCCTGCCGCAGGAGGCGATCCGCATCGAGGATCGCTGGTACGTCCTCGCCACCACGTCCAAGGCGGGGGAGCCCGCGCGCGTGCTCAAGCACGGCGAGACGTTCGCGCTCCTGGACCGCTACGGCGACACGCCGCGGGCGAGCAGCGGCGAGCACGGCCTCTACCACCAGGGAACGAGGTTCCTGTCGCTGCACGAGCTGCGCCTCGACGGCCAGCGCCCGATGCTGCTCAACTCGAGCGTGCGCCGCGACAACGGCGTGCTCAGCGTGGACGGCACCAATGCGGACATCTTCGAGGGCGGCGATCTGGCGGTCGAGAAGGGCACCGTGCACCTGTCGCGCTCGTGGATGCTGTGGCACGGCGCCTGCCACGAGCGCCTGGAGCTCGCCAACTACGGCCTCGCCGCGGTGAAGCTGCGGCTGTCGATCGAGTTCGGCGCCGACTTCGCCGACATCTTCGAGGTACGTGGCTACCACCGCGAACGCCGCGGGCGCGACCTGGAGCCCGAGGTCGGAGACGCGCACCTGAACCTCGCCTACGAGGGGCTCGACGGCGTCGTGCGGCGCACCGAGATCACGTTCTCCGAAAAGCCGGACATGCTCACCGCCGAGCGTGCCGACTTCGAGCTCGAGCTGCCGGCGCACGCGACGTTCGAGCTCGACACGCGCATCTGCTGCTCGCCGAACGCGGAGCGCTGCGAGACCGCGACCTTCGCGCAGGCCTACGAGCGGGCGCAGGCGGAGACCTCCGGACGCAAGTCGCGCTGCGCGTCGCTCCACAGCCCCAACGAGCTGTTCAACTCGTGGATCGAGCGCTCGGCCGCGGACCTCGGCATGCTCACCGCGGGAAATCCCGAGGCGGGTTACCCGTATGCCGGCGTGCCGTGGTACAGCGTGCCCTTCGGCCGCGACGGGATCCTCACCGCGCTGCAGTACCTCTGGGTCGATCCGTCGATGGCGCGCGGCGTGCTGCGCTTCCTCGCCGGCACGCAGGCCACGCAGACCGATCCCGCGCGCGACGCGGAGCCGGGCAAGATCGTCCACGAGATGCGCAAGGGCGAGCTCGCCGCGCTGGGCGAGATCCCGTTCGGCCGCTATTACGGCACGATCGACGCGACGCCGCTCTTCGTGGTGCTCGCCGGCGAGTACTACCAGCGCACCGGCGACGCGGAGCTCATCTCCGAGCTGTGGCCCCACATCGAGCGCGCCCTCGAGTGGATCGACCGCCACGGCGACGCCGACGGCGACGGCTTCGTCGAGTACTCGCGCAAGAGCGGCTCGGGCCTGCGCAACCAGGGCTGGAAGGACTCGGAGGATTCGATCTTCCACGCCGACGGCCGCCTCGCCGAGGGGCCGATCGCGTTGTGCGAGGTGCAGGCGTACGTGTACCTCGCCAAGGTGCACGCGGCGCGGCTCGCGCGCCATCGCGGCGAGGCCGGCCGCGCCAACGACCTCGAGGGCGCCGCGCGCAAGCTCCACAAGCTCTTCGAGGCCGCGTTCTGGCTCGAGGACCTGGGCACCTACGCGATCGCGCTCGACGGCGACAAGCGGCCCTGCCGCGTGCGCAGCTCCAACCCGGGCCACGTGCTCTGGAGCGGGATCGCGACGCACGAGCATGCGCGGCGCGTGGGCCACACGCTGCTCTCCAACGCGTCGTTCTCCGGCTGGGGCGTGCGCACCATCGCGGAGGGCGAGCCGCGCTACAACCCGAGGTCGTACCACGACGGGTCCGTGTGGCCGCACGACAACGCGATCGCGGCGATGGGCCTCGCGCGCTACGGCATGAAGCAGCACAGCGCGCGCATCGCCACGGCGCTCTACGAGGCGAGCCTCTTCATGGACCTCAATCGCCTGCCGGAGCTCTTCTGCGGCTTCCCGCGGCGCCATCCCGGCGAGGGCCCCACCCTCTACCCGGTGGCGTGCTCGCCGCAGGCGTGGGCGAGCGCGAGCCCGTTCTATCTCATGAAGGCCTGCCTCGGCCTGTCCTTCCGCCCCGAGGAGCCGCGCATCCGCTTCCTGCACCCGGTCCTGCCCGCGTTCGTGGACCGCGTCCGCCTGTTCGACCTCTCCGCGGGCGAGGCGGTCGTCGATGTCGAGTTCGAGCGCCACGGCGACGAGGTCGGCGTGAACGTGCTGCGCAAGGAAGGCGACGTCGACGTTTCGGTGGTGCTCTGAAAGCACCGGCGCGCGGGGCGTGAGAAACTGTCGCCCATGCGCCAACTGGATCCCCGAGCGCTGACGCGCGAGCTGCTCGCGTTCAACACGATCAATCCGCCCGGCATGGAGCGCGCGTGCGCGCGGCACCTGGGCGCCCTGCTCGAATCGGCGGGCTTCCGCGTGGCCTACCACGAGTTCGCCGAGGCACGCACGAGCCTCATCGCGGAGATCGGCGGCCACGCAGAGCGCCCGCCCATCTGCTTCACGGGCCACATCGACATCGTGCCGCTGGGCGCCAAGGCGTGGTCGCGCGATCCCTTCGCCGGCGAGACGGACGGCGACCGTCTCTATGGCCGCGGCTCCACCGACATGAAGAGCGGGATCGCGGCGTTCGTGGCCGCGGCCATGGAGCTCGCGCCCGAGCTCGCGCGCGGGCCCGGCGTCGTGCTCGTGATCACCGCCGGGGAGGAAATCGGCTGCGAGGGCGCGAAGCACCTCGCCGACCACGGCCACCTGGGCCGCGCCGGCGCGATCGTCGTCGCCGAGCCCACGGGCAACTATCCGTACGTGGGCCACAAGGGCCTCGCCTGGTTCGAGATCGAGACGTTCGGCGTCACCGCGCACGGCTCGATGCCCGAGGTGGGCGAGAACGCGATCGTGAAGATGGCGCGCGTGATCGGCGACCTCGAGCGCCTCACCTTCCCCGTGCCGTCGCATCCGGTCATGGGCAAGCCCACCGCCAACATCGGCACGATTCGCGGCGGCCTCAACACCAACTCGGTGCCGGACGAGGCGCGCATCACGGTGGACACGCGAACCGTCCCCGGCATCGACCACGCGCAGCTGTGCCGCTCGATCGAGTCGCTGCTCGCGCCCCACGGCGCGACGGTGCGCCAGATCGTCGACACGCCCGCGCTCTACACGGAGCCGGACCACGAATGGGTGCAGCGCGTCTTCGAGGCGTGCACGCCCTACCTTGGCGAGCGCCCGGCGCCGCGCACCATCACGTTCTCCACCGACGGCGCGGATCTCAAGCGGGGCTTCGGCGGTCCGCCCGCGGTCGTGCTCGGCCCCGGCGAGCCGCGGCTCGCGCACCAGACCGACGAGTGGTGCTCGATGAAGCGCATCGAGGAATCGACCGAGCTTTTCCGCACGCTGATGCGCGACTGGCAAGCGGCGCGCTGAAGCGTCAGACCGAAAGCGCCATCTTCGTCGCCATGCCCACGAGCAGCACGGCGAAGATCCGCCGCAGCGTCGAGCCGTGCAGGCGGTGCGCGAGGCGCGCGCCCCAGCGCGCGGTGATCACGCTCATGGCGGAGATCGCCGCGGCCGCGGGCAGGTAGACGAATCCCAGGCTCCAGGACGGCAGCGCCGCCTCGCGCCCCGCGGCCACATATCCGAGCGTACCCGCGATCGCGATCGGGAACGCGAGCGCGGCGACCGTTCCGATGGCGCGATGGATCGACACGTTGCACCACGTGAGGAACGGCACGCCGACGGCCGCGCCGCCGCCGCCGAACAGGCTCGCGAGCAGCCCGACGAAGACGCCGAAGCCCGCCAGCGCCTTCGTGCCCGGCAGTCCGCGCGACGGCCTGGGCCGCAGGTTGAACAGCATCTGCGCGGTGACGAAGAGCGTGAATCCCAGCACGAAGAACTTGAGGAACGAGGTCGAGGCCGCGCGCGCGACCAGCACGCCGCCCGCCACGCCCGCGATCACGCCCGGCGTCATGCTCTTCACCACGTGCCAGTCCACCGCCTCGTGCTGGTGGTGCGTGCGCAGGCTCGAGAACGAGCCGAACATCATGCAGGCCATGGACGTGCCGATGGCGAGGTGCATGACGTACTGCGCCGGGAAGCCGAACGAGGCGAACATGAGCGCGAGCGACGACACGATGATGATGCCGCCGCCGATGCCGAGCAGCCCCGAGAGGAATCCGACGACGAGCCCGATGCCCAGGTAGGCCGCGAGCTCAGGCATCCAGCTTCTTCAGGATGAATTTCCACTCGCGCTCGGCGACCGGCGTGATCGACAGCCGGTTGCCGCGGCGCAGCACCGCCATGCCGGCGAGCTCCGGGTACGAGCGCATCTCTTCCAGCGGCATGAGGCGCGTCTTCTTCTCGAGCGCCACGTCCACGAGCACCCAGCGCGGCGCCTCGCGCTTCGACTTCGGGTCGTGGTACTCGCTCTTGCGGTCGAACTGCGTTGCGTCGGGATACGGCGTGCTCGCCACCCGCGCGATGCCGGCGATCCCGGGCACGTCGCAGCTCGAGTGGTAGAAGAGCACGCCGTCGCCGATGCGCATCGCGTCGCGCATGAAGTTGCGGGCCTGGTAATTGCGCACGCCGAACCAGGGCGTGGACTTGCGCGGCGCCTTCACGAGGTCGTCGATGGAGAACTCGTCGGGCTCCGACTTCATGAGCCAGTAGGCGGTCACGGGAGCGGGCAAATTACAAATGAAAATAAATGGGGTCAGACTCCATTTTCGAATAATTCAGGTTCACGCGCTGGCAATGAGCCTGAATTATCGAAAATGGAGTCTGACCCCATTTATTTTCGGATTCGCTGCGGTGTTCGTCCAGGCCGCAACCTGAACCCAGGGGTTCAAGGCGGTCACCCGCCGAGCGCCGCAGGTACGTCCGACGTGGGACGCGCACAATAGCGCTCTGACGCGAGCGTCCATGGCTTAACTTATCGGTTCAAAGATGTAAGCCCGGACGAACACCGCAGCAAACCCGCGAACCACCTAGAAGAGATTCTCCTGGTCGGCGGCGAGCGCCGAATCGAGGGTTTCCTGCATCGCTTCCATTCTACGCCGAATGGCCGCCGCATCGACACCGGCGCCGCTCGACTTGCCGGGATTGGACAGGAATTCGTGGGCGATGTTCAGGGCGGCGAGCAGCGCGACCCTCTCGTTGCCCACGACCTTTCCGGTGTCCCGGATTTCCTTCATCTTGCGGTTCACGTATTCGACCGAGGCGAGCAGCGAGCGCTCCTCGCCCTCGGGGCACGCCACGCGGAATTCGCGGCCCAGCAGGTTGATGGTGAGCGCGCCCTTCGCGTCGCGGGTGGCCTCGGCGTTCACGACTCGGTCTCCGGAATCTGCTTGAGCAGCGCCTCGATGCGCGTGCGTGCGGCGTTGAGCTTCTCGGTCAGCCGCGCGTTCTCGTCCGTCCGCGCCGCGAGCTGCTGGCGCAGGTCCCGATTCTCGTCGCGCAGCGCCTTGAGCCGCTGCACCACCTGGGCGAGCTTGTCCTCGAGCGCCGAAAGTTCCGCGTCCATCTGTCCACCCTATTGGAAAATGCGTGTCGCGTCAACGCATAAGGCGCTATTTTGAAAGTCGTTTCGAGCGGTGTTTTGACGCAGGGCGTATCATGGGGGCCGCGATGGAGCACGGGAAGCCGGTGGAACGCCGGCGCTGCCCCCGCAACGGTATGCGAACCCGCTTCGCAAGCCCGGACACCGGGCCGTCGCAAATCACCCATTCCCATGCGGCCTGCGGGGACGCTCGCCGCGCGAAAGGAACGACATGAGCAAGCTTCCCGTCGCCGGCCTCGTGGGACTGGCCGCGCTCGGCGCCGAGGCCCAGACCCCTGCCCTGAAGACTTTCGTCTCGAGCGATCCGGTCGTGGTCACCGCGACCCGCGAGCTCGGCCCGTACACGCCGACGATGCGCGACACGGTGGTCATCACGCGCGAGGAGCTCGAGGAATCGGGCGCGCTCTCGCTCGCGGAAGTGCTGCAGCGGCGCGCCAACATCGAGATACGCTCGCTGGGCGGCCCCGGACAGCCGGCGAGCCTCTTCCTGCGCGGCGCCTCGCCCGCCCAGACGCTGGTGCTCGTCGACGGGCTGCGCGTGGCCTCGGCGACGACCGGCACGGCCGCGATCCAGAGCATCCCGCTCGACATGATCGAGCGGATCGAGATCGTGAAGGGTCCCATGTCGAGCCTGTATGGCTCCGACGCCATGGGCGGCGTGATCCAGATCTTCACGCGCGGCAAGACCGTGCCGCATCTCTTCGGCTCCGCGTCGTACGGAACGGACAACGACCGCCGCGCGGCCGCCGGGCTCGCCACCGTGGATGGCGCGGCATCGGCGTCGATCTCGCTGGGCGCGCGCAAGGTCGATGCGCCGAGCGCTTCCAACCCGCGGTCGGGCCCGTTCGTCTTCGTGCCGGACCGCGACCCGCACGAGAACGCCTTCGCGAACGCGCGTTTCGCCTATCGCATGTGGCAGGGCGAGACGGTGGAGCTCGAGGGCTTCGGATCGAAATCGCGCACGCGTTACGACAACGGCGTGCCCGACGTGGACGACCGCAGCGAGCAGACGATCTCCGGCGTGAAGCTCTCCTCCTCCAACCATTTCACGCAGGACTGGTCGAGCCGGCTGTCCTTCGCGCACACGCGCGACAAGCTCGTGTTCCACGGCAGCTTCGAGGGCTTCTTCGAGACCCGCCAGGACCAGGCTTCCTGGATCAACGAGCTGCGCACCGGGGCCGGCTCGCTCGTGGGCGGCTACGAGGAAGTGCGCCAGCGCGTCGGGCCCGGCACGCAGGCCGACGCGTTCACGGGCGAGGATTTCATCGCGTTCTCGCGCACGCGCCGCCGGATCCGCTCGGTCTTCGCCTCGATCAACGAAGGCTGGGAAGGCAACCGCCTCGAAGCCAACGCGCGCCGCGACGACATCGAGCTGCTGGGCGTGCACAACACCGGCAGCGTGAGCTACGGCTTCGAGTGGTCGCCGGCGCTGCGCGTCTCCGCTACCGTGGGGCGCGGCTTCCGCGCGCCCACGTTCAACGACCTCTTCTCGCCGGCGCAGTTCGGCGGCAACGTGAACCTCAAGCCCGAGCGCAATACCTCGCGCGAGATCGCGGTCGGCGGGCGCAGTGCGCCGCTCGAGTGGCGCATCACCGCGTTCGACAACCGTTTCCGGGACCTCATCCTCTTCAATGCCGACGCGAACCAGGTGATCAATGTGGAGGGCGCCCGCGTACGCGGCGTCGAGGCGACGGCGGCCACGAAGTGGCTGGGCGTGCAATGGCGCGGCATGCTCACCCTGCAGCGGCCACGCAACGACGACACCGGCGCGCGGCTGCCTTCGCGGGCCGAGCGGCTCGCCTCGCTCGACGCGAGCCGCGCATTCGGCGGCGCCTGGAACGCGGGCCTCACGGTGGTCGCCACGGGCGAGCGCTTCGATTCGCTGGACGAATCGCCGTCCTCGCGCCTGCCGGGCCACGCGGTGCTCGACGCGCGCGTGCGCTACCGCTTCAACAAGTACGTGGCGGCCGAGCTCACCGGCACGAACCTCGCGAACAGGCGCTACGAGAGCGCCGTGGGTTACGACGCGCCGCGGCGCGCGGTGCTGCTGAACGTGCGCTTCGACGCCTTCTGATCGCTCGCCGCGGGCGTCATTTCACGCCGACGATCCGCATGTCGCGCGGCTCGCGGAGCTTGAATTGAGCCGGCTCCTGGCGCACGTCCCCGAGCCCCGCCTGCGCCATGAGCTCGCGCAACGATTCGGGCGTGTATCCCCAGCGATGGATCATGAGCGGGTCCTTCCACTTCGGATCGCCGTACAGGACCCACATGGTGCGTTGCCCGCGCTCGTCTTCCTGCGCCGCCTCGCGTGGATTGGCGAGCAACGCCTGGCACGCCGAGAGGATGTTCGGGCACTCGACGATCATGCGCCCGCCGGGCTTGAGCACGCGCACCCACTCGCGCAGCACGTCGCGGACCTCCCAGCGCCAGAAGTGCTCCACGACGTGCACCGAGAGGATCTCGTCGGCGCTGTCGTCGGAAAACGGCGCGAGGTCGTGCAGGTCGCAGACGACGTCCGGCTTCATGCCGGCGCGGTCTTCCACGACGTCCACGTTCACGTAACCGGGAAGGATCTTGTCGCCGCAGCCGAGATTGAGCTTGAGCGGGAGCGTCGAGTCGTCGCCGCACGCCTGCGCCCACAGCCGCCCGCATTCGAAGCCGGAGTGATGCCGCGCGATGCGCCGCTGTGCCTCGCGCAGCCGTGCTTCCACCCCGCGCGGATCGGCGAGCGCCTTCGCCACGCCCGCCTCGAGGCCCTGGCCCAGGGGCATCAGGTCGTCGAAGGGCTCGTACGCGGGCATGCGATCGGCGACCACGAGGCGGCCGGCCCACATCGACTCGAGCAGCCGGTTGGGGCTCTTGGCCATCTTGCCTTCCTCGTTCGCAACCGGGATCCACACGAGGTCGGATTCCTGCAGCGCCTTCCACGTGCCTTCGAGGGACCACGGCAGCAGCTGCGCCTGGAGGCGATCGGGCAGCAGCGCGGCGATGCCCGAGGCGAGGCTCTCGGCCGCGGGATCGCGCTGCGTGACCAACGTGAACTGCACGGGCATGCGCTGCGCGAGCGCCTTCAGGTCCTGCGCCTTGTCGATGACGCTCACCAGGTTCGTGGGGTGGCCGAACCACACCACGCGCAAGGCGGGCAGCCTCGGCTCGAAGCGCGGCGTGCCGCGCGGGCCTTCGACCGGATCGGTGATGACGCGCGCCTCGCGCCCCGTGTGCCGCCGGATCGAATCGGCGAGCACCTGCGTGCTGGCGACGACGTCCGTCGCCAGCTCCGCCATGCGGCGAAAGTGCGGCCCATGCTCCGGATGCCCGAAGTGGTCGTCGCAGTAATCGACGATCACGCGCATCCCGCGGCTGCGCAGGTGCGCCGCGAGCCGCTCGTTCGACGGGCTGAAGCTCTTCGCGAAGACGGCGACGTCCGCCTGCGCGTCCAGCGCTTCGGGAGGCGTCTCTCCCGGGCGCAGCGACATGACCTGGACCGCATGGCCGCGGCGCGCGAGGTGCGTGGCGGGAATCAGCACGCGGTAACGGGCGCTCGCGAAGTCCGACGTCGCGCCCGACGGCCCCTGCCGCAGGGGGGCCATGGTGAGGAACAGGATGCGCATGGCCCATCTTAGCAAGCGGCAACCTTTACACTAGCGGGTTATGGTCCCCGACGCCGTCAACCTGGCATCCGTCCGGCGCGCCCTGGTCGTGAAGCTGCGGCATCACGGCGACGTGCTGCTCACCTCGCCCGTGTTCCAGGTGCTGCGCAACCGCGCGCCGCACATGGAGGTGGACGCGCTCGTCTACCAGGACACGCGCGAGATGCTCATGGGGCATCCCGCGATCGCGCAGATCCACGGCATCGACCGCAACTGGAAGCGCGAGGGCCTCGCGAGCCAGCTGCGCTTCGAGAGCGCGCTCTTCCGCACGCTGCAGGAACGCCGCTACCAGCTCGTCGTGCACCTCACCGACCACTGGCGCGGCGCGTGGCTCGCGCAGACGTTGCGGCCGCGCTGGTCGGTGGCGCCCGCGCGCGACAGCCGCCTGTGGCGCTGGAGCTTCTCCCACCGGTACGCGCTGCCGAGGGGGACGCCGCGGCACACCGTGGAGCTCAACCTCGACGCGTTGCGCCGCATCGGCATCCAGCCGGGCGACGTGGAAAAGCGCCTCGTGCTCAACCCGGGACAGGAAGCGCAGGATCGCGTGGACCAGCTGCTGGCGGCCGCGGGCCTCGGCCCGCGCTCCTTCATCCATGTGCACCCGACCTCCCGCTGGCTCTTCAAGACCTGGACCGAGGAGAGCAACGCGGAGCTCGTGCGCCGCCTCGTGCGCGACGGGCACAGCGTGGTCGTGACGAGCGCGCCGGACCCGCGCGAGAAGGCGATCATCGGCCGCATCCTCGAGGATGCGCGCGTGCCGGTCATGGACCTCTCCGGCCAGCTCACGCTGCGTGAGCTCGCCGCGCTCTCGGGCCGCGCGCGCGTCTTCTTCGGCGTGGATTCGGCGCCGATGCA
>DASTGG010000103.1:0-7628 GCA_035719385.1 Usitatibacter sp.
GATCTTCACGTTGCTGTCGGCCTCGGTGGGCGAGATGTCCACCTGGACGAACTTCTGCTTGCCCCAGGCCTTGGAGCCGGCGCCGCCCCACGTCTTGCCCTTGCCGTGCGACAGCAGCCAGTTGAGGCGCGCGCCGATGAGCAGCACGACGTCCGCTTCCGGCAGCACGAACGAGCGCGCGGCCGAGGCGCACTGCGGGTGCGTGTCGGGCAGCAGGCCCTTGGCCATCGACATGGGCAGGTACGGGATGCCGGTCTTCTCGACCAGCGCCTTGATGTCGGCATCGGCCTGCGCGTAGGCCGCGCCCTTGCCGAGCAGGATGAGGGGCTTCTTCGCGCCCTTCAGCAGGTCGAGCGCGCGCTGCACCGCCTCGGGGGCCGGGATCTGGCGCGGTGCCGGATCGACGACCTTGATGAGCGAGCGCTTGCCGAGCTCGGCGTCGAGCGCCTGCGGGAAGAGCTTGGCCGGCAGGTCGAGGTACACGCCGCCGGGGCGTCCGGAAACCGCCGCGCGGATGGCGCGCGCGATGCCCACGCCGATGTCCTCGGCATGCAGCACGCGGAAGGCCGCCTTGCACAGCGGCCTGGCGATCGCGAGCTGGTCCATCTCCTCGTAGTCGCCCTGCTGCAGGTCCACGACCTCGCGCTCGGACGAGCCCGAGATGAGGATCATCGGGAAGCAGTTGGTGGTGGCGTTGGACAACGCCGTGAGGCCATTCAGGAAGCCCGGGGCCGACACCGTGAGGCAGATGCCCGGCTTGCCCGTCATGAAGCCCGCGATCGAGGCGGCGTAGCCCGCGTTCTGCTCGTGGCGGAACGAGATCACGCGCAGGCCGGCAGCCTGCATCTTGCGGGTGAGGTCGGTGATCGGGATACCGGGCAGGCCGAAGACGGTGTCGATGCCGTTGAGCTTCAGGGCCTCGATCACGAGGCTGAAGCCATCGGTCTCTTGCTGCGCCGCGGGCTGGCCGCTGGCTTGGGACGTGGCGGTGGCGGCGGCGGTGACGCCGGCGTCGGTAACGGTACCCATGTTCAATCCTCCGGGGGTTCGCCGCACCGCTTGGGACGGGGCACGGCAGGGAATAGGAGCAGGAAATCAGTACAATCTTAAGAAAAGGGCCGAAAAGGCAGCCTTGATAGGGGTCAATTTTCGACCCCAGCCCCCCAATGACGCTCCTCGTCAACCATCCCGAAGGCCCCGCGATCCGCGAGCGGCTGCACCAGAACATCGTGCTGCGCCGGCTGGATCCGCGGGCGTTCGACCGCCTGGCCGACACGCTGGTCGTGATGGACTATCGCAAGGGCGACGTGCTGCTCACCCAGGGCGCGCACGACATGGAGCAGTACTTCGTGATCGACGGCATCCTCAAGCGCGTCGTCGCGAGCTCCGAGGGCAAGGAGATGATCCTGCGTTTCGCGCAGGAAGACGACATGGACACGAGCTACGCGGCGTGGAAGCTGCACACGCCCGCGCCCTACTCCATCCGCGCCGTCACCAAGGCGCGCGTCGCGAAGCTGCCCCTGCCGCAATGGGCCGCCTTCCTCGAGGACTATCCCGAGATCATGGAGGACTTCGAGTACGAGGTCATGCACCTCATGAGCGAGGTGATGGCGCACACGATCACGCTGCATCTGCTCGACGCGCCGGGGCGCGTGCACCGCTTCATGCGCAAGCACCCGGACCTCATCGACCGCGTGCCTAAGAAGGAGCTCGCCTCCTACCTCAACCTCTCGGCCGAGACCCTCTCGCGCCTGAAGCACGCCGGGAAGATCTGACTTCGTTTCGCTGCGCCACGTGGGGCGCAGCGAAACGAGAAAGCCGCCCGGAGGCGGCTTTTTTCGTCAGTCGGCGGTCCCGAGGACTGTGCCTTCCACAGGCCGCGTCTCGCCGGCGCGTTTCGCGTCCGCCTCCGCCATGCGCTTGCGCATCGGCTTGAGCATCGCCAGCGCCAGCACCGCGGCGACGGCGTTCAGCGCGGCCGCGATGTAGAACACCGCGTGCCAGCTGCCCGTGCTCGCCGTGATCACGCTCGTGAACGGCACCAGCAGCGAGGCGGTGCCCTTGGCGGTATAGAGCAGGCCCGCGTTTGTCGCCGCGTACTTGGAGCCGTACGAGTCGCCGCACGTGGACGGGAACAGGCTGTAGATCTCGCCCCAGGCGAAGAACACCATGCCGGTCAGGATGACGAACCAGAACGGGTCGTGGCCCATCCGGCTGAGGGCGACGATGCCCAGCGCCTCGATGCCGAACGCGATGAACATCGTGTTCTCGCGGCCGATGTTGTCCGATACCCAGCCGAAGAACGGGCGCGTGAGGCCGTTCAGCACGCGGTCGATCGACAGCGCGAACGTGAGCGCCGGCAGCGTGAGGCCGAGGATCGAGACCGGCACGTCGCCGATCTTGAAGTCCTTGGCGATCGGGCCGAGCTGCGCCGTGGCCATGAGGCCGCCGGCCGCCATCATGACGAACATCGCGTACATCACCCAGAAGGTCGGCGTCTTCACCATTTCCTTCCAGGTGTAGTCGCGCTTGCTCTGCACGAGGGCCGCGCTGTTGACCACCTTGGTCTGCGGCGGCTTCTTCAGGCCGAAGGACAGCAGGAACACGACGATGCCCTGCACGAGGCCGAAATACAGGAACGCCGCCTCGTAGCCGCTCGACTTGATGACCGCCTGGATCGGGATGACCGTGAGCGCCGAGCCCATGCCGAAGCCCGCGGCCGTGAGGCCGGCGGCGAGGCCGCGACGATCCGGGAACCACTTGAGCGCGTTGCCGACGCACGTGCCGTACACGGCGCCCGCGCCGACACCGCCCAGCGCCGCGGCGACGTACAGGACGGTGAGCGTTTCCGCGTAGGCGTTCAGCATCCACGAGATGCCCACGAGGATGCCGCCGCCGAGCACCACCGGCTTGGGACCGAACTTGTCCACGAGGTAGCCCTCGATGGGCACGAGCCAGGTTTCGGTCACGACGAAGATCGTGAAGGCGACCTGGATGGCCGCGCGGCCCCAGTGGAACTTGGCGTCGATCGGGTTGACGAAGAGGGTCCAGCCGTACTGCAGGTTGGCGATCATCGCCATGCAGACGATGCCCAGGAAAAGCTGGATCCAGCGCGTGCTGCCGCGATCCTGCTCGATGTTTGTTGCCGCTACGGAACTCATTTTCTGCAACGCTCCTCGAAGTAGTGATTTGCCGAAACGCGAACACGCTCCCGTCGGTGCGGCCGTGTCGCGTTCGTCCGCACGATTCCATTCCGTGATGGAGGGCAAAACCCTTTTTCTTCTTGTCGGCGCCGCGGCGAGTGGCTTGCACCGCGTCGTACTGTCCTGTCGCCTTGCCGGCCGCCCTGGGCCGGCGAGTTCAACCTGGAAAATCCTTCAGCTGCGACGGGAAGCGATAGAGGCCACCCGCCATCGTCCGCAGCTCGTCGTCCACCCCCTTCACCCCCGGTAACGACTCTACCAGCGAACGGGCCAGCTTCCTTTCCTGCTCGTCGAGGACGATGCCGCGCAGCCGCAGCCGCCCGGCGGTGGCCTCGACCACCACGTCGACCCCCTGGGTGCGCTCGTCCGCCTTCAGGGCGGCACGGGCCCTCGCCTGCAGGGCGAGGTCCTGGACCCTCTGCTTCGAGCTGGGCGTCTCCTGGAAGGCGGGACTGTTCACCAGCGCGAGCACCTGGTCCACGCAGGTCCGGATGGGGATCCGGTCGGTGTTCAGGGTCAGATCGTAAAGCGTCGGATCGCCCCAGTCCACGCCAAAATGTTCCGACATGCGGGAATGGCGCGCTGCATCATCGTTTTCGAGCTCACGGCGCACGAGCTGCTCGTCGTCGGTTTCCAGCCGTTCCATGAGCCGCTTGACCCGTAGCTCGAACGGCGCACAGACCCGGATGCGGGGAATGTGGGGCACCTCGCTCAGGATCAGCGTCGCGCCCCAGCCGCGGATGAGGACGTTGCCCTTGGCCGCGAGGTCGAGCACCTCCTCGGCGGTGAAGATCGAGATGGTCTTCTCGTCCGCCGCCCAGCGCTCCCGCGCGCTCGCCTTGCCCTCGCGGATGCGCCGGATGAGGCTCTTCTTCACGTGCATGCGGCCGGCGACCACGTCGCCGATCTCGTGGCGCACCTGCTGCAGGCCGAGCTGCTCGCACAGGCCGAGCGCCACGTCCTTGCCGAGTGAGGCCATTTCCTGGGTCATCGCGATCACGGCCATGACGGTCTCCTCAGCCCCCGCGCCGGCCGTTGCGGCCGCGGATCACGCCGAGGGCCATGGAGATCACGGGCCACAGCAGCAGGAAGAGCGACAGCGACGTGATGCCGCCGACGAGCGTGTTCTCGAAGAAGATGCGCAGGTCGCCCTGCGACAGCAGCATCGATTGCCGGAAGGAGTCCTCCGCGCGGTCGCCGAGCACCAGCGCGAGCACGAGCGGCGCGAGCGGGTAATCGAGCTTCTTGAAGACGTAGCCCATCACGCCGAAGCCGAGCATGAGCCATACGTCGAACATCGAGTTGTGCACGGTGAAGGCGCCGATCGCGCAGATCACCAGGATCACCGGCGCGATGATCGAGAACGGCACGCGCAGGATCGCGGCGAACAGCGGCACGCACGTGAGCACCACGATGAGGCCGGCGATGTTGCCGAGGTACATCGACGCGATGAGGCCCCAGACGAAATCGGCCTTCTCCACGAAGAGCAGCGGCCCCGGCTGCAGGCCCCAGATCAACAGGCCGCCGAGGAGCACCGCCGCCGTCGGCGAGCCCGGCACGCCGAGCGTGATCATCGGCAGCAGGGCGGACGTGCCGGCCGCGTGCGCCGCGGTCTCGGGCGCCACCACCCCTTCCACCTGGCCGGTGCCGAACTTCTCGCCGTCGCGCGACATCTTCTTCGCGAGCCCGTAGCTCATGAAGGAAGCCGGCGTGGCGCCGCCCGGGACGATGCCCATGAGGCAGCCCACCGCCGCGCCGCGCAGCGAGGTCTTCCAGTAGCGCGGCAGCTCCTTCCACGTCTCCAGCACCACGCGCATGTTGAGCTTCGCGTTGGCGCCCTTGAACTCGAGCCCTTCCTCGATCGTGAGCAGGATCTCGCCGATGCCGAACAAGCCGATCACCGCGATGAGGAAGTCGAAGCCCTTCAGCAGCTCGTTGAACCCGAAGGTGAGGCGCAGCTGTCCGGTCACCGTATCGATGCCGACGGCCGCCATCGCGAAGCCGAGCATCATCGCGGCGATCGTCTTGAACGCCGAGCCCTTGCTCATGCCCACGAAGGCGCTGAACGTGAGCAGGTACACCGAGAAGAATTCCGGCGGCCCGAAGCGCAGCGCGAACCTCGCCACGATCGGCGACAGGAACGTGATCAGCAGCACCGCGATGAACGCGCCGACGAAGGAGGACGTGAACGCCGCCGTGAGCGCCGCGCCCGCGCGCCCCTTCTGCCCCAGCGGATAGCCGTCGAAGGTGGTCGCCACCGACCACGGCTCGCCCGGGATGTTGAAGAGGATCGACGTGATGGCGCCGCCGAAGAGGGCACCCCAGTAGATGCACGACAGCAGGATGATCGCCGAGGTCGCCCCGCCGGGCTGCTGCGCCATGGAAAAGGTGAGCGGCAGCAGGATCGCCACGCCGTTCGCGCCGCCCAGGCCGGGCAGCACGCCGATGATGACGCCGAGCGTGATGCCGGCGAGCATCAGCATCACGTTGAACCAGGAGAGCGCGACCGCGAATCCGCCGATGAGCGATTCTATCTCGTGCATGGCGGCCCCTAGGCGAAGCCGAAGGCCGCTTCGAGCGGCCCCTTCGGCAACGGCACCTTGAACCAGATCTCGAACATGAAGAAGAAGGCCACCATGGTGCCGATGCTCACGGCCGCGATCTTCAGCCACGCGTACTTGCCCAGGCGGCGCATGAAGAAGGCGATGAAGATCGCCGACGCCACGTAGATCCCGAGGCTCATCCACGGATTCGCGATGAGCGCCACGTACACGGCGCTGGGCACCATGACCACGAGGATCATCTTCAGCTGGTGCCAGTACACGAAGACCTTGCGCCCCTCGGCGCCCGAGGTGATCGCCGCGTACAGGTTCACGATCGACGCGATGCAGATGAACGTGCCGATGTAGAACGGGAAATAGCCGGCCTCCGGGCCGTCGCTGCCCCACGAGGCGCCGAGCCTGCGGCTATCCCAGACGACCACCAGCCCGACGACGAGGAACACCGCCGCCGTCGCGACCTCCCAGACCCGGTACGAGCCGACCGGGCGTCCCTGCTGCTCCTGCTCCTCCATCCGTGCCCCCCTGTGCGGCGGATACGACAAGGCCCCTCCCGGGGCCCTGGCAGCCAGGTTCTATTTCTTCGCGAGGAAGCCTGCTTCCTTCATCAGCTGCTCGTGCCGCTTCTCGGCCTGCGCCACCCAGTCGGCGTACTCCTTGCCCCTCATCGTCGTCTGGTTGAACGCGCCGTCCTCCATGAACTTCTTCCATTCCGGCGTGGCGCGCACCTTGTCGAGCACGCCGACGTAGTAATCGACCACGTCCTGGCCGACGCCGCCGGGCATGAAGATGCCGCGCAGCATGAGGTAGTCGACGTCGAGGCCCGATTCCTTGCAGGTCGGGATGTCGCCCCACGCCATGTCCTTGGTGATCTTGTCCTTGTACGGCATGCGCTTGGCATCGAACACGCACAGCGGCCGCAGGTTCCCGGCGCGCCACTGCGCCACCGCCTCGATCGGGTTGTTCACGGTGGAATCGATGTGCTTGCCGACGAGCTGCGTGGCCACTTCCCCGCCGCCCTTGAACGGCACGTACGTGAACTTGGCGCCCGTCTGCTTCTCGATGTTGACGGTGATGATCTGGTCTTCCTGCTTGGAGCCCGTGCCGCCCATCTTGAACTTGTTGGGGCCCGCCTTCTTCACCGCCTCGACGTAGTCCTTGGCCGTCTTGTACGGCGTTTCCGAGTTCACCCACAGCACGAACTCGTCGAGCGCCTCCATCTGCACCGGCGTGAGGTCCTTCCAGCTGAAGGGCACGCCCGTGGCGAGCGGCGTGGTGAAGAGGTTGGAAAGCGTGATGATGATCTTGTGGCCGTCGCCCTTGGCGCCCTTCACGTCGAGGAATCCCTCGGCGCCGGCCCCGCCACCCTTGTTCACGACCACCATCGGCTGCTTCATCAGGTTGTGCTTGGCGATGACCGACTGGATGAAGCGCGCCATCTGGTCCGCGCCGCCGCCCGTGCCGGCCGGCACGATGAATTCGACGGTCTTGTTGGGCTCCCACGCGAACGCGGGCGCGAGCGCGGTGAGCGCGACGCCGGCGAGGATCGCCAGGCGGGTACCGCGGAATGAACGGAAATTCATCAAGGTCTCCTCAGTGTTGTTCGACGCTTTCTGTCGAGGGGACTTCTACGAGCCTCGGGCGCCGAACGGCGCCCGGGTGCCCGCCGTCCCTAGCGGGCGGAATTCTCTGCGATCTCTTCCCTCGCTCCCGCGCGGCGGGCGAGCCAGCTCCCGACCGCGACGACGACGACCGCGCCGGCGACCGCGGCGAAATACTTGGCGTGCTCTCCGAAAGGCTCGGTCCAGGCGGCGACGGCCTTGTCCTCCCAGGCCATCTCGCCCGCGACGAACCCGATCAGCGCCGC
>DASTGG010000104.1:0-10467 GCA_035719385.1 Usitatibacter sp.
CGCACGGTCGGCACCACGACGATCCTCGTGACGCACGACCAGGCGGAGGCGATGGCGCTGTCGGACCGCATCGTCGTGATGAACGCCGGGCGCGTGGAGCAGATCGCGCGGCCCCACGAGGCGTACGAGAAGCCCGCGAGCGCTTTCGTCGCGGGGTTTCTCGGGAAGACGAATGTATTGAGATTGGGCCCCGGGCCGTTGCCGCCCGGCGGCACCCGGGGTGACGATGCCGCCCGCGGCGACGGCACGATCACGGTGCGGCCCGAGCGCATTCGCTTCGCGAGCGACGGCGTGCTGGAAGGGCGCATCGCCACGCGCATCTTCCAGGGCAACCACTGGCTCTACCAGGTGGACACGGCCGCGGGCAACGTGACGGTGATCCGCCAGAACGACGGCGCCCCGGCGCCGGCCGAGGGCGAAAC
Organism: Usitatibacter sp.; assembly: GCA_035719385.1. Taxonomy (GTDB): domain Bacteria; phylum Pseudomonadota; class Gammaproteobacteria; order Burkholderiales; family Usitatibacteraceae; genus Usitatibacter. The sequence goes on from DASTGG010000104.1 coordinate 423, forward strand.
CGTGAGGCTCGCATGGTGAAGCGCACGCCCTACCTGCTGAGCGCGCCCGCCCTGCTGCTCTACGGCGTCGTCGTGATCGTGCCGCTCGCGATGACTTTCGTGCTGTCGTTCCACGACTTCAGCACGCTCAAGGGCATCCAGCCCGTCCTCATCCTGAAGAACTGGCGCGAGCTCTTCACCGACTCGTACTTCCACGAGATGTTCCTGCGCACGCTGCGCATCTCCGTGGCGGTCACCGTGATCTGCATGGCGCTCGGCGCGCCGGAGGCCTACATCCTGCACCGCATGGCGCCCCGCTGGAGGAGCGTGTTCCTGCTGGTCATCCTCGGCCCGCTGCTGATCTCCGTGGTCGCGCGCACGCTCGGCTGGGCGCTGCTCTTCGGCGGCAAGACCGGTGTCATCAACGAGGCGCTGCTCAGGCTGCACCTCATCGGCTCGCCCATCCCGTTCATGTTCACGGAGACCGGCGTGGTGATCGCGCTGTCGCACGTGCTCGTGCCCTTCATGGTGCTGTCGGTATGGGCGTCGTTGCAGCGGCTCGACCCGCAGGTGGGCAATGCCGCGCTCTCGCTGGGCGCCACGCACGCCACGATGCTGCGGCGCGTGGTGCTGCCGCAGGTCATGCCCGGCGTGCTCTCGGGCGCGATCATCGTGTTCGCGCTGGCCGCGAGCGCCTTCGCCACGCCCGCGATCATCGGCGGGCGCCGGCTGAAGGTCGCGGCGACGCTCGCCTACGACGAATTCCTCAACACGCTCAACTGGCCGCTCGGCGCGGCGGTGGCCATCCTGCTGCTCGCCGCGCTGGTGGCGATCGTGGTCGGCAGCAACCGGCTGGTGGAGCGGCGCTATGCGGCGGTGTTCGAATGAGCCGCAACGGGCCGCTCGCGCTCGCGTTCCACGCGCTCTTCGTGGTCTTCATGATCGCGCCCATCGCGATCGTGTGCATCGTCGCGTTCACGCCCGAGGGGTTCCTCTCCATCCCGACGACGCGATGGTCGTTGCGGTGGTTCCGCGCGATCGCGCGCTATCCCGAGTTCGTGGAAGCGTTCTGGACCAGCCTCGGCCTCGGCGCGTTGTCCTCGACGATCGCGGTGGCGATCTCGGTGCCGGCCGCGCTCGCGATCGCGCGCTACCGCTTCCCGGGGCGCGAGGCGTTCGCGGCGCTGTTCCTGTCGCCGCTCATGATTCCGCACGTGGTCCTCGGCATCGCGTTCCTGCGCTTCTTCACGCAGATCGGGCTGGGCGGCACGTTTCCGGGGTTGCTGCTCGCGCACGTCATCATCGTGTTTCCGTTCGCGTTGCGGCTGGTGCTCGCCTCGGCGGTCGGCATGGACCGCGCGATCGAGAACGCGGCCGTCTCGCTCGGGGCGGCGCCCGCGACGGTATTGCGCCGCGTGACGCTGCCGCTCATCCTGCCCGGGCTCGCGAGCGGCTGGGCGCTCGCCTTCATCCAGAGCTTCGACGAGGTGACGATGACCGTCTTCATCGCCGCGCCGGGCGCCACGACGCTGCCCGTGCGCATGTTCCTCTACATCCAGGACAACATCGACCCGCTGGTGACCTCGGTGTCCGCGATGGTGATCGCGATCACGCTGGTGTTCCTCGTCGCGCTCGACCGCGTGTACGGCCTGGATCGCCTGCTCGCCGGGAAAGGCACGGACTGAGATGACCCGCCAATTCGACGTCGCGGTGGTAGGCGGCGGGCTCGTGGGGGCCGCGATCGCCTGGGGCCTCGCCCGCGAAGGCCGGCGCGTCGCCGTCCTCGACGAGGGCGACATCGCGCTGCGTGCCTCGCGCGGCAACTTCGCGCTCGTGTGGGTGCAGAACAAGGGGCTGGGCATGCCGGCCTACGGCGCGTGGACGCTGCGCTCGTCGAACGCGTGGGCGGGCTTCGCGGCGGCGCTCGAGGAGCAGACCGGCATCGACGTGTGCTTCGAGCGGCCCGGCGGCTTCCACATGGCGCTGTCCGAGCGCGAGCTCGAGTTCCGCGCCGCGCAGATGAAGCGCCTGCATTCGCAGCCCGGGATGCCGCACTACGACGTGGAGATGCTCGACCACGCGGGCGTGAAGGAACGGCTGCCCGAGATCGGCCCCGAAGTGGCCGGCGCGAGCTTCACGGCGCTCGACGGCCACTGCAACTCGCTCAAGCTGTTCCGCGCGCTGCACGTCGGCATGCAACGCTTCGGCGCCACCTACCTGCCCAACCATCGCGCCGATCGCATCGCGTTCGATCGCGGGGAATTCGCCATCGCGACGCCGCAAGGCGCCGTCGCCGCGGGCAAGGTCGTGCTCGCCGCGGGCGTGGACAATGCGCGGCTCGGGCCGATGGTCGGGCTCGACGTGCCGGTGCGGCCGCAGCGCGGGCAGCTCATCGTCACCGAGAAGACCGCGCCCTTCCTGCGCTATCCCGTGTCCACCGTGCGCCAGACCGACGAAGGCGGCGTGCTACTCGGCGACTCGCAGGAGGAAGCGGTCGAGCCGGTGGTGGGCCATGCGGTGATCGCGGTGCTCGCCGACCGCGCGCGCCGCATGTTCCCGAAGCTGGGCTCGCTCAACATCGTGCGCACCTGGGCGGCGCTGCGGGTCATGACGCGCGACGGCTTTCCCATCTACGACCAGTCCACGCAGTGCCCCGGCGCCTTCGTCGCCACGTGCCACAGCGGCGTGACGCTCGCCGCGAACCACGCGCTGGCGCTCCCGCCGCTCATCGCGCAGGGACGACTTCCCGCCGAAACGTTCGAGCCGTTCAGCTCGCGGAGATTCCATGTTCAGAAGGCTGCATGAAACCGGCGCGCCGGTGAGCATCACGATCGACGGCATTGCCGCGACGGCGCGCGAGGGCGACAGCGTCGCCGCGGCGCTGCTCGCCGCGGGCCGCACGCTGTGCCGCACGACCCCGGTGTCGGGCGCGCCGCGCGCCCCGTACTGCATGATGGGCGTGTGCTTCGATTGCCTCGTCGCCATCGACGGCGTGGGCAACCGGCAGGGTTGCCTCGTGCCCGTGGCCGAGGGCATGGCCATCGAGACGCAGCGCGGCAAGCGGGAGCTGGGGCGATGAGCGAGGCGCCGCTTCTCGATCGATACGACGTGGCGGTGATCGGCGCCGGCCCCGCGGGCATGGCCGCCGCCAGCCTTTGCGCGCGCCACGGCCTCGCCACCGTGGTCTTCGACGAGCAGCCCGCGCCCGGCGGGCAGATCTATCGCGCCATCACGACGACGCCGGTGAAGGACCGCCGCGTGCTGGGCGAAGACTACTGGAGCGGCGAGAAGCTCACGCGCGAGCTCGCTTCGAGCGGGGCGCAATACGTGCCGAACGCGACCGTGTGGAGCCTCACGCCGGAGCTGGAGATCGGCGTGTCGCTCGGCGGCGGCTCGAAGCTGCTCACGGCAGGCCACGTGATCCTCGCCACCGGCGCGCTCGAGCGGCCGTTTCCCATCCCGGGCTGGACGCTTCCCGGCGTGATGACGGCGGGCGCGGCGCAGACGCTGCTGAAGGCCTCGGGCATCGTGCCCGAAGGACGCGTCGTCCTCGCGGGCACCGGCCCGCTGTTGTGGCTGCTGGCATGGCAGTACCAGCGCGCGGGCGTGGCCGTGGACGCGATCCTCGACACCACGCCGCGAGCCAATCGCGCGCGCGCCCGCCCGCACCTGCTGCAGTTCCTGCTCTCGCCGTACGCCGTGAAGGGAATCAGGCTGCTGGCCGCGCTGCGCGGCAAGGTGGGCGTCATTCGCGACGTGGTGGAATTGCGCGCCGAGGGGCACGACCGCGTGCGCACGGTGAGCTGGCGCCGCGCCGACGGCACCGGCGGCTCCCAGCCGGTCGATACGCTGCTGCTGCACCAGGGCGTCGTGCCGAACGTGAACCTCGCGATGGCCGCCGGCGTGGAGCATCGCTGGGACCCCGAGCAGCTGTGCTGGTCGCCGCTGCTCGATCGCGACGGCGAGACGAGCCTGCCCGGAATCTCGATCGCCGGCGACGGTGCCGGCATCGGCGGCGGCCAGGCGGCGGCGTGGCGCGGCGTGATCATCGCGATGGCCGCCATTCGCGCCTTGCGCCCCGGCACGAAGTTTCCCGCGGAAAAGCTCGCCTACACGGCGCTCGAGCGCTTCATGCGCGGCCGGCGGTTCCTGGACCGCCTCTACCGTCCCGCGAAGCCATTCCGCATCCCGGCCGGCGACACGATCGTGTGCCGCTGCGAGGAAGTGTCCGCGCAGCAGATCGTCGATGCGGTGAAGCTCGGCTGCCCGGGCCCCAACCAGATGAAGTCGTTCCTGCGCTGCGGCATGGGGCCGTGCCAGGGCCGCCTGTGCGGGCTCACGGTGACCGAGCTCATGGCCGAGGCGCGCGGCGTGTCGCCGCAGGAGATCGGCTACTACCGGCTGCGCCCGCCGGTGAAGCCGATCACGGTGGCGGAGCTCGCCTCGCTGCCGAAGACCGAAGCCGCGGTCAAGGCCGTCGTGCGCGTCTAGGGCGATGCGCACGGCCGACGTCGTCATCATCGGCGGCGGGCTGCATGGCTGCTCCACGGCGCTGCATGCGGCGCGGGCCGGGCTGCGCGCCATCGTGCTGGAGAAGGACTACGTCGGCCGCCATGCCTCCGGCGTGAACGCGGGCGGCGTGCGCCGCCTCGGCCGCCACCTCGCCGAAGTGCCGCTGAGCGTCGCATCGCTTGCGCTGTGGCAGCGGATCGGCGATCTCGTGGACGACACCTGCGGCTTCGAGAGCCACGGCCAGGTGAAGGTCGCCGAATCGGCGGACGAGATGGAAAGCCTGCAGCGGCGCGTGGCCACGCTCGCCGCGCTCGGCTTCCATCACGAGGAGCTCATCGAGCGCGGCGAGCTTCGCGCGCTGCTGCCGGCCGTATCGCCCCATTGCGTGGGTGGCCTCGTGTGCCGCGAGGACGGCGCGGCGCTGCCCTATCGCACCACGCTCGCGTTCAAGCGCGCGGCCGAACGCCTCGGCGTGACGTTCGTGGAAGGCACGCGCGCCGACGACGCGAAGCGCGTGGGCCGCGTCTGGCGCGTCACCTGCGAGCGCGAAACCTTCGAGTCGCCGCGGCTCGTGAATGCCGCCGGTGCGTGGGGCGGCCGGATCGCGGCGATGCTGGGCGAGCCCGTGCCCATCGAGGCCGTGGCGCTCATGCTCATGATCACCGCGCCGGCGGCGGCCTTCGTGAGGCCGGTCGTCGGCGCCACATCGAGGCCGCTCTCCTTCAAGCAATACGCGAACGGCACCGTGATGATCGGCGGCGGAGTGCGCGGGCGCGCGGAGCCCGAGACCAATCGCACGGTGCTCGACTTCGAGAAGCTTGCCGGCAACGCGCGCACCGCCTGCGAGATCTTCCCGTGCATGAGGCAGGCGCAGATCGTGCGCGCGTGGGCCGGCATCGAAGGACGCATGCCCGACGACATCCCCGTCATCGGCCCGAGCTCCACGCAGGAGGACGCGTGGCATGCGTTCGGTTTCTCGGCCCACGGCTTCCAGCTCGGGCCCATCGTCGGCGCCATCGTCGCCGACCTCATGAAAAACGGCTCGACCGGGTTGCCGATCGAGCCGTTCTCGATCCGCCGCTTCGCGCGGCCGGAGTGAATCAATACCGGATGATGGGATCGTCCGGCATCTGGTCGGTGCGGTCGTTGTCCGTGCGCGGCGCCTGGCCGAAGACGCGCCCGGAGCGCGCCTGGCGCTCGACCTGCGCCATGCCGCGGCGGGCCGCCGCGTCGAAGACCGGCGTGGGCGTGCGCGTCGTGGCTGTCGAGATCGTGCTCGCCGGATTCACGTTGACGGCGACCGAGCCGCCGGCGAAGGCCGTATCCGGCAGGACGACCGCGCGGCCGACGGGCCCCACGGCGCCGACCGTCGTGGCGCCCACGACGTTGCCCGTGCTCATGCCCGTGAGCGTGTCGCTGCCCGCGGTGATGCCGGTGCCGGAGTTGCCGGACAGCGTGCCCGACGATGTCTGGCCCGGCGAGGTGCCGAGCGCGGTGTTGCCGCTGTCGTTCGCGAAGGACGTGCCCGGCCCGAACGTCGCCTGGCTGGGCGTGCCGCTCGTGTCGGTGGACAACGGCGTCGTGGTCGTCGTCACGCTCGTGGTGTCGCTGGTGCCGGCGGCCGTGGCGGTCGTGGTGTCCGCGGGCGCGGCGCGCACGTTGGCGGCCGGATTGTTGATCGAGGTGGTCGTCGTCGTGCCGGTCGCCGGCGTCGTCGAGCTCGTGACGGTGGAGCCGGAAGAAGGCGTCGTCACCGCGGGCGATGCGACGATCGCGCCGCCCGTCGACGCCGTGGTCGTCGAGACGCCGCTCGGTGCGGCGGCCGTCGAAGGCCGCGCCGTCGTCGTGGTGATGGTCGTCATGCCGGCCGCCGTGGCGGCGGTGGCGCCGAGCGACACGGCGAGCGCGGCGGCGACGCGGAAGTACGAGGGCGTTCTCATGTCACTTCTCCTGGCGAATCGGTCGTTGATGCTTCGATCCGCCCAACAGCAAGCCGTTTGCCTGCCTGCATAGTCCGGCCAGCGTCAGTCGTCGAACTCGGTGGGCCAGTCTTCCAGCTGCACCTCGGGGATCTCCCCGTCGGCGGACCACCGCGGCCGGTAGAACTCTTCCCGTTCGTTGACGGCAAGGCCGTATTCGTCGATCTCGAGGATGGGAGGAAGCTTCGTGCGACGCAGCACGGTTTTCTGTTTCATGGCCGTCTCGCTCTCTCTTAGGTTCATGTGCTGAGGAATCTAGACCCTGGCTTCGCCGCCGGCCACCCATGCAATCCCAACGTCGAGTAGGACACGGACGACTTCGCGCGTCGGCGCCGGCCGTCCCGGGTTTGATCTATCGCAAGCCCGAAAGGGGGCAGGCGGGGGACCCTTGTCTTCCCATCGAAGATGCCGGAGAACCGTCATGAGCCTCACGCGCCGCCAATTCCTCCAGACCGCCGGAGCGGCGCTCGGATCGATGGCGTTGCCCCCGGGAGCCCGCGCCGCCGCGGGGACGCCGTTCGAGTTACGCGCGGCGATATCCCGCCAGGCCATCCGTGATGGCGGTCCCACCGAGGTGTGGGCGTTCAACGACGCCTGCCCCGGCCCGCTGCTGCGCTTCCGGCGCGGCGAGAGCGTCGATGTGCTGGTGCGCAACGACCTGCCGCGCGTGACCACCGTGCATTGGCACGGGATTCGCGTGCCCAACGCCATGGACGGCGTGCCGCACGTGACGCAGGCGCCGATCCGCGTGGGCGACCGCTTCGAATACAAGTTCAGCGTGCCCGACGCCGGCACGTACTGGTACCACCCGCACCAGTCGAGCTTCGAGCAGGTGCCGCGCGGCCTCTATGGCCCGCTCATCGTCGACGAGGACAAGCCCATCGCCGTGGACCGCGAGGAAGTCTGGGTCCTCAGCGACTTCAAGCTCGACAAGAAGAACCGTCCCGTCGAGGACTACGGCAAGGTGCTCGATTTCGGCAGCGGCGGAAGGCTCGGCAACACGTTCACGATCAACGGCACGCAGGCGGGCGCCCACCGCAAGCTGCAGCTGCGCCCGAACGAGCGCGTGCGGCTGCGCCTCATCAACGCAGCGTCCGCGCGCATCTTCGATCTCGCGTTCGGCGGCCACGAGCCCATCGTCGTCACGTACGACGGGCAGTCGACGCAGCCCCACCCGCTTCCGGGCGGCGTCCTCGTGCTCGGTCCCGGTCAGCGCACCGACCTCGTGATCGACGGCACCGCGGGACCGGGCAGCTTCCCCATCATGGACAAGCGCGACTCGGGCACGCAGGTCGCCACGATCGCCTACGCCGGCTCGCCGGTCCGCGGCAAGGCGTTGCCCATGACCGAGCCGGTCGCGCCCAACGCCCTCGCGGAGCCGGACATCGCGAAGGCGACGGCGCACTTCCTCGTGTTCGAAGGCGGCGTGCTCGGCCAGCCGGCGATCGCGCGCGTCGACGGCAAGGCGATGGACGTCAAGCAGATCATGGAGCAGCACGGCCTCACCTGGACCATGAACTACACGGCGCAGCACGAGCACGCGATGATGCACGAGCCGCTCTTCCGCTTCGATCGCGGCGAGCACGCCACCATCAAGATGCTGAACCACACCGACTTCGAGCACCCGATGCACCTGCACGGGCATTTCTTCAAGGTGTTCGCCCTGGACGACAAGAAGCTCGAGCGGCCCGTGTGGCGCGACACCGTGATGATCGGTCCACGCGGCAGCTGCGACATCGCGTTCGTCGCGGATAACGTCGGCGAGTGGATGTTCCACTGCCACATCCTCGACCATGCCGCGGGCGGCATGATGGGGACGGTCGTCGTCGACGGCTGATCGGTACTACGCGATGGTGATGACGACGGCGATGAGCGCGGCCGCCGCGTAGGCGCCCCACAGCAGCGCCCGCGAGCGGTCGACGCGGCGCTTCAGGGTCGAGGTCGCCGCGCGCCACACGGTGCGCGTTCCCGTGCCGATATCCGCCAGCACCGGCAGGCGCGCGAGCGCGGCGGACGAGTCGAAACGCGGCGAGGCGCGCAGCTCCAGCGACTCCGCCCCGGGCATTCGTTTGCCATCGGGCACCGTAGTGGCCACGCCCGCCGCGACGCCATCCGGCTGCGTCTCGCCCCGGGCCTGCGCGGCGGCAGACGAGGCGCTCACTTCCGGAAGGCAATCGCGAAGGTCGCGCGCGAATTCCGCCGCAGTGGCGTAGCGCTCGTGCGCGTTCTTCTTCAGCGCGCGCGCGATGATGTAGTCGATCACCGGCGGCAGCGAGGCGTTGCGCTCGCTGGGCGGCTTGTGCGGCAGGTTCACGACCCAGAACAGCAGCTGCGTGAGGTCCGCCGCGTCGAACGGCTTCACGCCCGTGAGCATCTCGTAGAGCACCACGCCGAGCGAGAAGATGTCGGCGCGGCCGTCGAGCGCCTGCCCCGCCACCTGCTCCGGCGACATGTACTGGGGCGACCCGAGGAGCACGCCGCTCTGCGTCTTCACGTCCGACTCCTGCAGGTGCGCGATGCCGAAGTCCATGATCTTCACGCGGCCATCGGGCAGCACCATGATGTTGCCCGGCTTGATGTCGCGGTGGATCACGCCGCGCTCGTGCGCGAAGGCGAGGCCGTCGGCGACGAGCGCCGCGATCTCGAGCGAGCGCGCGGGCGTGAGCGCGCCCTCGCGGATGAGCTGCCGCAGCTCGCGGCCCTCGACGTACTCCATCGCGATGAACGCGAGGTCGCCCTCGCGCCCCACGTCGTAGATCGTGACGATCGCCGGATGGCTCACGGCGCCGGCCGCGCGCGCTTCCTGGCGGAATCGCGCCTGGTGGACGTCCTGCTCCTGCGCCGTTCCCGAGAGCCCGATGGTCTTGATCGCGACGATGCGCCCGAGCTCCGGATCCTCCGCGCGATACACGACGCCCATCGCGCCCTGCCCGAGCTCGGACACGACGCGATAGCGGCCGAAGCGCTGCGGCGTGGCCATCACGCGCCGAACTTGCGCTTGAGGTCGCGCCAGAAGTCGGGCTTGGGCCGTGGCTCCGAACGCGTGAACGTGTGGCTCACGGTGTGCTTCTCCCCCGGTTTCACGTCGAGGACCTCGTTGTATTGCGGCGAGCCGGCGCCGCGGATCTGGATGCGATGCGGTCCCGGCGCGAGCTGCAGCTCCGTCATCGGCGGCGTTCGCCCGTGGAACACGCCATCGACATAGACCTCGCCCCGCGGCTTCACGTCGAGGAGCACCACCCCCGGGCGCGAGCGCACCAGCGGCTGGTAGATGCCGCGCGCGATGACGCCGACCAGCAGGATCGCCGCGACGCCTCCCACCGCATACAGCGCGAAACGCCGGCGCCGCATGGCGCTGCGGCCCGGATCGGGCGCGTAGAGGACGTGCTGGCGCACGCGCGTGTCGGTGAAATCCCCCGCCTTCGAGAGGTCGGCCGCGCGATCGGGCGCCGTGATGCGCAGCGCGCGGGCGAACGATTCCGTGACGAGCAGGCGATCCGGCTCGGCGAACCGCGCCGCGGCCGCCGCACCGCCGAGCGCATCTCCGATCACGCGCCCGCCCTCGCGGCCGGACG
>DASTGG010000105.1:0-50248 GCA_035719385.1 Usitatibacter sp.
CCGCGGCTGTGCGAGCACTGCCTGAACCCGGCGTGCGTGGCGAGCTGCCCCTCGGGCTCGATCTACAAGCGCGAGGAGGACGGCATCGTCCTCATCGACCAGGACAAGTGCCGCGGCTGGCGCATGTGCGTGTCCGGCTGCCCGTACAAGAAGATCTACTACAACTGGACGAGCGGCAAGGCCGAGAAGTGCATCTTCTGCTATCCGCGCATCGAGTCGGGGCAGCCCACGGTGTGCTCCGAGACGTGCGTGGGCCGCATCCGCTACCTCGGCGTGATGCTCTATGACGCCGACCGCATCGAGCAGGCCGCGAGCGCCGAGCGCGAGGACGCGCTCTACGACGCGCAGCTCGGCATCTTCCTCGATCCCAACGATCCGAAGGTGATCGCGCAGGCGGCGCGCGACGGCGTGCCGGACAAATGGATGGAAGCGGCGCGCAAGAGCCCGGTCTACAAGATGGCGATGGAATGGAAGATCGCCCTGCCGCTGCACCCGGAATACCGCACGCTGCCGATGGTTTGGTACGTGCCGCCGCTCTCGCCGATCGCCTCGGCCGCGAACGCCGGCCACATCGGCTTCAACGGCGAGATCCCCGACGTGCGCCAGCTGCGCATCCCCGTGAAGTACCTGGCGAACCTGCTGGCGGCCGGCGACGAGACGCCGGTGGTGCGCGCGCTCGAGCGCATGCTCGCGATGCGCGCCTGGCACCGCGCGAAGCACGTCGAGCAGCGCGACGACGACGCCGTGCTGAAGCGCGTGGGGCTGGAGCGCGCGCAGGTCGAGGACATGTACCGCGTGATGGCCATCGCCAACTACGAGGACCGCTTCGTCATCCCGAGCACGCACCGCGAGTACGCCGAGAACACGTTCGACATGCGCGGCGGCTGCGGCTTCTCGTTCGGCAACGGCTGCTCGACCGAGGTGACGGGCGACACCAGCCTCTTCGGGGGCGGGCGCAAGCGCACGATCCCGATCAAGGTGGCGTCATGAGCGGCACGCTGCGGGTCCTGTCGGCGCTGCTCGCCTATCCCGGCGCGCCGATGCGCCATGCGATGCCGGAGATGCGCGACATCCTGCGCAGCGAGAACGCGCTCTCGCCCGCGCGGCTCGACGAGCTCGAGGCGCTCATGGCGGCCATCGCCGCGGCCGATCCGCTCGACGCGGAGGCCGAATACGTGCAGGTGTTCGATTGCGGGCGCGCGACGTCGCTGCATCTCTTCGAGCACGTGCACGGCGATTCGCGCGAGCGCGGCGCCGCGATGGTGGACCTCGCGCGCACCTACGAGCAGGCGGGCCTGCTGCTCGCGCCCGGCGAGCTGCCCGACTACCTGCCCGCGGTGCTCGAGTTCGCCGCGCTGCAGCCGCCGCGCGAGGCGCGCGCCTTCCTCGGCGAGATCGCGCACATCCTGCATTCGCTGCTGGGCGCCCTGCACGAGCGGCGCAGCGGGTACGCCGCGGTGGTGGGGGCGCTGCTCGAGCTCGCCGGCGAGAAGGTGCAGGCCACGAAGCCCGCCGCCGACGCGCCGCTCGACGAGGCGTGGGAAGAGCCCGCCGCGTTCGGCGGATGCCCCCGGCCGCAGCCCGGAGCGCCCCAACCGATCCACGTCGTCCCCAGGACCGCCCCAAGAGGAGCCGTCGCATGAACGCCTTCGAGTCCTATCTCCACACGTTCTTCTTCGGGTATTACCCGTACATCTGCCTGGTCGTGTTCCTGCTGGGCAGCCTCGCGCGCTTCGAGCGCGGCCAGTACACCTGGAAGAGCGAGTCGTCGCAGATGCTGCGGACCGGCTCGCTGCGCTGGGGCAGCAACCTCTTCCACGTCGGGATCCTGTTCCTCTTCGCGGGGCACTTCGCCGGCCTGCTCACGCCGCACTGGGCGTACGAGGCCTTCATCACGCCGGCGCAGAAGCAGGTGCTCGCCGTGACGGCGGGCGGCATCGCGGGCACGTTCTGCTTCATCGGCCTGTCGCTGCTCCTGCATCGGCGCATCACCGACGCGCGGGTGCGGGCGACGAGCGGCCGCACCGACCTCGCGCTGCTCGTGCTGCTGTGGATCCAGCTCACGCTCGGGCTCGTCACGCTGCCTTACTCGCTCTCCCACGCCGATGGGACGGTCATGCTCGCGCTCTCCGACTGGGCGCAGCGCGTGGTCACGTTCCGCGTCGGCGGCGCCGAGGGGCTGGTCGCGATCGCCTGGCCGTTCAAGGTGCACCTGGTGCTCGGCATGACGCTCTTCCTGCTGGTGCCGTTCACGCGGCTCGTGCACGTCTGGAGCGGCTTCGGGTCGCTGGCGTATCTCGTCCGCGCGCGGCAGGTCGTGCGCACGCGGCGCCTCAAGCTCGCGCCGCGCGAGCCGCAGCCGCAGGCGCCGGCCGCCCCGCGGCCGGACCGCGAATGGATCCCGGTCCAGCAGCCCGGACCGGCCGACTAGGGAGCGTCGCGCGCTTCGGGTAGGATTCGGGCCTCGTCCCGGATCCCCCCGCGAAGCGCAATGAAAGCGTGCATCGTCGGCGCCGGTGCCATCGGCGCGTTCATCGGCGCGCGGCTCGCAGCCGCGGCGCAGTGCGAGGTGAGCGCCGTGGCGCGCGGCGCCACGCTCGACGCGCTTCGGCGGCACGGATGGCGGCTCCAGGATGGCGAGCGCCTCCTGCAGGCCCCGGCGCAGGCGGTCGATGCGCCCGGGGCGCTCGGCCCGCAGGATCTCGTGGTCATTGCGGTGAAGGGGCCTTCGATGCCGCAGGTCGCGCGCTCCATCGCGCCGCTCCTCGCGCCGCGCACGATCGTGATGCCGGCGATGAACGGCGTGCCGTGGTGGTTCGTCCAGGGCATCGAGGGCATCGGCGAGGCCCCGCTGCAGAGCGTGGATCCCGGCGGCGTCGTTTCCCGGGCGATCGCGCGTGGGCACGTGCTGGGCTGCGTCGTCCACGCGAGCGCCTCGCGCGTCGAGCCCGGGCTCGTGCGCGTGCACCAGGGCCGGCGGCTGATCGTCGGCGAGCCCGCCGGCGGCGCGAGCGAGCGCGTGGAGGGCGTGGCGCGGCTGCTCGAGGGTGCCGGCTTCGAGGTGGAGCGCTCCGCCGCCATCCGCCGCGACATCTGGTACAAGCTCTGGGGCAACATGACGGTGAACCCGGTGAGCGCGATCACCGGCGCCACGGCCGACCGCATCCTCGCCGACGCCGACGTGCGCGAATTCTGCGCGGCCGCGATGCGCGAGGCGGCGGCCATCGGCGCGCGCATCGGCTGCTCGATCGACGAGACGCCCGAGGACCGGCAGCGCGTGACGGCGAAGCTCGGCGCCTTCAGGACCTCCATGCTGCAGGATGCGGAAGCGGGGCGCGCGATCGAGCTCGACGCGATCGTGGGCGCCGTGGCGGAGCTGGGCCGGCGCACGGGCGTGGCGGCACCCAACGTGAACGCGCTCCTCGGGCTCACGCGCCTCTTCGCGCGCGTGCGGCACCTGTATCCCGGCTGACGAATCGCGCATCCTGCGCCGCGCGCGGGACTTGATCCGGCGCATGCGCTTGACACGCCGCCCCCGTTTGCCGCTAAATGTCCGGACATTAGGATGTATGGACGAGGAGGAGCGGCAATGGAAGGCGCAGGCCCCGCACGCTACCGCGCGAGCCTCGGGCGGTATCTCGAGGACTTCACGGTGGGCGACGTGTACGAGCATTTCCCCGGCAGGACCATCACGGAGGCGGACAACATCCAGTTCTCCCTCCTCACCATGAACAACCACCCGATGCACTGCGACCACGCGTTCGCGGCGAAGAGCGAGTTCGGCAAGCCGCTCGTGAACAGCGGCCTCACGCTCGCGATCGTGCTCGGCATGACGGTCGCCGACGTGAGCGGCAAGGCCATCGCCAACCTCGGCTGGACCGACATCAAGCTCACCGCGCCGGTGCACCCGGGCGACACCATCTACGCCGAGAGCGAGGTCCTGGAGAAGCGCGAGTCGAAGTCGCGCCCCACGCAGGGCATCGTGACGGTGCGCACCACGGGCAGGAAGGCCGACGGCACCGTCTTCATGACGTTCGTGCGCTCGGTGCTGATCCCGAAACGCGGGCACGGGGTGGCCGATGCCTAAGGCATGGAAGGCCTGGCTCGCGGCGATCGCGCTCGCGGCCATCGCGCCGTTCGCGGCGGCGGACGTTTATCCCGCGAAGACCGTGCGCATCATCGTTCCGTACGCGGCGGGTGGCGGCACCGACATCCTCGCGCGCCTCTTCGCGCAGAAGCTCACCGAGCGCTGGGGCCAGACGGTGATCGTCGAGAACCGCCCGGGCGGGGACGGCATCATCGGCTCGGAGGCCGTCGCCAAGGCGCCGGCCGACGGCTACAACCTCGTGCTCGTCGTCGGCGCGCACGTCATCAACCCCAGCCTCAAGAGCAACATGCCGTACGACGTGATCAGGGACTTCGCCCCGGTCACGCTGGTCGCGGCATCGCCGTGGGTGGTCGTGGTGAATCCCGCCGTGCCGGCGAAGAACATCCGCGAGCTCATCGCGGTGGCGAAGGCGAACCCGGGGCAGCTGAGCTTCGGCAGCTCCGAGCCGTCGTCGCGCCTCGCCGGCGAGCAGTTCAAGTCGCTTTCGGGCACGGAGCTGCTGCACGTGCCGTACAAGGGCGGCTCGCAGATCATGAACGACATGCTGGGCGGCCACGTGCAGGTCGGCTTCACCAGCGTGCTCACGGTGCTGCAGCACTACAAGTCGGGCAAGCTGCGCGTGCTCGGCGTGAGCGGCACCGCCCGCTCGCCGAACATGCCGGACATTCCGACCGTCATCGAGGCGGGCCTGCCGGGCTACGACCCGATGGCGTGGTACGGCCTGTATGCGCCGCGCGGCACGCCGAAGGAGGTCACGGAGAAGATCCAGCGCGAGGTGGCGAGCATCGCCGCGCTGCCCGACGTGAAGGAGCGCCTCGTCGAGCTGGGCGCGCAGCCGGTGGCCAGCACGCCCGAGCAGTTCACCCGGTTCACCGTCGCCGAATACACGAAGTTCGCGAAGATCATCAAGGACGCCGGCATCAAGGCGGACTGACGACACGAGGAGGAGACAAGATGAACAACCGCATCGCGCGCCTGCTGGGCGCGCTCGCCGCCGCTTTCCTGCTGAACCCCGCATCGCACGCCGCGGAGATGGTGCTTCCGAGCGAGGTCGCGACGACGCACTGGAAGACCGGCTACATGAACCAGTTCGCCGAGGAAGTGAAGACCAAGACGAACGGGCAGCTCGTCGTGAAGGTGTTCCCGGCCGGCCAGCTCTACAACGACCAGGACGCCATGGCCGCGCTCGGCACGGGCGCGGTGCACATGGTGTGGCCCGTCGCCGTGCGGCTCGAGACGCTCGACCCGCGCACCGGCATCATCAACCTGCCCTTCGTGCTCTCGGACGACCTGATGACGAACCAGTGCTTCAACGGGGAGCTCACGAAGCTCATATCGTCGTACGTCGAGCCGCGCAAGCTGCAGGTGCTGGGCTTCCTGCGCACCTCCGACCTGCTCTTCATCTTCAAGGACCGCGACGTGAAGAAGATGGAGGACCTGAAGGGCGCCAAGGTGCGCGTGACCGGCGGCAAGGTCTTCCTCGACACGATGCGATCGCTCAACATGAGCCCCGTGTCGATGGCCGCCTCCGAGATGAGCACGGCGCTCTCGCAGGGCGCCATCGACGGCATCTTCACCTCGCCGGCAGGATGGGCCGAGATGGTCGGCATGACGGCGAAATACGCCTGGTACGTCCCCGGCATGTCCGTCGCCACCTATGCCGTCATCGTGGACAAGGCCTGGCTCGACGGGCTGCCGGCCGTGCAACGCAAGGCGGTCACGGATTCGATCGCCGACATCGCGCTGCGGCAATGGAAGGAGGCGATCGAGGCCGACAAGAAGCTGGTGCACAAGATGACCACCCAGGGCGCGGTGTTCCGCACCGCCGATGCGGCCGAGATCAAGCGCTGGCGCGAGCGCGCGGCGCCGGGCAACAAGCTCTTCACCGACAAGCACCCGGACGTGACGCAGAAGCTCGCGGCGATCGAGGGCAAGTGTGGCGTCGCGAAGTGACGTGAGCGCGGCGCCCCGCCCCGCGGGCCGGCGCGGCTGGTGGGACCGGTTCGAAGCCGGCCCGGTCCTCAACCTCGCCGCGCTCGCGTTCATCGCCTCCACGCTCGTCATGCTCTCGGAAGGGCTCAATCGCTCCTTCCGCGACGTGAGCTTCTTCTGGGCCGAGGAGTCGGTGCGCTACCTCATGATGTGGGCGTTCTTCCTCACGCTGGGCGTGGCGGGCACGCGCGGGCACCACATCCGCACCGAGATGCTGGTCGACGCGATGCCGCCGCGCGTCCGCAAGGGCATGCAATACCTGTCCGTGATCGCGGGCATCGCGTTCAGCGCGGTGCTCCTCGCCTCGTCGATTCCGCAGCTGCAGCGCTACTACACGATGGGCATGGTGTCCGAGTCGAACCTCGACATCCCGCAGTGGATCGTGTTCCTCGCGATGCCGCTCGGCGCGGCGCTGCTCGGCGGCTATTACGTGCGGTGCCTGGTCGTGCTGGTCCGCGGGGGCGAGCCCTTCGCGGCGACGCACGAGGTCGGCGCGGAAATCTGAGGCGACGGCCATGCTCATGCTGACCGCCGTGATCCTCATGCTCGCGCTCCTCGCGATCGGCTCGCACGTGGCCGTGGCGATGGGCCTCGTCACCACCGGCCTCATCCTGGGCCTCGAAGGCGTGCCGATGACCGTCGTCGCGCAGACTGCCTTCAAGTCGGTGAACAGCTACCCGCTCATGGCGGTGCCGATGTTCATCCTCGCGGGCAACCTCATGATGCGCGGGAACATCGCCGGGTTGATGATCGACCTCATCGGCAGCCTCGTGCGCGCGGTGAAGGGCGGCCTCGCCTTGAGCGTGATGATCGCGTGCGTGTTCTTCGCGGCGATCTCCGGCTCGAGCGTGGGCTCGGCCGCGGCGATCGGCGCGGCCACCGTCGACGGGCTGAAGAAGGAAGAGTATCCCCCGCGCTTCTCCGCCGGCGTGGTCGCCGTGGGCGGCACGCTCGGCCTCATGATCCCGCCGTCGCTGGGCTTCATCCTCATCGGCTCGATCGTGGGGCTGCCCGTGGACAAGCTCTTCATCGCCGGGGTGATGCCGGGATTGATGGAAGCGGCGCTGCTGCTGACCGCGGTGTCCTTCATGGCGCGCAGGTACGGCTACGGCACCACCACGGCGCGCGCCGACTGGGGCGGTTTCGCGCGCCGCTTCCCGAAGGCCGGCGCGGCGATCTTCATGCCGGTGCTGATCATCGGCTCCATCTACACCGGCTACCTCACGCCCACCGAGGTGTCCGCGTTCGCGGCCGTCTACGCCGCGATCCTCTGCATCCTGGTCTACCGCACGGTCAGCGTCGGCGGCGTCTGGGACACGCTGCGCGAGTCGGTGCTGCAGACCACGATGATCTTCGCGGTCGTGATGGGCGGCAGCCTCGTGGGATTCGTGCTGGCGCGCATGGGCATCTCCGCCGGCGTGGTGTCGTACATCGTCGGCATGAAGATGGAGCCCTGGCAGTTCCTGCTCGTCGCCAACGGCATCCTGCTCGTGCTCGGCATGTTCCTCGACGGCGTGGCGATGATCGTGCTCACCTCGCCGCTGCTCTTCCCGGTGGCCACGGCGCTCGGCATCAACCCGATCCACTTCGCGGTCGTGATGGTCGCCAACGTGGAGATCGCCACGCTCACGCCGCCGATCGGCCTGAACCTCTTCGTGATGAGCGGGATCTCCAAGCTGCCGATCCACGAGGTCGTGCGCGGCGTGGCCCCGTTCTACAGCGTGCGGCTGGTGGGCCTCGCGCTCATCAGCTACGTCCCCGCCATTTCCCTCATGCTGCTGTAGCGACACAGAAAGGACATCCCATGACCAACCTCGCCGTTCCTACCGCTCCCGCCGCCGCGGCGGGCACCGATGTGCGCACCACGACCATCGCGGCGACCCTCGCTGCCTTCGCCGAGGGGCTGCGTTACGACGCGATCCCGGCGGAAGTGCGCGAGCGCGCCCGGTACCTGATGCTCGACGCCATCGGCATCGCGTACGCGTCGAGCACGTACGACTTCGCGCATCGTTCGCTCTCCGCGGTGGCCGACCTGTCCGAGGGCTGGGGCGACACGCCGGTGATCGCGTTCCCGCAGCGGCTGCAGCTGCGCGACGCGATGCTCATGAACGGCATCCTCGTGCACGGCCTCGATTTCGACGACACGCACTCGGCGGGCATCATCCATTCGACCGCCGCGTGCCTGCCCGCGGCGCTCGGCGTCGCCGCCAAGCTCGGCCTGGGTGGCCGCGACCTGGTCGCCGCGTACGTCACCGGCATGGAGGCGGGCACGCGCCTGGGGGCCGTGGCCAGGGGCGGCTTCCACCAGGTGGGCTTCCACCCGACCGGGCTCGTGGGTGCGTTCTCGGCGACGCTCATCGCCGGGCGCCTGCTCGGGCTCACCGCGAAGCAGCTCACGATGGCGCAGGGCATCGCGCTCAGCACGGCGGCGGGCAGCCTCGAGTTCCTGAACGACGGCGCATGGACCAAGCGCATGCATCCCGGCTGGGCGGCCGTCTGCGGCTACACGTCCGCATCGCTCGCGCGCCAGGGGTTCATGGGGCCGGTCAACGCGTACGAGGGACGCTTCGGGCTCTTCGCGAGCCACCTGCAGAACTGGAAGGACACCGACCTCTCGCTCGCGACCGCGGGACTTGGCGAGCGCTGGGAGCTGGCGGACGTGGCCGTGAAGCCGCTGCCCGCGTGCCACTTCACGCATGCGAGCGCCGATGCGGCGGCGATCCTGCGCGAGAAGCACGGGCTCAAGGTCTCCGACATCCGCTCGGTGCGCGCGCTGGTGCCGAAGGAAGTGGTGAAGACCGTGTGCGAGCCGGTCGCCAACAAGAAGCGCCCGCAGAACAGCTACGACGCGCAGTTCAGCATCCCCTACATCGTCGCCACCGCCCTCGCGCGCGGCAGCTTCGGCCTCGAGCACCTGCGCGAGGAAGCGCTGGCCGATCCCGAAGTGCTCGCGCTCGCGCAGCGCGTGGAATACGAAACCGATCCCGCCTCGCCGTTCCCGAAGTACTACTCGGGCGAGGTCGTCGTCACCACCAACGACGGCCGCGAGCTGCGGCAGCGCGAGGAGATGAACCGCGGGTGCGCGGACCGGCCGATCACCAACGCCGAGATCGAGCGCAAGTTCCTCGCGAACGCGCGGCTCGCCGTCTCGGCCGCGCGCGCCGACGAGGTGCGCGACCTCGTCCTCGCAATGGAAAAGCTCGACGCGCGCGAGCTCGCCGAAGGCCTGGCGGCCCTCGGCTGAAGCCGCGCCACAGGAAAGGAACGACCGTGTTGCACGAACAGCAGGAAATGGAGCAGATGGTCCTCGACTCCGTGGACAAGTTCCTGGAGGCCGAGGTGCGCCCCGTCGCGCACAAGCTGGAGCAGGCCGACGAGTATCCGCAGCGGATCGTCGACAAGATGAAGGAGCTCGGGCTCTTCGGCTGCATCATCGATCCCGAGTACGGCGGGATGGGGCTTTCGGCCTCGACGTACGCGAAGGTCATCGAGCACATCTCGAACGTGTGGATGAGCGTGGCCGGCGTCATCAACTCGCACCTCATCATGGCCGCGTGCGTGCAGCGCAACGGCACCGACGAGCAGAAGAAGCAGTTCCTGCCGCGGTTCGCCACCGGCGAGCTGCGCGGCGGCGTGGGCCTCACGGAGCCGGATGCGGGCACGGACCTGCAGGCGATCCGCACCGTCGCCAGGCGCGACGGCGACCACTACGTGATCAATGGCGCCAAGACGTGGATCACCAACAGCGGCCAGGGCAACTGCATCGCGCTGCTGGTGAAGACGGATCCCGCGGCGCAACCGCGGCACAAGGGCATGAGCCTCTTCATCGCCGAGAAGGGCCCGGGCTTCAAGGTCGTGCGCAAGCTCGAGAAACTGGGCTACCGCGGCATCGACACGTGCGAGCTCGTGTTCGAGGACTATCGCGTGCCCGCCGATCGCCTCATCGGCGGCGTCGAGGGCCGCGGGCTGCAGCAGATCCTCTCGGGCCTCGAGCTCGGCCGCATCAACGTCGCCGCGCGCGGCGTGGGCATCGCGCGGGCGGCGCTCGAGGAGGCCGTCAAGTACTCGCAGCAGCGCAAGACCTTCGGCAAGAAGATCTGCGAGCACCAGGCGATCCAGCTCAAGCTGGGCGAGATGGCCACGCGCGTGGAAGCCTCGAAGCTGCTGGTCGAATCGGCCGCGCGCGCCTACGACAAGGGCGAGCGCTGCGACATGGAAGCGGGCATGGCGAAGTACTTCGCCACCGAGTCGGCGATGGAGAACGCGCTCGAGTGCATGCGCATCCACGGCGGCTACGGCTATTCGCGCGAGTTCAACGTCGAGCGCTACTTCCGCGACGCGCCCCTGCTGCTGATCGGCGAGGGCACCAACGAGATGCAGCGCATCATCATCGCCAAGCAGCTCATCGAACGGAACCCGGCATGAGCCTACCCCTCATCGGCGTGCGCATCGTCGCCGTCGAGCAGTACGGCGCCGGGCCCTTCGGCACGCAGCAGTTGGCCGACCTGGGCGCCGAGATCATCAAGATCGAGAACCCGGCCGAAGGCGGCGACGTGGGCCGCCTCGTGGGGCCGCACTACTACGGGCCGGGCGACAGCCACTTCTTCGAGGCGTTCAACCGCAACAAGAAGAGCCTCACGCTGAACCTCAAGCATCCCGAGGCGCGCGCGGTGCTGGGCGACCTGGTCAGGAGCGCCGACGCGGTTTTCGACAACCTGCGCGGCGACCTGCCGGCGAAGCTGGGCCTCACGTATGCGGACCTCGCGCAATACAACCCGCGCATCGTGTGCGCGCACCTCTCCGCGTACGGGCGCGAGGGGCCGCGCGCGGCATGGCCGGGCTACGACTACCTGATGCAGGCGGAGGCGGGCTATCTCTCGGTGACCGGCGAGCCCGACGGGCCGCCCGCGCGCTTCGGCCTCTCGATCATCGACATGATGACGGGCGTGACGGCCGCGGCGGGGCTGCTCGCCGGCATCATCGACGCGCGCGCGCACGGCAAGGGCCGCGACATCGACGTGAACCTCTTCGACGTGGCCATCGCGAACCTCAATTACGTGGCGGCCTGGTACATGAACGAGGGCGTGAAGGTGAGACGCGAGCCCCGCTCCGCGCATCCCTCGCTCACGCCGAGCCAGCTCTACCGCACGAAGGACGGCTGGATCTTCATCATGTGCAACAAGGAGAAGTTCTGGCCGCTGCTCGCGAAGGCCATCGGGCGGCCGGAGTGGGGCACGCACCCGGATTACGAGAATTACAGGGCGCGGCTGAAGAATCGCGACAAGCTCACGCGCGAGATGGACGTCGCGCTGTCCGCGGCGACCACGGCCGAGTGGCTGGAGCGGCTCGCCGGCACGGTGCCCGTGGCGCCGGTGTACGACATCGCCGAGGCGCTGGACAACCCCTACGTGAAGGAGCAGGGCCTCATCATGGAGGCGCCGCACCCGGCGCGCGGCACCATCCGCTCCCTCGCCTCGCCCATCCGCTGCCCGGGCGAGCAGGACAAGGTCGGCATCGCGCCCGCGCTCGGCGAGCACACGAAGCCGCTGCTGCGCGAGCTCGGCTACGACGAGGCGCGCATCGAGCGCCTGGCGGCCGCGGGGGCGGTTTGAGCGCGCGCGCGCCCGCGCCCGTCATCGCGAGCCAGCCGCAATACGCGCTCGTCGCGCAGCAGCTGATCGACGACATCACGAGCGGGCGCTATCGCGTGGGCAGCCTGCTGCCCGGCGAGCTCGACCTCTGCACGCATTTCGGCGTGAGCCGGCACACCATCCGCGAGGCGATCCGCCGCCTGCAGGAGCGCGGGCTCGTCACGCGCCAGCGCGGCGTGGGCACGACGGTCAAGGCGAACCGCCTCGAGAACCGCTACGTGCAGTCGGGCACGACGATCGGGGACCTGCCGCGGTACGTCCAGGAGACCCGTCTCGTCACCACGCAGGCCACCGACGTCATCGCCGAAGGGGCGCTCGCGCAACTGCTGCGCTGTCCCGAAGGCCAGCGCTGGGTGCGCGTGAGCGGCTTTCGCTACGCCGGCAAGCAGAAGCTGCCGATGTGCCTGAGCGACATCTACATCGGCGCGGCCTACGGCGGCATCCGCAAGCTCATCGGCACGATGCGCGTGCCGGTGTATTCGATGATCGAGAAGCAGTACGGCGTGACGATCGTCGAGGTGCAGCAGGAGATCACCGCCACGCTCATCGGTGCGGCCGAGGCGAAGCTGCTGAAGGTGGATGCCGGCTCCGCGGGCCTCGTCATCACGCGCCGCTACCTCGGCGACAACGACCGGCCCATCGAGGTCGCGGTCAACCTGCACCCGGCCGATCGCTTCTCGTACTCGATGTCCCTGCGCCTGCAGCCGTCCGCGGCGGCGAATGCGTAGCACGCTCTTCCCGCTCGCCGCCACGACGGCGGTGCAGCTGCTGGCCTCGATGGCGCTCGTGACCGTGCCCGTGCTGGCGCCGGTCGCATCCGCGGACGTGGGCGTCTCGCCGGGCTTCGTCGGGTTCTTCATCGCCCTCAGCTACGGCGCGAGCATGATCACCAGCCTCGTGTCGGGCGCGCTCGTGCTGCGCTACGGCGCCATCCGCCAGAGCCAGGCCTGCCTCGTGCTTTGCGCGGCGGGGCTCGCGTGCGTGGCCGGCGGCCAGCCGGCGCTGCTCCTGGCGGGCGCGCTGCTCATCGGCTCGGGATACGGCCCGATCACGCCGGCGAGCTCGCACATCCTCGCGAAGACCACGCCACCGTCGATGATGTCGCTCGTGTTCTCGGTGAAGCAGACGGGCGTGCCGCTGGGAGGCGCCGCGGCCGGGGCGCTGGTGCCGCCGCTCGTGCTCTACGCGGGCTGGCGTTTCGCGGCGGTCGCCGTCGCGATCGCATGCATCGTCGCCGCGTTCCTCGCGCAGCCGCTGCGCCGCTCGCTCGACGCCGACCGCGAGCCTTCGCGGCGCCTGTCCATCGGAAGCGCCGCCACGGCGCTGCGCTTCGCGCTGCGCGACGCGATGCTGCGGCGGCTCGCGCTGTGCTCCTTCTGCTTTTCGGGCATCCAGCTTTGCCTCATCACCTATCTCGTCACGTACCTCACGTCGAAGATCGGCTTCTCGCTCGTCGCCGCGGGCCTGATGCTCTCGGTCGCGCAGGTGGGCGGTGTGGTGGCGCGCGTCGCTTGGGGCGCGATCGCCGATCGCTCGGGGCGACCGATGCGGCTGCTCGGGGGGATCGCGGCGGGCATGGGGCTCGGCGCGATCGCGACGGCCGCCTTCTCGCCCGCCTCCGCCATCGCCTGGATCACCGTGGTGTGCGCCTTCTTCGGTGCGACGGCGATCGGCTGGAACGGCGTGTTCCTCGCGCAGGTCGCGCGCTTCGCGCCGCCGGGCCAGGCGAGCATCGCGACCGCCGGAACCCTCTTCTTCACCTATGGCGGCGTGCTGCTGGGCCCGACGATGTTCGCGCTGCTCGTGGAGGCGGGCCTGGGTTATGCCGCCGCGTTCGTCATCATGGCGATCCCGTCGTCGGCGTGCGCCGCGTGGCTGCTCTGGCGCGACCTCGACGCGAAGCCGGTCGCCGCCACTTCCCTGGAGAAAGCCTGATGGATCGATCCTTCCTGTTCGTGCCCGGCAACCGGCCGGAGCGCTTCGACAAGGCGTGCGCCACGGGCGCGCACGCGGTCATCGTGGACCTCGAGGATGCGGTCGCCCCGGCGGACAAGCCCGGCGCGCGCGACGCGCTTCTCGCCTGGCTCGATACCGGAAGGCGCGCGTGGATCCGCATCAACGGGCGCGAGAGCCAATGGTTCGACCAGGACCTCGCCGTCGCGGCTCACGAGGGCGTCACCGGCGTGATGCTGCCGAAGGCCGAAGACGTCGAGGCGGTTCGCGCGCTTCACGGGCACGCGCCGCACGCGCGCATCGTGCTGCTGGTCGAGTCCGCGCTCGGCCTGTGGCGCGCCCAGGAACTCGCGCAGGAGGCGGGCGTCGAGCGCCTCGCCTTCGGCTCCGTGGACTTCCAGCTCGATGCGGGCATCGAGGGCGATGGCGAGGAGCTGCTGTTCGCACGGTCGCAACTCGTCATCGCCTCGCGCGTCGCCGGCAAGCTCGCGCCCGTCGACGGCGTGACGCTCGCGCTCGACGACGCGCAGGCGCTGGCGGCCGACGTGCGCCGCGCGAGGCGCCTGGGCTTCGGCGGCAAGCTCTGCATCCATCCGAAGCAGGTGGCCGGCGTGAACGCGGGCTTCGCTCCGGGCGCCGACGAGATCTCGTGGGCGCGTCGCGTCGTGGTCGCCGCCGAGGCCTCCGGCGACAACGCGGTGCGCCTCGACGGCAAGCTCATCGACCGGCCGGTGATCGAGCGGGCGCGCGCGGTGCTCGCGGAAGCGGCGCCATGAGCGCGCAGGCTCGCGACCTCGTCGACGACGAGCTGGACGTCATGCGCGCGATGCTGCCGCTGGCGGGTGCGCGCGTCGTGGACCTCGGCTGCGGCAATGCGCAGATGTCGCGGCGCATGCTTCGCGAGGCGGGGGCCGCTTCGGTGGCCGCGCTGGAAGTGGACCGGGTGCAGCACGCGAAGAACCTCGCGGAGCCGCCCACCGCGGGGCTCACGTTGGTTTCCGCGGGCGCCGAGGCGATTCCGTTTCCGGAGGCGTCGTTCGACATCGCGACGATGTTCAAGTCGCTTCACCACGTGCCCATCGAGGCGATGGATGCGGCGCTGGGCGAGATCCGGCGCGTGCTCGTCCCGGGCGGCCTGCTCTACGTCTCCGAGCCGGTCTTCGCCGGCCCGTTCAACGAGGTCGTGCGGCTCTTCCACGACGAGGAGCGCGTGCGGGCCGCGGCGATCGAGGCGATGCGCCGCGCGCAGGCGGCAGGCGTGCTGGAAACGGTGGCAGTGCGCCATTTCGACACGCCGGTCGGCTTCCGCGACTTCGCCGACTTCGAGGCACGGCTCATCCGCGTGACCCACACGCAGCATTCGCTCGACGCGGCAACGCTTGCGGAAGTGCGGCGCCGTTTCGAGGCGCACATGGGACGCGACGGCGCGCGCTTCGTGCGGCCGATGCGCGTGAACCTGATGAAGCGGGGCGTGTAGCGCAGCGCTCGCCGGCAGGGCGATTGCCCCGCCGGCGCGTGGACGGCGTTCAGTCGCCCATCATGATGAGGCCGCGGATCTCGCCGGCCGGCGAGTCGCCCGCGACACCCGGCGTCTGGTTGTTCGCGGGGTTGAGATCGCTCGTGTGCACGACGATGGTGGCGCGCTGCTCTTCGATCGCCTTGACCAGCCCCGCGATCCCGGTCGTGGTGGGATTGTTCGGATCGAACGTGAGCGGCCCGACGAGCTGCTGGTTCGTCAGGATGAAGCCGCCGCTCATCTCGCCGTTGACCACGGACGGAACGTTGGCGTTCTGCGCCCCGCCGCTCGAGGGCGTGAAGAAGAACACGATCGGCCCGACCGGCTGGTTCGGCGCGACCGGCCCCTGGGCCGCGACGTGGATGTGCGCCTGCCACAGGTTGCGGATGCCCGCGATGTTGACCTTGAAGCGGATGTTCTTGTCGTCGTTGATGATCGAAAGGCTGGCTTCGCCCGTGGCGTTCGTCGCGATCACGTTGCCGGCAAGGTCCCCGCCGATGAGATGGGCCTTGAACCTCAGCCCTCCGTCGTTGTCGGCGGCGGCGGGCAGCGCGAAGCCCATGGCGAGGGCCAGCGCGAGAATGGTTTTACGCATGTTGGACTCCTTTGTGGCTTGGTGGGCCGGGATTGCCCGTCCGATAAACACGGAGTCCGGGTCGTTATTCCGCGATCCGCGCGCAGTCGCATCGTTTCGTGCCCAAGCATCGCGGCCGGCACGTTTGCGGCGGCGAAAGCGGAAAAACATTCTTGCGGCGGCGGATATTCCTTCAGTCCGATCGCGCCTGCGCCTCGAACGGTCGAGCGGCCGGCGCGGCGGCCTTGCGGATCGCGCGCAGGCGCCTGGAAAGCTCGTCGCGCAGCGCGGCGAGCTCGGCGATGCGCGCCGCGGCGTCGCCGTCGCGCGACGGTGTCGACAGGATCGCCGCCACGCGGTCGTGCACCGACTCGTGGGCCGCCATCAACGCGGTCCAGTCCCGGTGCGAGCCGTGGCGCGCCGCGCCCGCCGTGTCGTACCAGCGGCCCAGGCCGCATTCATGCGAGCCGAGCGCCGGCGGCGAGCCGCGCCCGTGGTCGGGCAGGAGCGAAGCGCAGACCTCGTCGACCCAGCGACGGTGCTGGAGCTCCGCGGCGAGCAGCTGGAGCTCCTCGGAATGGCATCGCGGCACGGTGGCCCATTCGGGATTCGGGCGGAAATGGCGGCACCAGTCGGCGACGCGCTCGGCAGGCATCGGCGGCGCGATGGCGTAGCCCTGCACGATGTCGCAGCCCATCGCGAGCAGCAGGTGGCAGAGCTCGCCGTGCTGCACGCCCTCGGCCACGAGCTGCCGGTCGAACGCGCGCGCGAAACGGATGATCCCCTCGACGATGGCCATGTCGTCGAGGTCGTCGAGCATGTCGCGCACGAAGATCTGGTCGATCTTGAGCGTGGTCACGGGCAGGCGCCGGAAATAGGCCAGCGACGAATACCCGGTCCCGAAGTCGTCGAGCGCGACGCTCACGCCGAGATCCAGGCACTCGCGCAGCACCTGGCTCGCCGCGTCGAGGTCCACGATCGCCGCCGTCTCCAGCACCTCGATCTCGAGCGCGTCCGGCGTGATCATCGGGTGGCCGAGCAGCAGCAGGCGAAGCTCGCCCGCGAAGCCGGGGGCGAGCAGCTGCGTCACCGAGATGTTCACGCTCACGCCGAAGTCCAGGCCGCCGGCGCGCCACTCCGCGAGCTGGTTCAACGCTTCGCCCAGCACCCAGCGCCCGAGCTCGATGTCGAGCGGCGTCCCCTCGATGACGCGCAGGAAATCCGCGGGCCCGAGCAGTCCCTGCGCCGGATGCTGCCAACGCGCGAGCGCCTCGAATCCCATGACGCGGCCGGAGCGCATGTCGACCTTCGGCTGGTAATGCAGCCGGAATTCGCCCTGCGCGATGCCCACGCCGATGCGCTCGAGCGTCTCGCGGTGCGTGCGCGCCTGGCGGTCCTGCTCGGCATCGAAGAGGCGGAAGGCGTTGCGTCCCGCGTCCTTCGCGCCGTACATCGCGCGGTCCGCATGCCGCAGCAGCGTGTCAGGATCGCTCGCATCCTCGGGAAACATCGTGATGCCGAGGCTCGCGGAGACGCTGAGGGGCTCGATCCCGACACGGATCGGCGCGGAAACGGCGGTGAGGATGCGGTGCGCGAGCGCGTCGCAGGCCGTGGGGCTCTCCACGTCGAGAAGCAGCAGGACGAATTCGTCCCCGCCGAGCCGCGCGACCGTGTCCGCCGGCCGGAGGGTCGCCTTGAGCCGCGACGCGGTTTCCATGAGGACCGTATCGCCGGCGTCGTGCCCGTACTCGTCGTTGACGGCCTTGAAGCGGTCGAGGTCGAGCATGCACACGGCCACGCGGCTGCGCGTGCGGCGCGCGTGCTCCAGCGCCTGCGTGAAGCGCTCGTTCAGGAGCGCGCGATTGGGAAGGCCGGTGAGCGCGTCGTAGTGCGCGATGCGCGCGAGCTCCACCTCGTGCTGCTTCTGCCGCGTGATGTCGGAGAAGACGCCGATGTAGTGCGTGACCGTGCCATGCTCGTCGTCGACCGCGGCGATGGAAAGCAGCTCCGGGTACACCGCTCCGGACTTGTGGCGGTTCCAGATCTCGCCGCGCCAGAACCCGGTCTTGCCGAGCGAGCGATGCATCGCCGCGTAGAAGTCGGGTCCGTGCCGGCCCGAGCGCAACAGCCGCGGCGTGCGTCCCAGCGCCTCCTCGCGCGAATAGCCGGTGATCTCGGAGAAAGCGGGGTTCACGTCGAGGATCCGGGACGCGGAATCCGTGATCACGATGCCCTGCTGCGTGCGTGCGAAGACGGTGGCGGACAGGCGCAGGCGCTCCTCGGCGACGCGCCGCGCCGTGATGTCGCTGAAGGCGACCACGAATCCCTGCGCTTCCTGCGTCGCATCGACCGTGATCTCGGCGGGGAAGGTGCTGCCGTCCCTGCGGCGCAGCCGCCGCTCGAAGCTCGCGCCCGCACCGGCGTCGCCGTCGGGCCCGTTGAAGAGCGCCGGGGTCGCGCCGATGACCTCGTCGCGCGCGAACTGCAGCGCGCGCAGCGCGGCCGCGTTCACGAACGTGCAGCGCCCCGAGGCGTCGAGGCCGTACACGCCTTCGGCCATGCCGTTGAGCAGCCGGTCGCGCAGCCGCAGGCTTTCGGACTGGCCGCGCAGCCGGCTCGCGCGCGCGAAGGCGAAAGTCGCCACCGGGATCGCCGCCAGCGCCAGCGCGCTCACCAGCAGGAACCAGCCGCGTCCCGGCCAGGGCTGCTCCCATCCGCCGACGGGACGCGCGGCGAGCTGCCAGCTCCCGTTCGGAAAGCGCACGCCGGTCGCAATGTGCTCGCCGGCGAAGATGTCCGCCGCTCCATGGAAGACAGGACCTTCGCCTCCCGTGCCGTCGCGTCCGCGCAGCGCGAATTCCGTCCCCTGGATGCTCGTCATCCCGGCCGCGCGCATCAGCGTCGGGAAGTCGATGACGACGGTGGCGAAGCCCCAGAACTGCTCGACCGGCTGGCCCTCGATGAACACCGGCGTGCGCGCCACGAGGCCTTCGCCGCCCTGGCGAAGCGCATACGGCCCGGCGAGCACGAGGCTGCGCGTGAAGATCGCCGTGCGCGCCGCTTGCGCGGTTTGCGGGTCGGCCAGCAGCGAATGACCCATGGCCGCTTCGTTGCCCGCCTCGGGATACACGTGGCTCACCACGCCGCCGCGCGCGAGCTGCAGGCTGCGGATGCCTTCGTGCTCCTCCTGCTGCATGCGCGCGAAAGTCTGGAATTCCGCCTGCGACAGGTTCGGCTTCACGGTCGCGAGCGCTTCGAGCCCGTGGGCGAGGTGGATGCGGCTATTGAGCTCCATCTCGAGACGCGCGCGCACGGCGGACAGGTCGCCCTGCACGTGCAGGCGCCGCGCCGCCAGGTATTCGCGCGACTCGCTGCGGTCGATCGCCCACGCGGAGAAGCCGACCACGGCCGCCGCGGCGAGGGCGACGCCGACGTGCACGGTGCGCAGGGGGCTCAGGACGGAGGCGGGCATGGTCCATGAGCCTAGAGGGCGGATCCCGTCCTCCACATGATCAAGCTCAAAAGCCGGAGCGTATTGTCGCGCGCGGGCCCAGGGGCGCTCAGCGCTTGAAGTTGAAACGGGCTTCCACGGGCTGACCGCCCTTCGGCGGGCGCACCTTGACGGTGATGGTGTAGGGCTCGGCGCCCGTCATGCGGAAATAGTTGCCGTAGCTGCCGGCAAGGTCGCCTTCCCTGGCGAGCGGCCGCAGCTCGCGCGTCTGCGTGCCCGCGACCGGGCTCGACACGCGCGCCTCCACGCGTGCGCCCGTGACCGCCTCGCGCGTCGTGTGGTCGCGCAGCGTCACGTTGACGTGAAACTGGTCGCGCCCGGACGGTTTCTTCTCCTGCGTGCGGATGGCATCGGCGAGCATGATGCCGAGGTGGATTTCCATGTTGCCGATGAGGCGCGCGTTGGCGCCTTCCGCCGCGGGCGCGCTCGGAGGGGCAGGCCGCGCCATGGAGCCCGCGGGATAGAACATGTACAGGATCGCCGCGCGCAACTCCGTATCGGTGAGGTCGGGCAGGCCGCCGCGCGCCGGCATCGCGCCATGGCCGCGGATCGCCGAGCGTACCGTCGCGTCGAGCCCCTGCCGCATGCGCGGCACCCACGCGGCGCGATCGTCGATGCGCGGCGCGCCGTGCTCGCCGGTCTCGTGGCACTTGCTGCATTGCTGGCGCACGATCTGCTCGCCGGTCCTCTCCGGCTCGGCGGCGAGCGCGGGAAGCGCGGGAAGCGCAGCAATAAGCAGGCTGACGAGGAACGGTGCCGCGTGGCGGGGGAAGTGCATGCGCATACGACCTCCGGTTCCCCGGGGCGGTTCAACGCCCCGGGGTTCTTCAGATCATCGTGCGCCTGCCTCGCGCGGCCGGCCCGTTCCGTCGCGTCACGGAGCCGACGGAATGAACGCGAGGACCACCGGCGGAAGCTGCCCGCTCACGTACACCAGCTTGCGGGTCACGGGATCTCTCGTGAACGTGGTGGTCGGTCCCCTCGCGGTGCCGGGCTTCACATACGAGCGAAGGCCGGCGGTGAAGAAGCCGCGCAAAAGGCACCAATGACGTGCTTCATCAGGCGTGCCTCGAATGGGGGGCGCGATGGAAATATCGCTCGATGAGTATGTTCGCGCCGTCGCGCGGCGTGTTGACAGTGGTCAGCACTCGGGAGCGAGCCGACGGCCGGGCTTGTGATGGATCGCCGCGCGCATGCGTCGGGCCGGATCAGGGCCAAGCACAAATCGCACGACACGACAAGGGATAGGTGTCATACCGATCACGTGAGCCACGGCAACGAGTGCTTCCGCGCGCGTCGCAGAATGTCAGCAGGCGGCCACCGCTGATGCGCCTTTGCAAAAAGGTGAAAGGAGATCGGAAATGACACGAGCAAGAACACTCGCATCCATCCTCGCATTGTCCGCGGCGGCATTCGTCGCTCCGGGCGTGGTTCATGCAAAGCCCTCTGCGGGGGCGCCGCTCAGCGCGGCTGTGTGCAAGGCAATGGAAGGCGTGTGGACGCCCGACACCTGCACGATCCCCGAAGGAATTTCCGCGATTCCGACCTCGAGCTTCAAGATCGGCGGCGCCACCACGCTCGACATAAGAGGCAGCCTCACGGTCAATCGCGGAGTGACCGTCGCCAACATGGGGGCCATCACGATCGCGAATTCAGGCCCTCTCACGCCGGGCGAGTGGGGAGCGGGCGTCGTGGTCCTCGGCGCTCTCGACAATTCCGGCACCATCACCATTCAGAACGTGTACTACGGGACCGACACCTCGGCCACGGAGGGCACGGAGGGCATCACCGTCTTGATTACGATGGACCCACCCGATAGCGATCGGGTCCCCTTCGTCGTCGTCCCTGGCACTCTCACGAATTCCGGCGTCATCACGATCCAGAACAGCGGCAATCAAACTCGGGGCATCAGGAATGATGGCGCCGTAGTCAACTCCGCCTCTGGCGTCATCACGGTCGCAAACAGCCTTTCCGGCAGCAGAGGCATCTACAACAGACGCGGCGTGGGTGCCCCGTTCTATGTCAATGGCACCCTGACGAACGCCGGCAGCATGACGATCTCGAATAGCGGGGACTCCAACAGCTACGGCCTGTACAACCAGGGCGTGTTCACGATCTCCGCCAACGGCACCTTCACCATCGAGCCGAGTTCCAGTACGGCCACGGGCGTCGTCAACGGAGGCAGCATCACCAGCTTCGGCACATTCACGAACAATCGTGGCGCTGCGGACACCCCCGACGGGCCCTTGGGCGTCCACAACTTCGGCACGATGGTCAATTACGGCTCGACCTTCGCCACGGGCGTCTTCTACACCGATGGCATCATGCTCAACATGGGCACCATCACCAACCGTGGAGCCATGCTCGATGGCAGTTACGCCCAGACCATGATGAACTACGGCACGATCTACAACTACGGCGGAATCGGTGGCGGAGTGAACAAGGGCTTCTGCGTCGACGAACCTGGCGATCCTCCGGGGACCGGCTGCTGACAACAGGTAGCCGCGAGCGAGCACACGACTCCCTGCCCATCCTGGCGAGGCCCGCCCATTCCGGCGGGCCTTTTGTTTGCCAGGATGAGCCGGCATCACGGCCGCCGGCCCGCAAAGCGCGCTTTCGCGAACCGGCGTAGAATTCAAACGCCCGTTTGAATTCGTTCCCACCGATGACACTCCTGCCCGATGGCGAGCAGCCGATCCTGCGCATCATGCCCATGCCCGCGGACACCAACGCGCACGGCACCATCTTCGGCGGCTGGGTCATGTCCCAGGTGGACATCGCGGGCGGCGTGGTCGCCTCCGAGCGCGCGGAGGGCGGCGTGGTCACCGTCGCGGTCAACTCCTTCGTGTTCCAGGAACCGGTCTTCGTGGGCGACCTCGTGAGCTTCTACGCGCGGGTCCTCCGGGTCGGCCGCACGTCCATCACCGTGGACGTCGAGGTGTTCGCGCAACGCCGTCGCGACGGCGAAGTCCAGACCGTCAGGGTCACCGAGGCACAACTTACCTACGTCGCGATCGACGACCGGCGCCGGCCGCGTCCCGTTCCCGGCGGCATCGTGGAGGCATGACATGACCGACAGCACCATCGAGATCGGAAGGCGCGAGGCGCAGCAGCTTCGCCAGGCGGTCCTTCGCAACGAATCGCAGCGCGTGCTCATCCGCAAGGCGGCGGTGCTCGGCGCGGGCGTGATGGGCGCGCAGATCGCCGCGCACCTCGCCAACGCGAACGTGCAGCCGTACCTGTTCGAGCTGGCGGCCGAGGGCAAGGACAAGAACGCCAACGCGAAGAAGGCGATCGAGGGGCTCGCGAAGCTGAGCCCGAGCCCGCTGGTGCTCGCGTCGGTCGCCAGGCAGATCGTTGCGGCCAACTACGACGAGCACCTGCCGCTGCTGCGCGAGTGCGACCTGGTGATCGAGGCGATCAGCGAGCGCATGGACTGGAAGAAGGCGCTCTTCGAGAAGGTGGCGCCGCATCTCGGGCCGAACGCGATCTTCGCGTCCAACACGTCGGGCCTGTCGATCACGGAGCTGTCGAAGACGCTGCCGCCCGAGGTGCGCAAGCGCTTCTGCGGCATCCACTTCTTCAACCCGCCGCGTTACATGCGGCTGGTGGAGCTGGTGCCCACGGCCGATACGGATGCGGCGATGCTGGACCGCCTCGAGACGTTCCTCACCACGACGCTCGGCAAGGGCGTGATCCGCGCCAAGGACACGCCGAACTTCGTCGCCAACCGCGTGGGCGTCTTCTCGATGCTCGCGACGATGCACCACACGAAGCAGTTCGGCCTGGGCTTCGACGAGGTGGACGCGCTCACGGGGCCGGCGATCGGCCGCGTGAAGAGCGCCACGTACCGCACGGCGGACGTCGTGGGCCTGGACACGATGGCGCATGTCGTGAAGACCATGGGCGACACGCTGCCTTCGGATCCCTGGGCGGCCTTCTACCGTGCGCCCGAATGGCTCAGCGCGCTCATCGCGAAGGGCGCTCTCGGCCAGAAGAGCAAGGCGGGCATCTACGTGAAGAAGGGCAAGGACATCCACGTCCTCGACCTCGCGAAGCAGGACTACCGCCTCGCGGCCGGCGCCGTGAACGACGAGGTCCAGGCGATCCTCAAGGAGAGGAATCCCGCCGAGCAGCTCGCGAAGCTGCGCGCCTCGTCCAACCCGCAGGCGCAATTCCTCTGGTCCATCTTCCGCGACCTCTTCCATTACGTGGCCGTGCACCTGGCCGACATCGCGTACTCGGCGCGCGACGTCGACTTCGCGCTGCGCTGGGGCTTCGGCTGGTCGCGCGGGCCGTTCGAGCTCTGGCAGGCGGCCGGCTGGCAGCGGGTCGCCAAGTGGATCGAGGAAGACATCGCCGCCGGCAAGACGATGGCGAAGGCGCCGCTGCCCAGGTGGGTGCTCGACGGCAGGCAGGGCGTGCACGCGCCCGAGGGCTCGTACTGCGCCGCGACCGGCAAGATGCTCGGCCGCTCGCAGCTGCCGGTGTACGAGCGCCAGCTCTTCCCCGAGACGCTCGTGGGCGAGAAGGCGCGCGAGCGCGGCGTCACGGTGTTCGAGGACGACGGCGTGCGCCTGTGGCACCAGGGCGACCGCATCGCGATCGTGTCCTTCAAGAGCAAGATGCATTCGCTCGGCACCGAGGTGCTGCAGGGCCTCAACCGCGCGCTCGACGAGGCCGAGAGGAACTTCGACGCGCTCGTGATCTGGCACGAGCCGCCGTTCGCCGTCGGCGCGAACCTCAAGGCGGCGCTCGAGTCGCTGAGGGCCGGGCGCTTCGACGAATTCGAGGCGATGGTGGCGCTCTTCCAGCAGACCTCGCAACGCCTCAAGTACTGCCTGGTGCCGACGGTGGCCGCCGTGGACGGCATGGCGCTCGGCGGCGGCTGCGAGTTCGTCATGCACGCGCAGCGCGCGGTCGCCTCCATCGAAAGCTACATCGGCCTCGTCGAAGCCGGCGTGGGGCTCATTCCGGCGGGCGGCGGGCTCAAGGAATTCGCCGAGCGCATCGCCGCGTGGGGCAAGGGCGGCGACAGCTTCCCCGAGCTGCAGCGCGTGTTCAAGCAGATCGCGATGGGCGAGGTCTCGAAATCGGCGCACGATGCGCGCGAGCGCGGCTTCCTGCGCGAAGGCGACGTGATCGTCTTCCACAACGCGGAGCTGCTGTACGTCGCGAAGCAGCAGGCGCGCGCGATGGCCGAATCCGGCGTGCGTCCGCAGTTGCCCCCGCCCCAGATTCCGGTCGCGGGCGGCACGGGCATCGCCACCCTCAAGATGATCGCGGTGAACATGAAGGAAGGCGGCTTCATCTCGGAGCACGACTTCGAGATCGCCTCGCGCATCGCCGAGGTGCTGTGCGGCGGCGACGTCGAGCCGGGCAGCCTCGTGGACGAGAAGTGGCTGCTCGACCTCGAGCGCCGCGATTTCCTCGCGCTCGCGAAGACGCAGAAGACGCAGGACCGCATCGAGCACATGCTCAAGAACGGCAAGCCGCTGCGCAACTGAAAGGAACGAACATGGCCAGACAGATCCAGGATGCCTACATCGTCGCCGCGGTCCGCACGCCCGTCGGCAAGGCGCCGCGCGGCATGTTCCGCCACGTGCGGCCCGACGACATGCTCGCGCACGTGCTCAAGGGCGCGGTCGCGAGGGTGCCCGGGCTCGATCCGCAGGAGATCGGCGACGTGATCGTCGGCTGCGCGATGCCCGAGGCGGAGCAGGGCATGAACGTCGCGCGCATCGGCGTGCTGCTCGCCGGGCTGCCCGACAGCGTGCCGGCGATGACGATCAACCGCTTCTGCTCCTCGGGCGTGCAGGCGATCGCGCTCGCCGCCGACCGCATCCGCACCGGTGACGACGACGTGGTGATCGCCGCGGGCACCGAATCGATGTCCATGGTGCCGATGATGGGCAACAAGATCGCCCTCAACGAGGCGGTGTTCGAGAAGGACGAGAACGTCGCGATCGCCTACGGGATGGGCATCACCGCCGAGAAGGTCGCGCAGCACTGGAAGGTCTCGCGCGAGGACCAGGACCAGTTCGCGCTGGCGAGCCACCAGAAGGCGTCGAAGGCGATCGCCGGGGGCGCCTTCCGCGACGAGATCCTGCCCTACGAGATCGAATCCGCCACGCCGGACCTTGCGAGCGGCGAGATCCGCCGCCGCCGCGGCGTCGCCGAGAACGACGAGGGGCCGCGCGCCGACTCGAGCATCGAGGCGCTCGCGAAGCTGAGGACCGTGTTCTCGGTCAAGGGCAGCGTCACGGCCGGCAACAGCTCGCAGATGTCCGACGGCGCCGGCGCGGTGGTGCTCATGAGCGAGGCGGCGATGAAGCGCTACGGCATGAAGCCGCTCGCGCGCTTCGCCGGCTTCTCCGTCGCGGGCGTGCCGCCGGAAATCATGGGCATCGGCCCGATCAAGGCGATTCCCAAGGTCCTCGCGGCCACGGGGGTGAAGCAGGACGACCTCGACTGGATCGAGCTCAACGAGGCGTTCGCCGCGCAGTCGCTCGCCGTGATCCGCCACCTGGGGCTGGACCCGGCGAAGGTGAACCCGCAGGGCGGCGCCATCGCCCTAGGCCATCCGCTGGGGGCGACCGGCGCGATCCGCGCGGCCACGCTGCTGCACGGAATGAGGCGCACGGGCGGGAAATATGGAATGGTGACCATGTGCATCGGCACCGGCATGGGCGCCGCGGGCCTTTTCGAGGCGGTCACTTGAATGCACAATAGCCCCGCATAAAACAACCATAGAACCAGACAGAAGACTCAGGAGGAATGCCCCGATGAAAGCCGCCTTTCCCAAAGCACGGCCGCTCGCCCTCGCCATCGCGCTTCTCGGCACCGCCCCGGCGTTCGCGCTGCAGTTCGAATTCGACAACGGCATCCGCGCGAACGTCGACACGACGATCAGCTACGGCGTCGCGGTCCGCGCCGAGGGCCGCGACCCGGCGCTCATCGGCATCGCGAACGGCGGCACGTCGCGCTCCGTGAACGAGGACAACGGCGACCTCAACTTCGACCGCGGCCACCCGTTCGCCAACATCGTCAAGGCGACCACCGACGTCGAGGTGAAGTACCGCAACTGGGGCTTCTTCGGCCGCGGCTCGGCCTTCTACGACTTCGACCTGCACGACCGCAACACGCGCGGCCCCCCGGGCCGCGACCGGCTGGGCAAGAACCTGGTCGGCCTCGACGGCTACGTCTACGGCGCGTTCGAGCCGATGCAGGGCAAGAACCTGCGCGTGCGCGCCGGGCGCCAGGTGATCAGCTGGGGCGAGAGCACGTTCATCCCGAACGGCATCAACGTCGTGAACCCCGTGGACATCTCGAAGCTGCGCGTTCCCGGCTCCGAGCTGAAGGAAGCGTTCATCCCGACCACCGGCATCTGGGCGAGCCAGGAGCTCAACAAGTCGGCGACCGTGGAGGGCTTCGTCCTCACCAACCACGACAAGATCCGCCTCGATCCCAAGGGCTCGTACTTCTCCAACAACGACTTCGCTTCCGACGACGCCGAGCGCGTGATCCTGTCGTTCGGCCGGCGGCGCGACGAGCGCTCGCCGCTGACCAACCCGGTGCCGCCGACCATTCCGCAGCTCGGTGCCGCGGCGGCCGCGGCCTTCGGTCCGTTCGACCCGGCGGCCTCGGTGTTCGCGCCGCGCTCGGCGGACCGCAACCCGAGCGATTGGGGCCAGTACGGCCTCGCGCTGCGCTACTTCGCGCACGAATTCAACAACACGGAATTCGGCTTCTACTACATGAATTACCACAGCCGGGTGCCGTTCTTCTCGGGCATCAAGGGGACGCCCAGCTCGATCCTCACCGGCACTCCCCTGCTGGGGCCGATCTGCGCGAACGCGGCGCTGCGCTCGTTGTGCCACACCGGCACCGCGACGTATTTCGCGGAGTACCCCGAGAACATCAAGCTGTACGGCATCAGCTTCAACACGCAGGATCCGTTCGGCATCGCGTGGCAGGGCGAGTACTCGTACCGCCCGAACCAGCCGCTGCAGTTCTCGACGCCGGAGCTGCTGCTCGCATCGCTCGGCCTGCCCAACCTCATCACGGGCTTCACGCAGATCCCCGGCGCGCCCGCCGGCGCGACCGCGGCCGCGCTGGTACCGGACGGCACGTACATGCAGGGCTTCCAGCGCCACAAGATGAGCCAGCTGCAGTTCACCGGCACCAAGTCGTGGCCGAACCTCGCCGGCGCGGAGCAGTTCGTGTTCGTCGGCGAGGCGGGCTTCAACTGGTTCCACGGGCTGCCGAACGACGTGAAGTTCAACGGCCCGGCGGTGTACCTGCCCGCCACGCCGTTCGGCGCGCAGCTCTCCAGCGCGTTCTCCGTGCAGCCGACCGGGTTCCTCACCGATTTCTCGTGGGGCTATCGGCTGCTGGGACGCCTGGAATATTCCAACCTCCTCATGGGCGGCAACGTCGCCCCGCGGCTCGCGTTCACGCACGACGTGCGCGGCGTGGGACCGAACTTCAACGAGGGCGTGAAGTCCGCTTCGCTCGGCGTGTCCTGGGATTACCAGCGCAAGTGGGTGGTGGACGCGCAGTACACGAGCTACTTCGGCGGCCGCACGTACTGCGGCACGGACACGCCGCCTCCGGGCCAGGTGGTCACGCCGGGCCAGCCGGCGAGCTGGTGCTCCAGCGCCAATCCGCTCAAGGACCGCGACTTCTACTCGGTCACCGTCAGCTATTCATTCTAAAAACGATCCGGAGGAGACATGTCGACGCATAAACTTCAGTCGCTCGGAGCGCTCGCCGTGGCCGTGGCCTTTGCGGCGCCGGCCTTCGCAGAGCTGGGCGCGGCCGACCTCGCCAAGCTCGGCACCACGCTCACGCCCGTGGGCGCGGAGAAGGCGGGCAACGCCGCCGGCACGATCCCCGCTTGGGACGGCGGCATCACGAAGCCGCCCGCGGGCTACCAGCCGGGCGGCCATTACCCCGACCCGTTCGCGGGCGAGAAGCCGCTCTTCACCATCACCGGCCAGAACCTCGACCAGTACAGGGCCAGCCTGTCCGAGGGCCAGGTCGCGATGCTCAAGAAGTATCCCGACTGGAAGATGAACGTGTATCCCTCGCACCGCACGGCGTCGTTCCCCGCGTGCCATTACAACGAGACGAAGGAGTGCGCCGCGAAGGCGAAGCTCGCTCCGGGCGGCAACGGCGTCGTGGGCTGCACCGGCGGCATCCCGTTCCCGGAACCGAAGGACGGCAACGAGGCGATCTGGAACTCGCTGCTGCGCTATCGCGGCGACACCTTCGGCATGGACTGGTCGCAGGCGGCGGTCACGCGCACCGGCGATTACGTGCTCGTCAAGTTCGAGTACGAGTACGACTTCTCGTACGGAAACTGCTCGAAGCCCGGCGCCCAGCGCGAGGCGAACAAGATCCTCAACTACGTGCAGAACACCACGGCGCCCGCGCGCCTCGCGGGCTACATCCTGCTCGTGCACGAGACGGTGGACCAGACGAAGGAGCCGAGGAGCGCCTGGACGTACAACCCGGGACAGCGGCGCGTGCGCCTCGCGCCCAACGTGGCGTACGACAACCCCGGCACGGCGGCCGACGGCCTGCGGACCAACGACGACTTCGGCATGTACAACGGCGCCACCGACCGCTACAACTGGAAGCTCGTCGGCAAGAAGGAGCTGTACGTGCCGTACAACTCGTACAAGCTCGACGACCCGAAGGTGAAGTACAACGAGATCCTCAAGGCGGGGCACATCAATCCCGACTTCGCGCGCTACGAGCTGCATCGCGTGTGGGTCGTGGAAGCGACGCTCAAGCCGGGGATGAGCCACATCTACTCGAAGCGCGTGTTCTACCTCGACGAGGACAGCTGGGCCGTGCTCGTGACCGACAAGTACGACGGCCGCGGCGAGCTGTGGCGCACCGCCGAGCAGCACAACGAGAACTGGTACAACGTGCCGATGTTCTTCGGCACGCTCGAGGTGCACAACGACCTGCAGTCGGGACGCTACATCGCCATGGGCCTGCGCAACGAGGAGAAGATGATCTACCAGCCCCTCAAGCGCTCGCCGGGCGACTACACGCCGTCCAACCTGCGCGGCATGGGCACCCGCTAGGGGGCCGCGGCCGAAGGAATGGGATCGCGCTTCGCGACGGCGGCACGCCTGGCGGCGGCCGCCGTTTTCGTTTTCGCCGCGCGGCTGCCGGCCTTCGCCGGCGAGCCCGTGCCCCTGCCCGTGCTCCAGCGGTTGCTGCTCGTGGATGCCGCGCGCGCCGGCAGCCGCATCGTCGCCGTCGGCGACCGCAGCTACATCCTCACGAGCGACGACCAGGGCGCGAGCTGGCGCTTCGCCAACGAGCCGCGCAACGGCCCGCTGCTCACCGCGGTCGCGTTTGCCGATGCGCAGACGGGCTTCGCGGTGGGCCACGACGCCGTCATCCTGCGCACCGCGGACGGCGGCAACTCCTGGAAGCCGGTGTATTCGGCCCCGCAGGAGGAGCGCCCGCTCATGGACGTCCTGGTCGTCGACAAGGACCTCGCCATCGCGGTGGGCGCGTACGGCGAGTACGTGGAGAGCAGCGACGGCGGCAATAGCTGGGCGGCGCGCAAGATCGTCGCCGACGACAGGCACTTCAACGGCATCGCCGCACTCGGCGATCGGCTGGTGATCGCTGGCGAAGCGGGCACCATCCTCGCCTCCGACGACCGCGGCAAGTCGTGGAAGCCGCTCGAATCGCCTTACAAGGGCTCCTTCTTCGGCGTGATCCCGACCGGCGACGGCGGCCTCGTGATCTTCGGCCTGCGCGGGCGCATCTTCCGCTCGTCCGACCGCGGCAACACCTGGACTCCCGTCGACAACTCCTCCACCGCCGCGCTCATGGGAGGCGCACGGCTCGCCGACGGCACGCTCGTCCTCGCCGGCAATGCCGGCACCGTGCTCGTGAGCCGCGACCAGGGCCGCTCGTTCGTCCCCGTGATGAGCGGCACCACCCGTTCGCTCGCCAACGCCGTGATGGGCGCCGCCGACAAGCTCGTGATCGTGGGCGAGGGCGGCGCGCGCGAGGTGCCGCTGCCGATGCGGCGCAGCACGCCGTGACGCTCGACGCGTTCATCCAGCGCGTCTCGGGCGTCGTCTTCGGATGGCGGCGCGGCTGGCTCGTGATCTTCGGGCTGCTCACGCTGCTCTTCGCGGCTTCGGTCACGCGCCTTTCCGTGGATGCGGGCTTCAACAAGATGGTGCCGCTCGAGCACCCGTACATGAAGGTGTACCGGCAGTACGAGAAGGTCTTCGGCGGCGCCAACCGCGTGGCCGTGGCGCTCGTGCAGAAGGACGGCGACATCTTCAACAAGCCGTACATGGACAAGCTCAAGGGCCTCACCGACGACGTCTTCCTGCTGAACGGCGTGGACCGGCCGACGGTGAAGTCGCTCTTCACGCCGAACACGCGCTTCATCGAGGTGATCGAGGAGGGCTTCTCGGGCGGCAACGTGATTCCCTCCGGCTTCCAGGGCACGGACGCGGACCTCGCCACGGTGCGCGCGAACGTGAACAAGTCCACCGAGGTCGGGCGCACGGTCGCAACCGATTTCTCCGGGGCGCTCGTGAGCGCGGGCCTGCTCGAGATCGACCCGCAGACCGGCAAGCGGCTCGACTACTTCGACTTCGCCGCGCGGCTCGAGCAGCTGCGCGCCAAGTACACGGACGGCCAGACCACGGTCCACATCATCGGGTTCGCCAAGGCCGTGGGCGACATCCGGGACGGCGCGCGCGGCGTGGTCGCCTTCTTCGGCGTCGCCTTCGTGATCACTTTCGCGCTGATGCTCTGGTTCGTGAAGGACCTGCGGCTCACGCTGGTGGCGATCGTCGTGGCGATGATGCCGGTTCTGTGGCTGCTGGGCACGCTGCCCCTGCTCGGCTTCGGCATCGATCCGCTTTCGATCCTGGTGCCGTTCCTCATCTTCTCCATCGGCGTCTCGCACGCGGTGCAGATGACGAAGACCTGGGAGCGGGAAGTGGTCTCCGGCGTGGACAGCCTCACCGCCGCGCGGCGCGCGTTCGCGAAGCTCTTCATACCCGGCACGCTCGCGCTCCTCACGAACGTGCTCGGCTTCGCGGTCATCATGCTCATCCCCATCGACATCGTGCGCGAGCTGGGCATCACGGCCTCCCTCGGCGTGGGCTGGATGATCGTGACCAACAAGATGCTCCTGCCGATCCTGCTTTCCCACCTGAAGATGTCGAAGACGGCGCTCGCGAGCGAGGCGTACCAGGAGAGCCGCGCCGACCGGCTGTGGCGCGTCGCCTCGCGCAGCGTCGAGCCGCGCCGGGCAACCGCGATCGTCGCGCTGGCCGCGGTGATCCTCGCGGCGGGCCTCTTCCAGGAACATCGCCTCAAGGTCGGCGACTACGGCATCGGCGTGCCGGAGCTGCGGCCCGATTCGCGCTACAACCTCGACAACGCGAAGATCGTGCAGAAGTTCGCCATCGGGGTGAACACGCTGGGCGTCGTCGCGCAGACGCAGGACGTGCAGGGCGCGTGCACGAATTACGACGTGATGACGCTCATCGATTCGTTCGACTGGCACATGCAGGTGTCGCCCGGCACGCAATCGGTCATTTCGCTGCCGGGGCTGGCGAAGGTCGTGAACGCCGGTTTCAACGAGGGCAACATCAAGTGGCGCCAGCTTCCGCGCGATCCGCAGGTGATGGCGCAGAGCGTGACGCCGATCGACACCTCGACGGGGCTGCTCAACCCCGACTGCAGCGCGATGCAGGTGCTCATCAACACGACCGACCAGCAGGGCGAGACGATCGCTTCGCTCGTGCGCGCGGTGAAGGAATTCGACGCGAAGTTCGCGAACAAGAACGTCTCCTTCAAGCTCGCCACGGGCAACATGGGCGTGGCGGCTGCCACCAACGAGGCCGTTGACAAGGCGCGGTTCGAGATGCATTTCGCGATCTTCGGCGCGCTGCTGCTGATGTGCCTGGCCACGTTCCGCAGCCTGCGTGCCACGCTCTGCATCCTGATCCCGCTCGCCATCGTGTCGGTGCTGTGCGAGGCGCTGATGCCCACCCTCGGCATCGGGCTCAAGGTCTCGACGCTGCCCGTGATCGCGCTCGGCGTGGGCGTGGGCGTGGACTATGGCATCTACCTGTACGACCGCATCGAAAAGCACCTGCACGAGGGCAAGGACCTGGTG
Source organism: Usitatibacter sp. (assembly GCA_035719385.1). Taxonomy (GTDB): domain Bacteria; phylum Pseudomonadota; class Gammaproteobacteria; order Burkholderiales; family Usitatibacteraceae; genus Usitatibacter. The sequence continues at coordinate 32,492 of DASTGG010000105.1, forward strand.
ACCGCCTTCTTCGAGGCGCTCACCGAGCGCGGCACCGCCATGGTGTTCACCGCGGTCACGATGACGATCGGCGTCGGCACTTGGGCGCTGTCGGCGCTCAAGTTCCAGGCCGACATGGGCGTGCTGCTCGCGTTCATGTTCTTCCTCAACATGCTGGGCGCGCTCTTCCTGCTCCCGGCGCTCGCCGCGTTCCTGCTCAAGCCCGCGAAGCCGTGAGCGCGGACCGCTCGCTCGTCGATCGCTACCCCGTCTTCGCGGGCATGCAGGCGGGGCTGCGCGACGAGCTCGACCGGTCGCTGCGCTGGGCGAAGGTCCCCGCGGGCACCGTGCTCTTCGAGGACCATCGCGAGTGCGAGGGCTTCCCGATGGTGCTCTCCGGCGTGGTGCGCGTGACCAAGGCCGCCGCGAACGGCCGCGAGCTTGCGCTCTACCGGGTTTCGCCGGGGGACAGTTGCGTGATCAGCACCGGGTGCCTGCTCGGGCATGCGCCGTACTCGGCGCGCGGCGTGGCGGAGACCGACGTTTCCCTCGCCGTGATGCCCGCGCCGATGTTCGACCGGCTGGTCGAGCGGCACGAGCCCTTCCGCCGCTACGTGTTCTCGCTCTTCTCGGAGCGCCTCGCGGGCCTCATGCAGCTCGTGGAGGAGGTCGCGTTCCGCAAGCTCGACTCGCGGCTCGCGGCGCTGCTGCTCGCGCGCCCGAGCCCGCTGCGCACCACGCACCAGGCGCTCGCCGACGAGCTGGGCAGCGTGCGCGAGATCGTGAGCCGGCTGCTGCGCGGCTTCGAGGAAGAGCGCCTCGTGCGCCTTTCGCGCGAGCAGGTCGAGGTGCTCGACCGCGCGGGGCTCGAGCGCGCCGCCGGGGCTGCGTAACCAAAGTCACAGACGCTCGCGGGAGCGCCGCCTATCGTGGGCGCACCTCAACCCGAAGGAGCGTCCTCATGAAACCCAACGTCGGTGGCGCCGATCGCGTCGTTCGCATCATCCTGGGCCTCGCCCTGCTCTCGCTGGTCTTCTTCGTCGACGGCGGCCTGCGCTGGTTCGGGCTGGTCGGCCTCGTGCCCCTGGTGACCGGCTTCGCGGCCTGGTGCCCGATCTATCCGTTGCTCGGCCTGAACACCTGCCCGCTGGCCGCACGCATGCGCTGATTCCTGCGATCATGGGGGCCTTCTTCACGCAGGAGGCCCCATGACCGCGATCGCGCGATTCCTGCTCGGCTCGGGCGCGCTGGTGATGGCGCTCGGCGTGGCCCTCGGCGCGCTGTCGGCCCACGCTTCCAGGGGCGCCGCGCATCCCGAAGCCGCGCGCCTGATGCAGACGGCGGTGCAGTACCAGCTCGTCCACGGGCTGGGCCTGCTCATCCTGGGCGCGCTCGCGCGCAACGCCGCGTCGATGTGGATCGTGGCGGCCGGCGTCCTGCTGCTGCTCGGCGTGCTCTTCTTCTGCGGATCGCTCTGGTACCTCGCGATCACGAACCGCTCGCTCGGGCCGGTGGCGCCGGTCGGCGGGCTCGCGTTCATCGCGGGCTGGATCTGCCTCGCGCTATTCGTCCTGTTGGGTCCGTAGTCTCGAGCGGTTCCTGGACGGTTCCCCCGTCACGAAGCCGATCGGTCGTTTGGGGGCGGCGGGCGGGTTCTCAGCGTGCGGATCGCCTTCATGATGTCGACGATCGCGTGATCCTGGCCTGCGAGCCGCAACAGGGAGACTTCGCGTGCTTGGAGTTCATGCACGCGAATTACCTCAATTCCGAATTCCGTCTCCGAGGAGAAAGTGGCTGCCACAGCTCAGAACATCAACAGAATTTCTTTATCCATCCCCGGTTTGTGATCTCAAACGTTCGGTCTCGTCCGGCTCGAGCTGAAAGCAGAAATCGGCCGGGAACCGTTCCGCTATGTTCGTGGCGGCAGGCGCGCTTTTCATGGGCGCTCCGGAAATATTGCGGAATGCCCATGATCCGGTCGTTCAAGCTCACTAACGTGAGCCTCGGTTCGGATCAGTCGCCAGGGTCAGGGAGCCAGGCGCACGAGCGCCACGATGGCGGTGTTCCACGCGACGTGCACGGCGATCGGCGCCGCCATCGAGCCGGTTCGAATGCGCGCGATCGCCTGCGCCGCGCCCACCAGGCAGATGATCGCGAGCGCGACCGGATGGCGCCCCGCGTGCATCAACGTGAACAGGAGGGTGGTCAGGACCACGGCGCCGCGAACGCCGATGCGCGTCTGCGCGAGCGCCGGCAGCAGCACGCCACGCATCATCAATTCCTCGAAGACGGGCGTGAGCAGCGCGAAGCCCGCCCACAGCAGCAACGGATGCGAGGCGCTGCGGATGGCGTTGGCGAAGTTCTCGGCGCCCCGCTTGTCGCCGAACGGCGCGATCATGAGATGGATCGCGAACGCGATCGCCGCCACGCCGAGCCAGAAAGCGAGCGAGCGTGCGGTCGTGGCCATGGGCCACTGCGACCGCAGCGACACGCCATTGCGTCGCACGACGAGCGCCAGCACGAGCGAGCCCGCGAGCGCGCCGGCCACGAGGCCGAGGGCCATGACGTCGCCATGTTCGCCAGCGTACTTCATCACGTTGCGCGCATCGTCGCGCGTCGCGAAATAGGCCGCGCATGCGAACGCGGCCACGCCGTTCGCCACGCTCGCCGCAAACGTCGCGAGGATGGCGCCGGCGAGCCCGACCTTCACGCGGTTTCGACCGCGACCGTGTCGCCCACCCCGATCTTTCCGGTCCGCGCGGTGACGAAGTTCATCCCGAACATCACGCCGAATTCCCTGCTGTCGCGATAGGTCGCGAGCGTCGCGAGCGGCTCGGGTCCGCGCACCTCACCGGTCGCCTGGTCGGTCGTGGTCACCTGGCAGCGGCCGCAGGGCTTCGCGGCCTGCAACACGGCGTCTCCAATGCGGATGCGTTTCCACCGGTCTTCGGCGAACGGCTCGCTTCCGGCGATGACGAGGCTCGGGCGGAAGCGATTCATCGGCAACGCGGGGTGGCCCTTCGCGGCAAGCCTCGCATTCAGCTCCGCGAGCGAGGCTTCGGTGATGACGAGATACGCGTATCCATCGGCGAATCCCACGAGCTTGGCGTGGCCTGCGTACTGCGGGTTCGAGTGCCGCCGCGTGCTGTGCGGCATGTAGACGAAGCGGCACGGCTCGCCGAGATAGTCCGAGAGCCACTCGTCGGCCTCCGGCGGCCCCGCGGCGGCCGGGCACGTGCTTTTCCATACCGTCACGCTGAGCGTGGGCGGCGCCTCGTGCTCCAGCGGCAACGCGACGCTGTCCACGTCGGGCGCCGACAGCACGATGCGGCCGTCCTCGATCGCGGTCCACACCGTCGCCATCTTCGGATGGCTGCGCTGGCTGATGAAGGTGCCGCCGCGGTCGACCACCATCCAGCGGCGGTCGTGCTCGAGGCCGCGGTCGGTGCAGCGCGCGGCTTCGAGCGCGATGCCCTTCAGGCCCTTGACCGGGTAGATGTTGAGGGCGGAGAGGAGAAGGGACAAGGAAATGGGGCCCCGGGCCGTTGACGCGATTGCGTCGCCCGGGGCGACGTCACAGCTGCTCGAGCATCTTCTCGGCGGAGGAGACCTCGTACTTGCCGGGCGCTTCGACGTTGAGCGACTTCACGACGCCGTCGTCCACGAGCATCGAGAAGCGCTGGCAGCGCATGCCGAGGCCGCGCGCGTTGAGGTCGAGCTCGAGGCCCAGCTTCTTCGTGTACTCGGCGCTCCCGTCGGCCATGAAGCGGATCTTGCTGCCGGCCTTCTGGTCGCGCGACCAGGCGCCCATCACGAACGGATCGTTCACCGCGAAGCACCAGATCTCGTCCACGCCCTTCGACTTCAGCTTGTCGAAGTTCTGCAGGTAGCTCGGCACGTGCTTGGCGGAGCAGGTCGGCGTGAACGCGCCGGGCAGGCCGAAGATGGCGATCTTCCTGCCCTTCGCCTGCTCCTGCACCTTGAACGTGTTGGGGCCGACGCTGCAGCCGTTGCCCTCGACCTCGATGTATTCCTGCACGGTTCCTTCGGGGAGGCGGTCACCCACTTTGATCGTCATGTTGTCTCCGTTGAAGAAGGTTCAGACAGAAGCGGCACGGTGGAACCCGGCCAGCGCCACGCCCGCGGCGACGAACGCGCCGCCGAGCGTGCGATTCATCCAGCGCAGGCGCGAAGGATCGCGCATCACGCGCAGCACCTTCGCCGCCAGCGCCGTGTAACCCATCATGATCACGAGGTCCACCGCGAACGTGGTCGCCGCGAGGATCGCGTACTGCAGCGCCTGCGGGCGCGCGACATCGATGAACTGCGGCAGGATCGCCACGAAGAAGATGATTCCCTTCGGGTTCGTGAGGTTCACGAGGAACCCGCGCAGGAACACCTGCCCCGGCGTGCGCGCGTGGTCGTCGCCCTGGTCCTCGAAGCCCCGCGGCCGCGCGCGCCACGTGACCACGCCGAGATAGAGCAGGTAGGCGACGCCCAGCCACTTGATGATGGAGAACAGCGTCTCCGAGGCGAGCAGGATCGCTCCCAGGCCCACGGAGACCACGGTGACGTGCAGCACGTTGGCCGCCTGCATGCCGAGCGCGTTCCACCAGCCGAGGCGGAAGCCGTGGTGCAGGCCGCTCGAGATGCTCGAGAAGACGCCCGGCCCCGGCGTGACCGACAGCACGATCGTGGCGATGAAATAGGTGATCCAGACCGAAAGGTCCATCCAGCGTTCCTTGCGTGTGGCGCGCCATGCGAGGGGGTCGACGGGACCCGGCGCGAGCAGCCCAAGCCAGGTGTCCATTCTACCGCGGGCGTCGTGGCGGCTCGCTTCCCGCCACGCGCCCCTCACTTGTCGGTTTCCGGGTCCGGGATGTGGTTGAAGGCGATGTGCATGCCGCCGCGGTCGCGCGCGTTGTGGGCGCTGGCGAAATAGACGGCCTGCTTGCCGAAGCGCGCGTTGAGCTTGTCGAGCGTCGCGTAGAGCGCCCTGGACCGGTCCTCGGAGGCGAAGAGCGAGCCGGTGTGCTCGGCCTCGCTCACGAAATCCGAGTAGGCCATGCCCACCTTGAGGATGACGCGGCGATCCCTGGGGCGCTTCGCCCAGAGCTTGTCGAGCGCATGCAGGAACGTGACCGTGTCCTGCGTGTCCACGAGGCGCATCTCCTCGTGCCAATGGGAGCCGTCGAGGTACTTCACGTCCACCGCGAGGCGGCCGGCGTAGTACCCCGCCTTGCGCAGGCGCATGGCGGCCTTCTGCGTGAGGCGGTTGAGCACCGCGAAGGCATCGTCGGGGTTGCGGCGCTCCGGGCCGAGCACGCTCGAGTGCGAGATGGAGTGGGTGTCGCCTTCGCGCTCGTGCTGCGGCTCGCCGCGGATGCGCTCGTACATGATGTCGCCGCCCACGCCGCCCCAGATCGCGCGCAGCTCGTCCTTCGAGCGCGCCGCCAGGTCGCGAACCGTGCGGATGCCGAAGCGCGCGAGGCGCTTCTCCATCTGCTTGCCGATGCCCGACAGCTCGCGCACGCCGAGGTCGAACAGGCGCTCGGGCAGCTCGGACTTCGCGATCATCACGAGCCCGTCGGGCTTCACCAGGTCGGAAGCCGTCTTCGCGATGAACGTGTTGGGCCCGATGCCGATCGAGGTGCGCAGGCATTCGCCGATCTGCGCCGCGAGCGTCGTCTTGATGCGCCGCGCGAGGTCGAGGGCGCGCTCGGGCTCGCGCCAGCGGCCGGTGAGCTCGCAGTCCATCTCGTCGATCGAGAGCACGGCGCGCACCGGCACCAGCGAATCGACCACGGCGACCGCGCGATGGTGGTAGTCGATGTAGAGCTCGTGGCGCGCGATCACGAACTCGATCCCCGGGCAGAGCTTCTTCGCATCGGCGAGCTTCGTGCCCGTCTTCACGCCGAAGGTCTTCGCCTCGATGCTCGCGGCGATGCACACGGTGGTGTCCGCGAGCATGGGCACCACGCCGATGGGCCGCCCGCGCAGCCGCGGCTCGGCCTGCTGCTCCACGGAGGCGAAGTACGAGTTGAAGTCGACGAGGAGGGAAGTCAGCAAGGCGGTTGCCCGCGGCCGCGTCCCGGGGCCATGGCTTACTGCCGCGGCATCGTGATCGGCCGGTCGGTGGCTTCCATGAACTTGCGGCGGAAGACCAACGGGTCGGCGATGTTGCGGATCGGGTCCACCGTCGAGCCCGTGCCGGAGATGAGGATCGTCCCGTAGTTGAGGAAGCGTCCCCACACGCCCTGCTCGACGCGCAGCGCCTCGACCTTGTCGAGGCCGATCTCCACGGTGCTGCGGCGGATGAAGCCGAACTTGGCGATGATGCGCTTGTTGGTGATGGCGATCTCGGTGGACTTGACGTTCACCCACGCCATGATCAGGAAGACCAGGCCGATGGCCACCACGAGCAGCACGATGCCGAGGATGATGAGCCCCGCCTGGGACCACCACGTGACGCGCGCGCGGTGCAGCACGGTTTCGCCGGGGATGAGGGACTGGTCGATGTAGGACACGTCAGCTCCCGAAGTCCGTGGCGTCGAGGAAGATGCGCGCGACCGCCTCGAGCCCGCTCGCGTCCGTCTCGTCGAAGCGGCGCGGCTTCGGGCTGTCGAGGTCGAGCACGCCGAGGAGCCGCCCGCCCTTCACCAGCGGCACGACGATCTCGCTCGCGGAGGCCGAATCGCAGGCGATGTGGCCCGGGAACGCGTTCACGTCCGGCACGAGGATCGTGTGGCGCTCGCGCGCCGCCGTGCCGCACACGCCGCGGCCCATGGCGATGCGCACGCACGCCGGTTTTCCCTGGAACGGGCCGAGCACCAGCTCGCGACCCTTGAGCCAGTAGAAGCCCGCCCAGTTGAGGTCGGGGAGCGTGTGGAAGACGAGCGACGCGAGGTTGGCCGCGTTGGCGGTGAGGTCGCGCTCGCCCTCGAGAAGCGCTCGGGCCTGGGCCGCCAGCGCCTCGTAGCGCTCGGCCGGTGTCGCGTACGCGGCGCCGCGGAGGGCGAACATGAAAAAGGGACTCCGGAAGGGAGTCCCCATTTTACTTTACCCGCGTGCGCGGGCCCTACGGCGATCAGCCGGCGGTTTGCGGCTTCCTGCGCGCCTTCCTCCTGGCGGACTTCTTCACGGCCTTCTGGGACTTGGCCTTGGTCGCCTTGGAGGCCTTCTTCGGCGTCGTGGCCGCAGCGCCCGCCGGGTCCGCCACCTCGACGCGCGCCTGACGAGGTTCAACCGGCGCCGTCGTGCTGGTCTGGGCGAGGACGGGGAGCGCGGCGGCAGCCACGGCGGCCGCGAGGATCTTCAGCTTCATGCGATTGCTTCTCCTGGAGTTATTGTGGTGACTGGAACGCGGTGCATCCGGATGGAATAACGGAGCTCACCCGCGGCTCGTTGACGTCTTGTTACCGGCGCCGCGCCGGATCGCACCCGCGCCGTATAATGCGCGACTTTCCCCGACGCGCCCATGCCTGCGGCCAGCCTCCTCCTGCGCGCCATGCTCCTCACCGCCGCCGTCTCCCTCGCCGCCCAGGCCGCCGACGCGATCGCGCCGCCCGTCGCGGCGAAGAAACCGAAGGTCTTCAACAAGTTCGGGGACCGGCGCGTGGACCCGTACTACTGGCTGCGCGACAAGTCGGACCCGCAGGTGATCGGGTACCTCAACGCCGAGAACCGCTATACGGAAGCGGTGATGAAGCCGCTCGACGGGTTCCGCGAGAAGCTCTACAAGGAGATCCTCTCGCGCATCAAGGAAACCGACGAAAGCGTTCCCTACCGCCGCCACGACTACTGGTATTACCAGCGGGAGGTCGAGGGGCTGCAGTACCCGATCTACTGCCGGCGCAAGGGCACGATGCAGGCGCCCGAGGAAGTGATCCTCGACGAGAACGAGCTCGCCAAGGGGCATGCCTTCACGTCGATCGGCTCCATGGACGTGAGCCCCGACGGCACGAAGCTCGCGTACACCGTGGACTTCACGGGATTCCGGCAGTACACGCTGCACGTGAAGGACCTCGCGAGCGGCACGCTGCTGCCCGACTCGGCGCCGCGCGTGACCTCGCTCGCCTGGGCGGCCGACAGCCGCACGCTCTTCACCGTCGAGGAGCACGAGGCGACCAAGCGCAGCTACCGCCTGCACCGGCAGCCGCTGGGCGCGCCGCGCGAGCTCGTGTACGAGGAGAAGGACGAGCTCTTCGACATCACGGTCGGCGAGACGCGCAGCGAGAAGTTCGTGACGCTGGTCGCCTCGAGCAAGGACACGTCGGAGGTGCGCGTGCTGCCGGCCGACCGGCCCGGCGGCGAGTTCCGCATCATCGAGCCGCGCAAGTCCGGGCTCGAGTACTACATCGACCATCGCGGCGGCGAGTTCTTCATCCGGACCAACGACAAGGGGCGCAATTTCCGCGTCGCACGCGCGCCCGTGGAGGACCCGCGCAGGAAGAACTGGCGCGAAGTGCTCGAGCACCGGCCGCTGGTCATGATCGAGGAGATCGACCTCTTCGAGGGCTTCTGGGTCGCCGTCGAGCGCGACAAGGGCCTGCTGAAGATGCGCATCACCGACTTCGGCACGGGCAAGTCGCACCACATCGAGTTCGACGAGCCGGTGTACACGGCGCATCCGGGCATCAACCTCGAGTTCGACACGCGCAAGCTGCGCTTCATCTACGAAAGCCTGGTCACGCCGCGCTCCTGGTACCTGTACGACATGAAGGACCGCACGCGCGAGCTCCTCAAGCGCCAGCCCGTCCTCGGCGGCTACGACCCGGCCGAGTACCGCTCCGAAGCGCTCACGGCGACGGCGAAGGACGGCACCCGCATCCCGATCTCGATCGTGTACCGGAAGTCGCTGCGCAAGGGGGGGCCGCAGCCCATGCTGCTTTACGGGTACGGCTCGTACGGCATCCCCATCGACCCGGAATTCCGCAGCTCGCGCATCTCGCTCCTCGACCGCGGCATGATCTTCGCCATCGCGCACATCCGCGGCGGCGGCGACCGCGGCAAGACCTGGTACGACGCGGGCAAGCTGATGAAGAAGAAGAACACGTTCACCGACTTCATCGCCTGCGCGGAGTCGCTCGTGCGCCGCAAGTACACCGCGCCCGACCGGCTCGTGATCCAGGGCGGCAGCGCGGGCGGCCTGCTGATGGGGGCGGTGGTCAACATGCGCCCGGACCTGTTCAAGGCGGTGGTGTCGCAGGTGCCGTTCGTGGACGTGATGACCACCATGCTCGACAAGTCGCTGCCGCTCACCGTCGGCGAATATCTCGAGTGGGGCAATCCCAACGACCCGCGCGCGTACCGGTACATGCGCTCGTACGCGCCCTACGACAACCTGAAGAGGGGCGCGTACCCCGCGATGCTCGTGGAGACCTCGCTCAACGACAGCCAGGTGATGTACTGGGAGCCGGCGAAGTACGTGGCCAAGCTGCGCACGCTCAAGACGGACACCAACCCGTTGCTGCTCAAGACGATCATGGAGGCGGGCCATGGCGGCGCCTCGGGCCGCTACGACGCGCTGAAGGAGCTCGCCTTCACGTACACCTTCATCCTCGACCAGGTGGGGCTCGCGCACTGAGCAAATAATTGGGGTCAGACCCCTATTTTCGTAATTCAGGTTCAGCCTCGAAGCAGAGAATCTGAATTACGAGAATAGGGGTCTGACCCCAATTATTTCGCACCTTGTTCATGACCAACGGCCAGCTCTTCGCTTCCTGCGTGGCGATCTGGGGCTCGACCTGGATCGCGATCACGTTCCAGCTGGGGCGCGTGGCGCCGGAAGCGAGCGTGTTCTACCGGTTCCTGCTCGCCTCGCTGATGCTCTTCGCGTACTGCGCGGCGCGCCGGCTGCCGCTGCGTTTCGACCGCCGGCAGCATGCGTGGCTCGCGTTGCTCGGCGTGCTCATGTTCAGCGTGAGCTACATCTTCGTCTACTACGCCGAGGAGAACGTCGTGTCGGGGCTCGTGGCCGTCGGCTACTCGGCGAGCCCGCTGCTTGCGCTGCTCGGCATGCGCATCTTCTTCGGCACGCCGATGACCCCGACGCTGCTCGCCGGCGCGTTGCTGGGCATCGCCGGCATCACGCTCGTGTTCTGGCCCGAGTTCGCGCACCTGCAGGGCGACCGCCGCACGGCGATCGGCGTCGCTCACACCGCCGTCGCCGTGATCGTCTCGGCCCTGGGCGCCATGGTCGCGCACCGCAACCACGAGGCGAAGCTGCCGCTGTGGCAGACGATGGCGTGGGGAATGCTCTACGGCGCGTTGTTCTCGCTCGTGGTGACGCTGGGCGTCGGCAAGCCGCTCGCGGTCGAGGCCACGCTGCCCTATGTGCTGTCGCTGCTGTACCTGTCGATCTTCGGCTCGATCGTCGCCTTCGCCGGCTACCTCACGCTGCTGCACCGCGTCGGCGCCACGCGCGCGGGCTACATCGGCGTCATGGTGCCGATCGTGGCGCTGCTGATCTCCTCGATTTTCGAGCACTTCCGCTGGCACGCGGTGACCCTCGCCGGGATCGTCGTGACCGTGGCGGGAAACGTGATCATCCTGCGCCGCAAATAGGCCCCGGCTGCGGGTATATTGGACATCGCGCTCCATGGCCTCCCTTGCGATTCCTGCGGGCCGGACGCCGTCGCGCCGCGGCCTGCTGGTCGCGCTGGCGCTGTCGCTCACGGCCCACGTCCTGCTCCTCACGCTCATGCCACGGCCCCGGTACGACGAGCCCGGGCCCGTGACCGAGCGCGAGCCGTTGCGCGGGGAGCTCGTCGCCCCGGCGCGCCCCGCCGCGGCGGTCGCGCCGCCGCCGCCGATATTGCGGCCGGAACCGGTGCACAAGCCGCTGCCGCTGCCGCATCCGCAGAGCCGGCGCGTCCCGCCCCCGGCGCCGCGCCCGCCGATCCTCGCGACGCCGCAGCCCGCGCCGGTGCCGCCAGTGCCGGAAGCGAAGCGCCCGGCTCCGTCGTTCGACATGGCCGCGATGATCGAGGCGCGGCGGCAGCAGCGCCATGCGGCCGAGGAGGCGACGCCGCCACAGGCTGAGGCGCCCGCCCCGGCGCCCCCGGGGCAGGACGAGGGACTCGCGAGCCTGAATCGCAACCTGCAGACGCTGAGCGGGCGCGAGGGCGTGGGCGGCATCTTCACCATCCTGCACATGGGCACGCGCACCGGCGAATTCGCCTTCAACGGATGGCGCCCCGATTCGCGCCGCCAATGGCGCGAGGTGGTCGAGGTGGACGCCGGCCCCGGAGGCAACCTGGAGCTCGCGATGGTGCGCCGGATGATCGAGCTCATCCGCACGCACTACAACGGCGACTTCAACTGGCAGTCGCACCGGTTGCAGCGCGTCGTGGTCCTGTCGGCGCGCCCCCAGGACAACGCCGAGCTGGAGGATTTCCTGATGCGGGAATTCTTCGGCACGCCGCTCGTGAACCCGCGGCGCGAGGCTACCCGGCGCTAGTGGGCTGCGTCGCGGCGCGCATCGCGGGCGATGCGGACGGCGCGATCGCAGCGGGGGATGCGTGCTCGCCGTCGGGCGCGAAGATCGCTTCCGGGTGCCGGCGCAACCGGTCGTATTCGCCCTGGGCGATGACCTCCTGCAGGTAGCCGAGATTGAGCGTCACCGCCTCGCCGTACGGGTCGCGCCCGCCGAAGTGCGTGGCCATCAGGCGATGCATGCCCGCCAGGTCCGCGTCGAGCCGCGAGAGCACGTGGCGCTCGCAGAATGCGGGGGTCCTCGCGAGAAGCTCGTGCGGGCTCGCGTACGGCGCCAGCGCATTGCGCCCTTGCGGGCCGCGCGCGAGCCCCGCCTCGACGAACTCCGCGTACAGGAAGTCGCGGCACTTCTCGAGATAGCACCGGTCCGCGACCTGGCTCAGCAGGTCCGACGTGGCCAGCATGCGCGCGACCACGCGGTGGCTCTCGCCGCCGTCGAACGCTTCCATGCGGCTGTCCAGGCGCGTGGCGTCGATGAGCCGTGCGAGCGGCGCCAGGGGCCGCAGCGGCGAGCGCTCGAGGTAGCGTTCCACGAATTGCGCGCCGCGCGCTTCGTGCTGCGCGGTGAACGAGGCGCCGTTCAGGTGACGCTCGCTGTCGCGCCGCAGGAAGCCCACGTCGTGCATGAGCGCCAGGATCACGGCGAGCAGCGCGACGTCGGCGCCGAGCGATCCGCGCGCGGAGGCGAGCGACACCTCCCAGCCGTCGACCAGCCGCGCCATGGCGAGCGCCGTCTCGAGCGCGTGCCGCAGGTCGTGGTAGGGCGTGTCGCACGGCAGGAAGCCCTCGCGGTTGCCCGCGTAGAGCCGCTCGACGTTGTCGAACGCCTCGAAGAGGAAAGCCGAATCCCAGCCGTCGATGCGGCCGCCGAGGATGCCCTGGATCGCCTGCGCCACCTTCAGCGGCGAGCGGGTGTCGATCGCGCCGAGCGCGTCGAAGGGACGATGCGGGTCCATCCGATCCGTTCCGGTTGGGTGAGGCGAGCATCCCATGGCGCGCGCGCCGCGCGCGTGATTTCGATCAAGGAAGAGCGGTCGCCGCGGTTCCCGAATTCGACTCCGCGAATCGCACGCCTTTCCCGGAACCGGGAACGGCGCGGCGTTTCCATGCGCTGGCTCATGCAATTCGCGCGGCGCGGATCTTGCAGCCGATTCCTGCATGGAACAGAACGGGCCCGAGCCCGCCGCCCTGGGCGCCGACCGCCTCGCGCGCCTGTATCGCGCCCTCAGCCAGACCAACCAGGCGATCGTGCGCCTGCGCGAGCGCGATGCCCTCTTCCAGGAGGTGTGCCGCATCGCCGTGGACGTCGCCGGCCTGCGCATGGCGTGGATCGGCATGCTGCAGGAAGGCGGTGCGCACGCGCGGCCCGTGGCCTCCTGCGGCAAGCCGCTGGAGATCGCGCACGCCGCGTTCAGCTCGGGAGCGTCCTTTCCGTTGCGCCAGGGCGGTCGCACCGTGGGCTGCCTCACGCTCTTTTCCGACAGGCCCGGCTTCTTCGACAAGGCGCTCGTGGACCTGCTCGACGAGATGGCGGTGGACGTCTCGTTCGCGCTCGACAACCTCGACCGCGAGGCGCGCCGCATGCAGGCCGAAGCCTCGCTGCGCCAGCTTTCCCATGCCGTCGAGCAGAGCCCGGCGGCGACCGTCATCACGGACATCGAGGGGCGGATCCTCTACGCCAATCCCAGGTTCTCGGAGGTGTCCGGGTATTCGCTGGACGAGGTGCGCGGGCAGCCGCCCTCGGTCATCAAGGGCGGCCTCACGCCGCGCCACGTGTACGACGAGCTGTGGGCGACGCTGCGCGCCGGGCGCCAGTGGCGCGGCGAGATGCAGAACCGCCGCAAGAACGGGGACCCGTACTGGGAGTACGAGATCATCTCGCCGGTCAAGAACGCGGCGGGGGAGATCGTGAACTTCATCGCGGTGAAGGAGGACATCACCGAGCGCAAGCGCCAGGAGCTCGAGCTCGTGCGCATGAACCGCACGCTGCGCATGATCAGCGAGTGCAACCAGGTGCTCGTGGTGGCGCGCGACGAGCCGCACCTGCTGCAGTCGATCTGCCGCGTGATCGTGCGCACCGGCGGCTACGCGAGCGCGCAGGTCACGTTCCGCCCCTTCGAGCAGCCGGTGGCGGCGGCGGCGCCGTGCTACGACATCCCGGGCGCGCTCGAGGGCTGCCCGTCGATATCGCTGCCGCTCGAGAAGCAACGCGAGCCCTTCGGCGCGCTCACGATCCACGCCTGCGACGAGAATGCGTTCACCACCGAGGAGCGCCACCTGCTGCGCGAGATGGCCGACGACCTCGCCTACGGCGTCGCGTCGCTGCGGCTCGCCGAGGCGCACCGCAACGCCTCCGAGACCGTGCGCGAGCTTCGCGTCGAGGAGGAGACGATCCTCGAGAGCACCGAGGTCGGCATGGCGTTCATCCGCGACGATCGCGTGGCGCGATGCAACGGCAGCTTCGCGCGCATGTACGGCTACCAGCGCGGCGAGATCCTCGGCATGTCGGTCCAGCACCTGGACGTGCCCATCGGCAACGGCGACGCCGAGGCGCGGCGCAAGGACGGCAGCCTCTTCTGGGCCTCGCACAACCTGTCGCTCGTCGACCGCGCCGACCCCTCGAAGGGCGTGATCTGGGTGGTGCAGGACATCACCGAGCGCAGGCAGGGCGAGGAGGCGATGCGCGTGCGCGACCGCGCGATCGAGTCCTCGATCAACGGCATCATGATCTCCGACTCCTGCCTGCCGGACCATCCGATCGTCTACGTGAACCCGGCCTTCGAGCGCATCACCGGCTACGGCGCGCAGGAGGCGATCGGGCGCAACGGGCGCTTCATCGTGCGCGACGATCTCAACCAGCTCGGCCTGTCGGAAGTGCGCATGGCGCTGCGCGAGGGGCGGCCGGCCAAGGTGGTCCTGCGCTGCTTCCGCAAGGACGGCAGCGTGTTCTGGAACGAGCTGTCGATCGCGCAGGTGCGCGATGCGGACGGGCGCGTGACGCACGTCGTGAGCATCGTGAACGACGTGACCGAGCGCGTGCGCTACGAGAGCGACCTCGCGCATCGCTCCAACCACGATTCGCTCACGGGGCTCGCCAACCGCAACCTCCTCGACGACCGCCTGGAGCAGGCGATCGCGGGCGCGCATCGCTACCAGCGCCTCATGGCGGTCGTGTACCTCGACCTCGACCACTTCAAGATCGTGAACGACAGCCTGGGCCACCGCGCGGGCGACGAGCTGCTGCGCCAGGTGGCCGAACGCCTGGCGGGGGTCGTTCGCGACGTGGACACCGTGGCGCGCGCGGGCGGCGACGAGTTCGTGATCGTGCTCTACGACGCCGACGGCGAGGACGAAGTGCTCGCCGCCATGCAGCGCATCCAGGCGGCGATGACCGCGCCGTTCAGCGTGGGCGACCAGGAGATCCAGGTCGATTGCAGCATGGGCGCGAGCCTCTATCCGCGCGACGGGGCCGACGCGCAGGCGCTGCTGAAGAATGCCGACGCGGCGATGTACCACGCGAAGGAGCAGGGCCGCAACGGCTATCACGTCTACACCGCCGCGATGAACGGCTCGGTCGG
Organism: Usitatibacter sp.; assembly: GCA_035719385.1. Classification (GTDB taxonomy): domain Bacteria; phylum Pseudomonadota; class Gammaproteobacteria; order Burkholderiales; family Usitatibacteraceae; genus Usitatibacter. The sequence continues at coordinate 47,545 of DASTGG010000105.1, forward strand.
GACGCGGCTCGCGACCGTGCAGGGGCTGCGGCGCGCGATCGACAACGGCGACTTCGAGCTGCACTACCAGCCGCTCGTGAGCGCCACGAGCGGCGCCATCGTCGGCGCCGAGGCGCTGCTTCGCTGGCGCCACCCGCACGAGGGGCTCGTGGAGCCCTCGCGATTCATCCGCGTGGCGGAGGACACCGGGCTCATCGTGCCGATCGGCGAATGGGTCCTCGAGACCGCCTGCAGGCAGAACGCCGAGTGGCAGGCGGCCGGCTACCCGGGCATCGTGGTCGCGGTCAACCTCTCGGCGCGGCAGTTCAACCACGAGAACGTCGCGCAGACGGTGCGCCGTGCGCTGCAGCGACACGGCCTCGCGCCCGCGTGGCTGGAGCTCGAGCTCACCGAGAGCATGCTCGTGAAGAACGTGGCCGACGCGGTCGCCACGCTCGACGAGCTCGGCGCGCTCGGCGTGCGGCTCGCGCTCGACGATTTCGGCACCGGCTACTCGTCGCTCGCCTACCTCAAGCGCTTCCCGTTCCACAAGCTCAAGATCGACCAGTCGTTCGTGCGCGACATCTCGCACGATGCCGACGACGCGGCCATCGTGATGGCGGTCATCGCGATGGCGAAGAGCCTGGGCTTGCGCGTGATCGCCGAGGGCGTGGAGACGCGCGAGCAGATGGACTTCCTGTGCCGCCACGCGTGCGACGAGCTGCAGGGGCATTACCTCGGCAGGCCGGTCACCGCCGACAAGTTCGCTGCGTTGCTCGCCCGGCAGCCGGTGCTGGCCTGACGCTGCGCTCGCGGGGTTAAAGCGGAAAACGGAGTCAAACGGAGTACGAGCGGAGCTGAACGGAGATTTGCGTGTCATTCGTGCCAATGCCGGCTTGGACACGAAATTCACGAAACCTCGGTTTCCTTCGTTCGTACTTCGTTCGACTCCGTTTTCCGCTTTAGCTCGCGATAGCGCTACGCGCGATAGCGCTCGAAACGGCGTGCCAGCGCCTGCCGCACCGCCCAGCGGAAGGGACCGAACCAGCCGAGCGCCGCGCCGGCCGGGCCCAGCGCCGAAGCCGACCACCGCCACAGCGAGAAGTGGTCGTAGTGCCGGCAGACGAGGCCGTCGCGGAACGCGAAGAGCGACCGGCCCGCCGTGGCGACCCGCCGCCGCCGCGCGCCGAAGGTATAGGTCGCGAGCCACGAAGCCTGGCCGCCATCGTCGTCCGCCGCCATGCCCGAAACCCGCAGCTCGAGGTCCCCCAACTCGTCGAAGGCCATGGCCCAGAGCTCGCGCACGTCCGCGCCGCGCACGCGCGGGAACAGCGGATCGGTGAAGAAGATGTCGGCGTGGTAGCAGCGTGCCGCGCCCGCGGCATCCCGTGCCGCGAGGCGGTCGAAAAGCTGGGCGAGGAGCGTCTCGTGGGGGTGCATGGGCGGCCGGAAGCGCTTGACCCGAGTCAAGGCTGGGCGATTCTTGGACTTTCTATACTTTCCGCAAAGGAATTCGGGACTTCCCCGGCTTCCCCTTAGTTCCTCCCGAGGAGACCCCAATGCTGACCGCAGTTGCCCCCGAGGCAAAGAAAAAGCCTGTTCCCAGCGACATCGAGATCGCGCAAGCCGCGAAGATGAAGCCCATCCGCGAGGTCGCCGCGAAGCTCGGCATCCCGGATGATGCGCTCTCGCCGTTCGGCCACTACAAGGCCAAGATTTCGCTCAGTTTCATCGACACGCTGAAGAACAAGCCCGACGGCAAGCTGGTCCTCGTCACGGCCATCAGCCCCACGCCCGCCGGCGAAGGCAAGACCACGACCACGGTCGGCCTCGGCGATGCGTTCCAGGCCATCGGCAAGAAGGCGATCATCTGCCTGCGCGAGCCTTCGCTCGGCCCGGTGTTCGGCATGAAGGGCGGCGCGGCAGGCGGCGGCTATGCGCAGGTAGTCCCGATGGAGGATATCAACCTCCACTTCACGGGCGACTTCGGCGCGATCCAGCTCGCGAACAACCTGCTCGCGGCCATGATCGACAACCACATCAACCACGGCAACGAGCTGGGCTTCGACCAGCGCCGCATCACGTGGAAGCGCGTGCTGGACATGAACGACCGCGCGCTGCGCCAGATCACCGTCGCCCTCGGCGGCCCGGCCAACGGGTTCCCGCGTGAGGACGGCTTCGACATCGTCGTGGCTTCCGAAGTCATGGCGATCTTCTGCCTGTCCACGAGCATCAAGGACCTCAAGGAGCGCCTCGGCAAGATCGTCTGCGGCTACACGCGCGACCAGAAGCCCATCCTCGCGCGCGACCTCAAGGCCCACGGCGCCATGGCCGCGCTGCTCAAGGATGCGCTGGCCCCCAACCTCGTGCAGACGCTCGAGCACGCGCCGGCCTTCATCCACGGCGGCCCGTTCGCCAACATCGCCCACGGGTGCAACTCCGTGCTCGCGACCCAGACCGCGCTCAAGCTCGGCGACTACGTGATCACGGAAGCCGGCTTCGGCGCGGACCGCGGCGCCGAGAAGTTCATCGACATCAAGTGCCGCAAGGCGGGCCTCAAGCCCTCGGCCGTGGTGCTCGTCGCCACGATCCGCGCGCTCAAGTACCACGGCGGCGTGGACGTGAAGGAGCTCGGCAAGGAGAACCTGGAAGCGCTCGCCAAGGGCATCACCAACATCGAGCGCCACGTCAACAACATCCGCAACAACTACGGCCTGCCCTGCGT